>CAZCCU010000001.1:0-99237 GCA_964497645.1 uncultured Methanosarcinales archaeon
TACAAAAAACAAGGAGGACTAACACCAGACCACATCGAAGGAGAAGGAGAAAAGTACGTCAAGTACACAGACCCGGACCTCGGAATCCTTGACGTATCATTTTTAGCACATCCCCCATTTGAAAACGTAGGCCAAGTGGGATGCAGGCAAAACAGAACATGCTTATTCTATTCAGAACCACCACCCTATCCGTTCGAAGGATTCCCCTACCTGCCAGATGGCAGCACCATCTTCACAGGATACTACGGCATCAGCAAGCTACCGCCACTCTACAAAATAAGCCAAGACGCAGAACGCAAAAAAGTCGAAGGAAGCATCCAAGAAAACCTCGAAGAGTTCATCGCAAAACGCACAGCAGACTGCGCCAACTGGAAAACATTCGAAGAAAAAGGATACTCAATAACTTCAGGCATCGCCGAAGCCTCAATGTTATTCGCAGAAAAAGAACAAGTCGAAAAATTCATCCAGACAGGCAGATTCGGAGAACAACAAATCAGCATAGTACTGCTCTGGCCAATAGAAGTCGCCACGCCGGGCGGAGACAAAACAATACTCAAAGACTTCGCCATCAGAATTCCAGTCAGACTAGTAACTATCTACTACACTATCAAAACAATGATAGATGGAGATGTAACAGACGTCGCGTATACGCCGCAAAGCAGAGGAGAATTCACAACAACAATCCTGCCATACGGCCACAACAGCTTCATCATAGTCAAGGACGCGCAAAGCATGGTAGGAAACAAACCATTCGAGTTCTGGATACCAAGAAAAAACCGAAAACCAGCATTATGGAAAATCGACACTTCTCCTCTAAGAGGAGTTACTCTCCACGTCACGCCCGATGGAGTCGGCACCAGAATAAAAATCGTCAGAATCAGCGATACAGAATCACAAATAGAGTTTGAAGACCAGTGCGCAACAGAAACACTTCCAATAATTAAGCTAAGAGCATCAGACCCAGACGAAGACCCAGTAAACTTCACAGTCTACATTCCAGGAAGCGAAAATGACAGAATCCCGCGAGACGCGCCCACATTCGACCGCGTAAGCATCATCATATACGCAAAAGACAGAAGCGCGCATCCAGACGAATGGTTTGACTCAGAAGAAATCGTGTTCCAAGACATACCAATGCAGGCAGCAATATGCGAAGTAGGACATTAATCATCATAACAACGGCAATCGCGTTCTTGCTAGTCATCCCTCTCTTTGTAAACGCACAACCAGCAGCAGTCGGCTGCTGCTGCGATCCAATACTGAAGAACGGCAGCTTCACAACAGCAGCAGAATGCGCAGCACTCGGCTTCAACTTCGCAGGACCACCACCCAGCCTGAGCATCACGTGCAGCGACCACTGCGAAGCAGCACTAGTGCCAGAAGGCCCAGGACTATGCGGAGACGGAATCTGCCAAGCAACAGAAACACCATCCACTTGCCCAGGAGACTGCGCGCCAATAGTCTCGGGATGCGGAAGCCCAGCGTACAGACCACCACCAGAAGACATCACGATAACTCCAGTAAAAAATACCAAAGCGCTCATCATCAGCTTCACCCTGCCCTGCGCATCAGACTACATCACCATATCACGCTGCACAGGAGCAGACTGCACAGACTTCAAAACAATAGCGGAAATTCCTCCAACAACAGTCTTCACAGACGAAGACTCAGAATTAGAATTCAAAAAAGACTACACCTACCTGATCAATGCGCATTACACAGTAGCTGGCGAAGGAGAACCAGCAACGGCAATAGGAAACGCAGGAGACATTGAGTGCTGGCAGCAAAAAAAAGAAGTATTCTGCCTGAACGACTTCTCATACGAACAATACGCAGAATACCTCAAAAAATTCGGCTATGTACAAAACAACGCCACATTATTTGAAACCGCATTTGACAGAACAATAGACTTAACGTTCGCAACAAGATTCAACAAAGCATGGCAGTGCAACGACCTCAACCTGCTCACAGAGCCAGCCCCGCAAACGGCATGCGACATCAAGCAAAAAGAATACTGCATCTCAGACGAAAACGGAGCAAGATGCGCACGACGCGAACCCTGCGGAATAGAATTTGACCCATTCGGCCTGTACGCAAGAGAAGACGCGTGCGAAGAATTAGGATTTGTTCCAAAATACTGTTTCCATGACAGAAGCATCACAACTCCGAACAAATGCTACAGCTGCGATCCAAGAATGACCTGCTATGACTATAAAAGCAGAAACGCATGCGAAAACGACAACTGCGGAGCAGGAGAATGCAGATGGAAACCCGTATTTGAAGACCTCGGAATAGGAGTGTGCGTTGACAATCGCTACAACAACTGCGCGCTGTGCGACAAAAAGGGAACATCTGCCATGGAAAACGCAAACGTCACCAGCACCATCTGGGACACTTGCAGAGAAGAAAAAAGCACAGCACTTAGCACAGAATTATACCCATGCTTCTACGACAAAGACAGAAAACGAAGCAAAACCTGCGACGAGGCGACATGCGCTGATTACACGGAAATGCAATGCGGATCACCGGAAGGCGGAATCAAGCTCGAACCAGACAACACAATCGAAATAGAAAGCGAGGACATATGCGAAATAGGAGTCTGCCACCACACCAGAGAAACCGGCTGCGTCAAAAACGCGGACGGCAACATCGGAGCAGGATTCCAAGACTGTGCATACGGAAACAAAACCTGCGAACAAGACTACTTCCCACCCATCACAACACTCATACCAACAGGCCTTGCAGGAAGAGTAGACCTCCTAAACATCAGAATATTCGACAAAACCAGCTATTCAAGCGCGCCAGTCAACTACGCAGGAAAACCAGGCTACAGAACATACCTCTGCGTGCAAAACGAAACCAACACGTGCGCAGACGCGAAAGCATTCGGCATAGCAGTCAACACGACACAACTCATCGTAAAAAACGCCGCACTAAAAATCGGCAACAAAACACTGGCAAAACTAGAGCTGGGCAACAACACAATAACCTTCTACAGCAGAGACGCAGCAAACAACGTTGAAATATTACGAGACATAGATGTTTACGCCTGCGAAAAGTGCAACGGACCAACACTCCTGAACTTCACCGTCACAGGCGGAAGAGTAATAGGAAAAACAATCTACACCTCAGCAAAAAGACCAGCCTTCCTCTTCACCTTTGACGAACCAACAACAGTAACGTTTGCAGATATCAGGCATCCGGAAGCAGGCTCAATCTCACTCACCCAGCTCAACCCAGGCGCAAAAGAAGCGCACTCATTCACACCAATAGCAGACCTGCAAGGCACGTACAACTTCACCATAAACGGCCACAACGACCAAAACATCTACTTCAACCCAGCACTATCATTCACCCTAATCGCCGATCCAGACTTAGCGAACGTCAGCGTCTCGCCAGCAGACAGAAGCGTCATAAACAAAACACTAGTAGACATAGAAATAAATTTCAGCAAGCCAGCCACTCTAAACAACCTCACACTAGTCCTTGAAACCTTCGAAGACCCATACGTCAAAAAAGAAACAAGAAGAATCATCACAAACAGCACAAAAACCACCAACAACATAACCTACACGGCAAAAGTAGACAAGATTATCGGCGGAAAATACACCTTAATAATAGACGCACAAGGCTATAACGCACTCAACATCTACAAAGAAAGCAGCTTTTTCGTATCAATAGCCAAACCAGGAATAAGATTATTACAGCCAACCTTTGGAGTAACGGCCTATTCGATATTCAACACAAGCGCAGAAACACAGCTTCCCGCAAAATGCGCATACGTCTTCGACGCGCCCACAGCACCAAGCAGCGCAGACTTCGAATTCTTCAAACAAATGGAAGGACTAGACACAATCCACACGTCCAGCGGACTCAATATCAACTACGGCGATATCAATCCACACCCGCTGCACGTTTACTGCGACTTTGAAGACTACGGCTTCGGAATAGTACAAAGAACATTCAACCTAACCTTAGATCCAGACCCACCAATCTTCAAAAAAGCATTCGCAGAGCCAGCAGTAATCGCAGAACAATACTACCCAGACCAAGAAATCTACGTCACAACACTCAAAGCGCAACTCAACAAGCCAGGCTTCTGCAAATACTCATCAGCCATCAGCAATTTCGCCAACATGGAAGGACTCTTCCCCGGATTTGACACCATGCCAAAAGAAAGCCTTGGAGCAGACGTAAACGTCACAGAGAAAAAAACACACGACTACTGGGTCGTCTGCAAAGGCAAAAACCAGCTATTAACACAGCCAAAAAAAGTCAGCTTCACAATAGACCTAACACTGCCGCTAAACGTAACAAGCAGCACTCCACAAGGCTTCGGCACAACAAACTTCACGATCGGCGTTGTAGCGAACAAACGCGTCTTCTGCCATTTCGGAGAGCAAGAAGACGACACCACAAAATGCATGGGAGCCTGCACGTCAAGCTACACACAATCACAAAAAATCACCGTAAGCTCGCCCGGCCCATACACGTATTTCGTAAAATGCACACACGTCTCAGGAGAACACTCAGAAGTCATAGAAATACCAGTCATCGTAGATACAACACCACCAGCAATGGAATACGTAAAAGACGACGGCTCAATAATAGAAGACCCGGACATCACCTGGTCGAAAAACAAGATAAGAGTAGCATACAATGCAAAAGACGAAGAAAGCGGAATATCACACTACCTCATCACGCTAAAAGGGCAGGCAGACAACAAGATAGAGTTCAAAGACTACGTCAGCAACATCACAAACGGAGAATATTCCTACATCAAAACAAAACCAAACGGCTCAACATTGCTGCTCACAAACAACAAACGCTACAAATTCGCCGTCAAAGCCGTCAACAGAGTGGGACTTGAAAGCGAAATAATGGAAAGCGACGGAGTCAGAGTGGACATTTCTCAACAGCCAGGAGAATGCGGAGACGGAGAACAAGGCGCAAACGAATCAGATGTCGACTGCGGAGGAGAATGCGACGGGTGCCCAGAAAACAAAAAATGCAAAGAAAACGGCGACTGTGCGACAAACTACTGCCAAGATGAAGCGTGCAAGGTAGCAAGTTGTGAAGACGGCTATATGAACGGCCTTGAATCAGACGTTGACTGCGGAGGGCAAACCTGCACGAAATGCGAAAAAGACCAGCGCTGCATAATAGACACTGACTGCGCAACAGAATACTGCGACATCAAAGAAAACACGTGCACAGACGCGCCTCCATGCGCAGACAAATTGCTTACTGAAGGCGAAACAGACGTGGACTGCGGAGGACCATGCGAAAAATGCGAAGAAGGCAAAACCTGCTCTGAAAACACAGACTGCCTAGAAGAACTCCACTGCAAGCCAGACACCAAAACATGCAGCTCAGAACCAGCAGGAGACGAAGACCACGACGGAGTTTTGGATGATTCAGATGAATGCCCAGGAACACCAGCAGACGACACAGCCAATGAAAAAGGGTGCGGACTATCACAACAGTTCAGCCTGGGAGATGAAATAAACGACAAGTGGAGAATGGACCACTTTGGATGCACCCAATGCCCAGAAGCAGCAGCAGACGCAGACCCGGACAAAGACAGGCTTACAAACCTCCAAGAGTTCACGCAAGGCACAAACCCAACCAAAAAAGACACAGATGGAGACGGATGGAAAGACGGAGTAGAACTGGAAAAAGGCACAAGCCCAACAGACCCGGCAAGCCATCCGACAAGCATTTTCCTAACATTCCTCTGGGTGCTGTTCATACTCCTGCTGATAGCCGGCGCGGGATACGGCGTCTACATTTATGCCAAAGCACAAGAAGAAAAGAAAAAGAAACCAGCCCTTGCTGAAAAAGAAAGACCAGCAATCGCGGAAGAAAAAATCAGCACAGCAGAAGAAATCGCAAAACTCAAAAAATTCGCAAAAGAAGAAGAAATCCCAGAAAAAGACTGGATATCACTGGAAAAAGCAATCAAGAAAAAGCCGCTCCCATCAAGGAAATTCGCAGAAGCAATCGAGCGCTTGCGAAAAATAGCGCACAAGGAACACATCAAACCAGAACAGCCATTACAACGACTCAGAGCCATGCTTGAGGAACTAAAAGATGAAGACCGCACAGAACTCCTCGCGCGCTGGAAGATGATGAAAGCAGGACTGCTCACAAAAGCAGAAATGGAAGAACTCTTCAGAAGACTCAAGATAACAGCAAAATACTACCACGAGCACAAAGCAGAACTAGAAACAGAACTCGAACACTATGGAAAGCATAAGCACAAAAAATAGAAAAGGACAAATCATCGGGCAAGTATTCGTCTTCATACTCGCAGGGCTGATTTTCGTCTTAATCATAACCTACGGCTACAAAGCAATCACGTACTTCATCGACCGCCAAGAACAAGTCATGGAAGTCGACTTCAGAACAGACCTAGAAATAGCGGTCGAAGGAGTCAAACGCGATTATGGAACAGTACGCAAAGTCGAACTAAAACTGCCCAGCAAATACCAAGGAGTATGCTTCTTTGATGCGATAGACTGCGCGAAAACAACACCAAAACTAATCCTTCCAACACAAGAAATCATAGCAGGCTGGGCGCAAGACGCGTGCCTGATCAAATCAGCAAACGTGTTCACCATCCCACGCAGCCAAGACATACCACTACTTCCAGATATCCAAGTAGATGCAGGCTACATCTGCATACCAAACACAGGAAAAATCACAGTGCGCATGGAAGGCACGGGCAAAAAAGCAAAAATCTCAGAATGGAAATCACAATGAGAAACGACCGCAAGCCCACGAGCTCCTTCGGGAGCTCGGGGCCCCCTTTTCATAGAAGAAAACGTGCTGAGCGCAGTTCAGACAGCTATCTGAGAAAAAAGGCAGCGCTGAACTACGTTCAGCTGGTCTTTTTTCCTCGCAGAAAAAAGGCGTTTGAAATGCAATTTCACTGGATATTTATTTTGATAGCCGGCGGATTAATACTTGCATTCTTCTTCACAGTAACACAAAAACAGCGCGCGATAAGCCAAGAAAGACTGCAATTAACACTCGCAACAGACATTGAAAACATATTCACAGGAGCAATAGTCAGCAAAGGCACAGCGCAATCACTGCCAGTACCACCACAAGGCATAGCATTCGAATGCTCAGAAGGATGCGACTGCGACTTCAGAATAGGACGCGCACCACGCTCATTCGGAGACAAATCACTCTTCGCGCCAGACATTCTTAAAGAACGAAAAATAAAAGTCTGGGCACAAGAACTCAAACTCCCCTACCGCGCAACCAATTTCCTCTATCTAACAAATCCAAATCTCAAATACTACTTCGTCTACAATGAAGGCGACCTTACACTGCTCAATCAACTAATCAAGCACATTCCCCTGCTCCGCGAAGAAGACCAACTAGTTCCATTCATGGAATACGAAAACATCACAACAACAACGCTCACAAGCCTGAAAGCAGAAGACTATCAGCACACCAAATTCATATTCCTGAACGCGAACCCTCCAACACTTGACGACTCATTCAAAAAGAAAAGCTTCAGCGCAATAAAAATAGACTCAAACGGAGTCTCATTCTATGAAAAAGACAACACAAAATTCAGAAACGTCAGAACACTCAGCTATATCGGACTCCCAAGCCTCTACGCAGCAATATTCTCACAAGACCACATAATGTATGCCTGCGGCCTGCGCACGGCTTTCAGAAAGCTCAGCTATGTCGCACAATTATACGCAGAACGCGCAGCTGAACTACAAGAAAAATCAGCAGGAGCAGGAAGAGACTGGTGCGTATACGGAGCAATCGACACATCAAAACCGTGTGAAAATGCGGACCCGAGCACAGTCATAGGAATGCTCTGCCAGCAGCACAAACTCGCAAGAGAACTTTCATCCAACCTGGACCAATCCAAAATAGCACAGCTCAGCCCACTCATGCAACAACTAGACAGCCAAAACAGAAACTACGCCCGACAAAGCTGTCCGGAGCTGTTCTAAATGGCGTTTAGACTACCCCGACGTTCCCAAATACAAATGTTCGAAACAGTAGGCGTACTCATAGTATTTTTCTTCCTCCTCGCAGTAGGCTCAGTAATCTATTTCGGAGTGCAAAAATCAGCGATGCAAAAAGAAAAAATCAAGGCCAGCGAACAATACGCGTTCCAAATAGTGCTAAAATCACTCTACCTGCCAGAACTAGACTGCTCATTCCTAGTCACCCAAAAAGACAACTGCATAGACAAGATAAAACTAACAAAACTAGCAGAGCTCATACTAAAAAATGAAAGCGTAATGCTCGATTACTATACAGAATTCGGCTATGCGGATATAAAAGTAGAAGAAGCATTCCCTGGAGAAGAGAAATGGAGCGTGTACAAAAACATACCACCAGACTACACAGGCAAGCTCTCAACACAAAGCCCAATATTACTGTACGACGCATGGGCAGACAGCTACGCATTCGGCATAATCGAGGTAAATGTATATGTACAATGAATATAATTTAGGCTACGCGAATAATACCAAGGGGGCCTTAACGCCCGGCCCCCTTTGGAACCCCCGGCGCGCTCAAATGGAGATCTTCGGACTCGTCGTAATAGTCATATTACTCGCGATAGGACTATTATTCGCCATCATCATCCTCACGAAAACACCCACGCGCGAAACACAACGCGTAAAAGAAAGCGTCCAAGCAGCAAACTTCCTTAACACGATGATGGGAACAACATCAGTCAGCTGCGCAAAAAGAAGCGCACGAGAACTACTGCAGAACTGCGCACTCGCAACAAGCGAATGGATAGGAGCGACACAATGCGAAGGCGGACTAAACACCTGCGAATTACTGCATGACATGATCTCCACAATGCTAAACCAAACACTAGGTACGTGGGGCAAAAACTACAAATTCTTCATGAACGGAACAGAAGCGGTCGACCAAATAAAAGCAGAATCAGGACCGTGCGAAGGAGAAAGAGAAGGCAGCACAAGACAAGAAAAAATCAGGACAGGACTTGATGTACAACTGACATTGTACATCTGTCAATCTTAATTCTAGACTCTTGAAACAATACCAGAGGGGCCTCAAACCGCCGGTCCCTCTTCAACTCCCCGCGGTCAATCATTAAGCGCAAAAGTAGAAGCGGAAAAGTCAACGGTCTTCAAAGCAACATGGTACAAATGCGACAGCACAATCGCATCATCGCTTTTCGACAAAGCAGTCTCGATATCCCTGCTTAACTGCTTAAAATCATCAGACAACAAGCTTAACTTCTGCACATCAAACTTGTAAAACAATTCGTAATAATTGCGCAGCAATTTATTAACGCGATCATACAATTCAGCAGCCTGCTTCCCAATATTCTTCCTCGAGGCAAGATGCTCGCAAATGTACTTGTAATCATCAGCAATCTTCTCCAAATTCCACATTATAACGTACAAAAAGCTCGTTTTGACAGGCTCATCAAGACCTTTCTTGTTCAAAATACGCTCGCAAAAATTAGTCAACTGATTATTCGTCTTCTCAAGCTCCAAAAGATCCTTCAACTGGCCAAAATTTTTCTGTTTAGCCGCTTCCAAAGACTGGTCAGCCAACGCAAGCGTAACCAAAAATGCCCTCCTGACGATAATCTGCAACTGGTCATCAAGTTCCCTTGCCAAAGAACGAATAAGGCAAGTTGAACCAGAACGATGCACAACAGCAAAACCCAAAAACAAATCCTTCAGCATTTGGTCAATAACAACCGCGTGCAAAGGATTTTCGCTCCTGATCTCAATCTCATCATAACCCTTCTTATGCAAAGAAGACAAAAGCCATCTTAATGACCTCTCAGAAGAATTAGAAACATCAACCGCGCCCTTCTTCAAAGGACGAAACTCTGAAGTGCTGGCAATCAGCCTTGGACCGGATTCTGAAACATCAAGCTCATCACCCTTCTTGACACCCCACTGCCTCACCCAATCAGTAGGCAAACTAAGAACCAAGGTCTTGTCCGCTATCTGGATAACTTTTCGCTTCATCAATTTGTCGACGATAGCTTAATATATAAATGTTATCGCTACAAGGTAGTACCATGGGACTTGGACGGAAGATAATCAGTGCACTAACAAAGCACCCAATATTCAACGGATGCCTGGCAACACTAGCCACCTGGCCAATCGCTTATCCGCTTTTCCAAGAACAATGGAAACCAGACGCAACATACTGGGAAACAATAAGATGGGGCTTTCCTCCAATTTCAGCTTTTTTTACTGTCGCAACCGGAACAATCATCACAAAAATCTTTACCAGGGAAAACGACAGAACACGCCTAAGCGACTACAAACTAAGGAGAAAACTGGAAAAAGAACTCGAATCCCCGCCAACTTTTGGAACAAAAGGAACACAACAAGTTTCATACACGCTCACAGATCTTTATGCCAACTTATTTCACCCAGACAAAGCAGCAGTACTCAAGCGCGCCATGGAAACAAGAAATCCGCTCAGTGCACTAGACGTTGCGATGGAATACTTATGTCTCAAAAAATACGACGAAGGGCTAATTGTCCTCCGTGACGCACTGGACATGCTAGAAGGAAAAAAACCAAAGATATCACCAGCAACCAAACTGCAACGGTTCGCGCATAACATCGGCAGTTTTCTATCACGAAATCTGGAATTGCGAAGCATGGAAGCATACATGTCTGTAGCGGCTTTATATTCCATAACAGGGCCAGAAAAATCATGGTACTGGAGCAAATTAGGAACGCTGATGGCAGAAGCACTTGACCACGAAAACAAAACAGAAATGCACGTCTTCCATGCACTCCTTGCAAAAGCACAAAAACGCTCTGACCTAGAAACAGCATGCAAAGACGCATTTACAGCAATGCGCCAGACATGCACACCCCGCAGAATAGGCGAGTCACGACATCCTGCATGGATACAGGAAACCAAAAAGAAAGCTAAGAAATTCTTCTCAGGCACGTTCGCATTCAAAGGCAACGAAAACAGAGATGAGCTTGAAAATGAAAGGGACTCAGCACTAGAGCTAGAAAACATCCTTGACGAAACAGCCATCGCGCCACAACCAATCTACATCACAGACAGACCCCATGATGGACTGTACATTTACATAATGCGGTATCTAGAAGGAGAACTACTTGAAGAACAACTAAAAAAAGAAAACAAATCAGGACTATTCAAAGTCATTCCAGTATTGGCCCGCATACTCTCACGCTACCCCACAAAAGGATTAGATCGCGTGGATATTGCGCAAAAGACGTACAAAAAACTCGCGCAAGTGGGCATGCAGGATGCAATGCACTTATTCAAGCCAGTTATAGACGACTTGCAATCACAAAAAGACTGGAAACCCAACAAAGACGCACACCCGGGGCAATGGCAAATGATTAACGACCCGTACATAACAGCACGTGTCGGCGTACTAGATACAGACATCAGAGAACTCCAGCCACCAATACTTGACGCGGCGAACCTATTAGAATACTGCGGCACATTCCAACCAGCAGAAAGACAAGCATTCGTAATGGAAATAGCTGATTGCCTAAAAGAGGAAGGCGTTGACATAAGAGGAAAAAACCTATTCAAAACATACAACAATGCGGTACTCCACCGAGTACTATGCTTGCTGGTAGCATTAAATGAAAAAGGAAGAAACAAAACACGAGAAGAAATAGAACACTTGACAAAAAACGGCATCAGAGCAGCCCACGAAATGAGAAGAGATGCACCAGAATACTATGAGCAATATGACGGGCTCCCCGCAGTTTACGAAAAACTAGCCGAACTTAAGCCTTCTTAAGAAACTTAAGAACAAAGAATAAGCTGTGTCTTGATTCTGTATTTACCTGAGCGGGCATAGAGGCTACGCAGCCATATCAAAGGGGGCTCAACCGACGCCCCCTTTTCAAACCCCTCGGAGTTTAAAATGAAAAAAACCGAAATAAAAATTCTCACTTATTTAAGAGCAGACGGCAGAACACCCCTAACAACCCTTTCCCGAAAGCTAAAACTTCCAGTAAGCACGATACACGGCAGACTAAAGAGCTGCATAGAAACCGGACTGGTGAAGCCAAGCGTGCTCCTTAATTTTGAAAAAATAGGCTTTGACACAAGAGCATACATAATGTTGACAGTTGACCCAAATGAGAAAGAAAAAATCTTCACGCAACTACAAGAACACCCGAACGTCAACTCGCTCTTCAGAATCAACAACGGATGGAACCTCATAATGGAATGCATATTCAAAGACATGCCATCACTAGAAAACTTCGTAGAAAAACTAGAGCAAACTTACCACATCAAACAAAAACAAGTACACTATGAATTAGAAGAACTCAAACGAGAAGGATTCCTGGCCAGACCAGAGCAGGCAGAAAAAATATTCATGACCTGAACATAAAGCAACATTTAAATATCCACGTATTCACAATGAGCCTATAAACGAGGTGTCATTATGAAACAACGAAAACTCACGTTTTCGAGCCATGAAAAGCTTCGCTTTTCAAGAAGAGCACAAGGACTTCCAATCAGTACAATCATCATCGCAGCACTTGGCATATTAGTTCTCGTTGTCATCGGCGCAATATTCGGAGGACAAATAGGCAAATTCGGCAGAGCAGCAAGCGAATGCCCAGGCAAATGCTACAGGCTAAATCCTCCACCAGAAGGAGCAGGACTCGGTATCTATTCAAACGAGCCCTGCAATGAATTTGAAACGCGCATGAGCGGGGCCAGTATTCCACGAAGCATGCCAAAAACAGACAATCCAAGCAAATGGAGCTGTGACTCATGCTGTCTTTACGCAGGATGACACAACTAAAATGAAATTATTTAGGAGAGCACAAGGGCTGCCACTAAACACAATAATAATAGCAGTCCTTGGAATTCTAGTCTTAGTCATAATATTCATGCTAGTTCAAAGCCAAGTATCCAAAACCGGCAAAGGACTCAAAAACATCACAGAATCAGCCTGCGCACTACCAAACTCGGTCAAGACAATAGGCGATTGTGACGACGTCATTTACGGAAGCTTCTCAAACGTCCAAGTAGGACAACAAGTATGCTGCAAACCAGCAACCACCCAATAGCAAGGCTTTTATACTTACTTTCTAGAAAAATCAATATGAAAAGAGGCAGAGCTGAACTTCGTTCAGCTGGTTTTTCCTTACGAAAAAAAGCTAATATCTGGTCAGAAGTAGTAACCATAATAATAATCGTTGTCGTAATCATGGCCATAGCCTACGGCCTCTGGAAGATACTCGCACAATGAACCGCAAAGCCGAAATGACAATGTCGATGTTTGTCAAAGTAGCCGCTATAACATTCGGCGCGGTTGTCTTTCTAATCGTCCTCTGGCCAGTAATCAGCGGAACCATGAAAGGAGCCGGAAAAACAGGAGAATGCAACTGGAATATGTTCCTGGCAACACTAACAAAACAAGTAACAATGGGATTCGGAGAAATACCAATAGGCTGCCAAGCAGAACACACAACAGTAGACTCAAAAACAATAGACAAAATGTCAAGACTGGCAAACAAAAGAATAACAAAATACTGCGGGCTTGCACAAGCAGAAGACACGCCATACGTCGGCCTCGCAACAGCGGCAACAAGCCAATACTATGCCCAAGCAGCAGATGAATTCTGCGAAACAGGAAAACCAACTTATGACGACAGAGCAGAATGGGCGCTTGACTACATAATAGCGAAAAAACTCGCCAATTGCTGGAACAAAGTCTGGCACGGAAAGCTAGACTTTTTCACAGGCCAATTTCTTGGGGATAGAGTCTTTTGCGTTGTATGCGATATAGTCAGCTTCTCCGAAGACCTGCCAGTAGTGTTACAAAATCAAGAAGCAATAGACTCCCTTTATGAGTTCACCAACGCAGAGGCGCACTATAAAACCACGTATTACAATTACATAACAGAGGATGCTACAAGAAAATTATCAAAAAACAGCATGGCATACACAACAAAAGTGCCAATTGCCATCACATATGTAAACACGAAAAAATCAACCCTAGGAACCTGGATTGGCGGTATTACTGGTGGAATTGCCGGCCTATTCGCAGGAAGCGCAGTAGGCCTCACAGCTGTCGGGCTAGCTATAATATGGATTCCAGGTCCTGGTTGGGTAGCGGGACCCGCAATTCTTACAGTGGCTGCATTAGGAGCAGGAGCGGCAGTGGGAGGCGCAGCAGCAGGCGCAGCAGGAGGAGCAGCAGCAGGAACTGCCGCGACAGCAGCAATCGTAGGAGGAGAAATCAAAGAACTCGTCATACACCCAGAGCAACTTCTTAATGATCCAATCAAATACGGAGGACTAGGATGCACAGACATAGTAGGTTAAAGCGAAAATGCGAAGCATTTTCGAATCTCGGAAAGCTTTGCTTTTCAAGGAAAGGAGACATGCCAGGATGGTCGATTGTAGTAGGAATGGTATTAGCAATAATAGTGCTAATCTTCTTGATCTGGCTGGCGCTCCGCTCAGGAAAAGTAGGCGTCGACGTAATGTCAGAACTACCATGAAACAACGAAAACAGGAGTTTTCGAGCCTCAAAAAGCTACGCATTTCGAGGAAAGCAATGACGGGCAGCTTACTCTTATATCTAGGACTAGCAGTAGTAATCATTATTGTAATCGCCATATTCGTCCAGCAACAACAGAAAAAAACAGAAGAATCAGTGTTCAAGAAACTGATGAATGTCTTCTTCCCGTCAAAAATTGAAACAGTAGTCATCTCAGGAACAACAACAGGCGAGTCATGCAGAAAAATAGAACTGCATGAGACAGATCAAGCACAAGGAACAGGCAAATTAGCACAAGCAATAGTCGACTGCTACAAAAGCGGGCAATACGTGCACAAAGGCACCATCCAGTGCTGTTATCGCATTGACACAACAAAAATGAAATACACAATCGCAGAAGACCAAATAAAAGCATCACTCAAAACAAAAGGACAAATTGGAGAAACCCTCCTATCGAGCGTCTACTGCGGACAAAACTTTGAATGGAAAGTCGCAAACCCAGTGAGCTCTGCAATAGGAGAATTCGTAGTATGCTACGACTACCAAAGCCTCTTGAAACTCGGAAGCTGTGATGACGTTTTCCTGACAACAACGCCACCAAGTCACTGCGACTAAAGTTTTAAATAGATTCAACGCAAACTCAAACACATGAACAAGAAAGCAATGGAGATGGCGATCAGCACGATAATCACCATAGTTCTAGGCTTAATAATACTAATAATACTAATCATCTTCATACAACAACAAGTCTCAAAAGGCGGAAAAAAACTTGATGTCATAGGCGGAGAAGCAGACGTCGCTCCAAACAAATGCGCATCACTAGTCATGGGCAGATATTGCGTGGCAAAAGGCCAGTGCCAAGTAGAAAACAGAGACAAAGCAATACCACCACCAGCAGGCGGATGGGCAGACTGCCCAGACAAAGACTGCTGTCCGCGATTCTAAAGGTTTATATAGCCAATTTCTTAAATTTGAGATATGAAAAGAGGCAGTGCTAAAGATCATTTTTTCCCTCACGGAAAAAAAGCCCAGACAGAAACATACGCATGGCTGATTGACATCCTGAAAGGAATCCTGGAAGTAGTTCTTGTACTGGCAATCGTCATTGGCATGATAGCAATAATCTGGAATGCAACCAAGAAAACACCCCAAGACCAAGACTTCAAAAGAGTCCTTGACGCGACAAAAAAACTAATTGACGACTTCGAAGAAGGCAAAATCCAATCAAGGGCATACTACACAGTACCGATAGTATCACCAGAAAAACTCGAAATCTATTTCTTCCCTGAAAAAGGATTAGAACCGCCCCCGCCACGATGCGGAGGACGCACCTGTTTCTGCATGTTCCAATTAATCGGAGACAACCTGAAAGAAACATGCAGAATAGTAGATACAAAACCAGAATGCAAACTAGAAACCTGCGGAGAAGAACTCTGCCCAGGATCATACAAACACTTTACCCTCGAAAAAGGCGACGATATAACAGTAAGCATTGACTGCACTCCAAAAGGAAGCAAGCTCTCAATAGAAAAATCATGAAAATAATCCGGACGAAAAAAGGACAGGAAACACCAAGACTAATGCTGCCACCCGTATTCATCATGGCGCTGGGGTTTGGAGTTGTCTTTCTCAGCATACTCTACGCAGTCATACAAATAGGAAGCAATGAAGCCTACCTAAAACAACTCTACATCACAGGACTAGGACTAGACCTGCAAGCACTCCAAGCACTTGGAGCAGACATCAACGCAGAAAGAGAAATAGAAGACGCAGGAGCATACACGCTGGTCTTCAAAGGGACTAAAGTATACACGCAAGAACGCGGAAGACCCACCAGCATATTCTACTTCACCCACATTCCTGATTTCGTCTTCAGTGGAGGCGTGTTCAGCCCAGAAAACAACCAGCCATCCATCGGACCGCTAAAAATGTACAAAATAGGAAAAAATTACGGAGTGGCAAAACCAGACCAAGTACAAACGCCATACATCCTCACATGCAACACACCACGAGGGCCAAAACTCAAAAAAATAGCGCTCGACCCAGGCCACGGGTATGACGCAACCACTGCAAAAGGAGACGAAGGATACAAACTATCAACAGGCACAACAGAATCAGCATACACATTGGCCCTGGCAAACGCGCTAAGAGCAGGCAAAACAGGATTCACCCTGACAAGAGAAAAAGAAGAAGCAGTCATGATGGATTCCAGGCAAAAAACAGCTGGAGATGCGCTCATCTCACTGCACGTCGGCAGCAGAACAGACAACCAAGACGTAGTCAAAGCATACTTCAACCCAACACCAGAAAGCAAACGCCTAGCCTGCGAAATCCTAAACGCGATAACCACAGAATTCAAAATACCAGTAAGGCCAATACCAGTAAATGTTGACCTCCTGCCTGACGATGATCCAAAACAAGTCCTCAAAGGCACAAGACCAGCCGTCATGCTCGAACTTGGAAACGCGCAAAAAAAAGACAGCATGCTGGCAGAAGACAAACAACTAGCAATACAAATATACAAAGGGGTAGACAGCTATGGCATGGGATAAAAAAGCCCGCGCCGAACACAGTTCGGCTAGTCCTTTTTTTCCTTTCGGAAAAAAAGGGCAGTCAGAAGACGTATTCTGGTTCGCATTCTTCTACTTCCCACTAACAATGGGAGTAGTCATAGCACTAGTCGTCACGCCCACAACGCTCATGTCGCAAAGCCTTCAGCCAGTGCCTCTTGACGAAGCAATAGTAGCACGACAAATACACTCAAGACTATGGAAAACAGACCTGATGACAGGCAAAACCTCGCCATTCGAGTACACAGGAGACCTAAAAGGCATAGACAAAACACTAACGGACAGACAAATGGCGTACAGCGTGTCAATAGACGCAAAAGAAGTCTACTACAGAAAAGAGTACTACGAACTGGCAAGACCAATAGCGCCATTCAGATACAACCCCTACACAGAAAGACGCCTGATAGACGTAGGCGGAACAAAAAAAGTGCTGAAAATAGAAGAATACCAGCCCCACAAATATGCAGTTCAACCAACATAAAAAAGGAGCAACCCAACTACGAGGACTAAAATTTGTCTTCGCACTCTTCGGCGTAGTCTTCATGATACTCATGTTCTACATCTGGGTACAAAAAAACATAACAGCACAAGCCAAAACCCAAGCAGAAATAACCTCATCAGAAATCGAACTGCGCACATTCTTCTCAGAACTGATAAGAAAACATGGAATAGAACTCGCAAAAGAAGAGCCAGGAAAAGCAGCAGACATAATAGCAGGATTCGCAAAAAAACACGCCAACCTAGACAAAGGAGGCTACACGGCAAGCTGCAGCAAAAAAGGCACGGACAAAGAATGCACACTAACGATAACACTGCATGACGTCCTGGGAACAATAGTAGACTGGACACTATTCGCGTCAGGAGCTGCACTCATTCAATCATTACCAATAGCAATAGTGGCAACACCAATGCTTGTAGCACTCAAACAAGTTGTAGTTGGAAACCTGAAAGAAGTCTTCTATGAAACATACCTGCCCCTGCATCCAGACCAGGCCACGCATTTCAAACTAAACATATTGGTGAAATTATTATGAATAAACAGCAAAGATTCCCGAGAATATTCTCCTCAAAGCGGGCAATGGATTACAGCCTAATAATATTATTCATCGTCATAGTCACAATGCCAGTACTCTACTGGCGCATGACCTCAAAAATGGAGCTGACAAAAAAAACCATAGGCGAAGACCAAGCAATAATGCTAAGAGCGCCATACGACAAGGAAGACACGACAAACTACGTCGAAAAATCAGCGCAACTCTCAATGCCAGAAATACTCGGCGCAATGGCGCTCGCAAACGGTTATTCAACCCCGCCATGCGGAGGCACACACGACAAAGGCGGAAAAAAATGCGCCATAATAAACACGGGAACAAAAATCTGCAAATCAAACACTCTAGAAGCGTTCACCAGCTACTTCAACTTGTACCTTGACAACTACATCAAAGCGTATAACGCAAAATCATACACCCAACTTCCAACAAACAATTACGACGTTCACGTCGAAGGAAACAACATACACGCGATTGCCACGCTGCCAGTCACAAAAGGCCTGGCAAAGAGAGGAACGGAACTCGACACCATAGGCACAATGTGGTTCGCACCAAGCTTCACTGTACAATACAACCACAAACTTGATGACTACAAAAAAACATTTGACGCACTGGCCATACTCGCACAAAACTGCCACAAAAACGCAGATCCAAGCAAATGCGTAAGCGACAACAGCCACCTCACCAGCGGATGGACAACAGCCACAAATGGAGACAAATTCATCTTTGAAGTGCCAATAGGAGCGAACAAAGCATGCTATGTGTTGGATCTGCCGGCTGCCTGAGTTTATTTATTCAATAGTTGCTTATCATCAAAACAGCACACAAATATTTATAAAACACAACAGTTCTGACAATTTACAAGGGGTACAAAAATGATAAGAATGCCAATGCCAGACATACTGGCGCGCATCAAAGAAAAAACAGGTCTTCAAGAAGCAGAACTGTTAGTAAAAATAGACGCCAAGTGCACAGCGCTAGCCGGACTCATATCAAAAGAAGGCGCAGCACATATCATAGCAAATGAACTCGGCGTCAAACTATTTGAAAGCAACGGCAAAATACGCGATTTACTCCCAGGAATGAGAAACGTAGAATTCCTAGGACGAGTAACACAATTGTTTGAAGTTCGCGATTTCCAGCGCGCAGATGGAAGCGCAGGAAAAGTCGGCAGCTTTCTGGCAGGAGACGACACCGGCGTAATCCGCGTAGTCTGCTGGGGAAGCCAGGCAGACGTCCTAAAGCAAGTCACAGTCGGCACACCAGTCAAAGTCAGCGGCGGACTCGTTCGAGAAAGCCAGCGCGGATTCAAAGAAGTCCACATGAACGATCACAGCAAAGTCCTTGTCAATCCAAACGAAAACGTGCCAGAAGTCAAAGCATACAAAGCGCCGCGCAAAACCCTGAAAGAATTGCAAGAAAGCGATGAACAAGTGGAAATACTCGGAACAATAGTACAAGTATTCGACCCAAAATTCTTCGAAGTCTGCCCACAATGCGGAACCAGACTGAAAGAAGTCGAAGGACAATGGGTATGCGACGAACACTCAGCACTCATGCCAGACTACAGCTATCTCGTTAATGTATTCCTCGACGACGGCACAGAAAATATGAGAGTAGTATTGTTCAGAAATCAGGCAGAAAGACTGCTCACCAAGACAAAAGAACAAATGATAGCATATCGCGTAAACCCAGAAACATTCGAACCATTAAAGACAGAATTATTGGGAGAGCAATTCCGCTTCATCGGCAGAGCAAAAAAGAACACATTCTTCGACAGAATAGAGTTCATCGCAAACCAAGTATACAAAGCAGTGCCTGAAGAAGAACTGGCGAGATTGCAACAGCAGTAATTTATACTCTGCTTTTTTTCTCAAATCAAAATGATGGGAAGAACACATTTGGCAATAGGATTGCTTGCGGGTTTAGTTTTATTCCCTTTCTTCCATCAGCCATGGTACATTTTCATACCCCTGGTTGTTTTCGCTTCACTTTTGCCGGATGTGGACCATCAAAACAGCAAAATAAACAGAATGCTTCCAATCACACGCTGGATTCCAGCAGTATTCGCTCACAGAGGATTCTTCCACAGCATATTCCCCGCAATTATAATATATGCAGGATTTTATTTCGCAAAACTAGAACATATCGGACTGCCTCTCGCACTCGGCTACAGCTCACATCTCGCATCAGACTGCTTCACACGCCTTGGCTGCAATCTATTGCATCCAGTAAGCACATTCAGAATACAAGGACCAATCATGACAAACGGCTTGATGGAACTCTTAACACTCGGCAGTGTATTATTGCTTGACGCACTCCTCGTCGTAAAACATATATTTTAGATGCCAATCAATCTTAAATATCCCTTAATTACATTCGAACACTATGGACAAAGAGGAATACGACAAGAAAAAAGGAGTGGATTTCACAGGCGTAACAGTAGTATTCATATGCCATGACGGCAAAGGAAACATTCTGATGGCAAAACGCTCACAAAAATGCAGAGACGAGCACGGCAACTGGGACATAGGAGCAGGAAGCCTGGAATTCGGACACAAAATCGAAGACACATTGAAACGAGAAATAAAAGAAGAATACTGCACAGATGTTCTCGGCTATGAATTTCTCGGATTCCGAGACATCCACCGAAACAACAACGGCAAAAACACACACTGGATATCACTAGACTTCAAAGTACACGTAGACCGCCAACAAGTAAAAATAGGAGAGCCAGAAAAAATTGATGCGATAGACTGGTTCACAACAAACCAACCCCCAGCACCACTACATTCACAACTGCCACACTTTCTAGAGAAGTACAAAGACAAAATCTGAAAAATACAGCGTGACATAAAAACGCCCTATTAATCGACCAAAATGTCATAACACTTATAAACATCAATAATGATAATCCACACACAGCGACATACAGAGATTACATGGAAAAGAGGTTTTACCTCAGCATACACAACCAAGGCATGCTGGGAAGGAGCGTACCAGTACACGTCGTAGCAGAGAGTGAAGACAAACTGCGCGTGAGACTTCTAGAGGATTGCGTACAGCGCAGTCCATTCGAGCTTCCGGTCAACAATCTCGCAGTAATCGCACGCGCAGGCGAAGAATTCGAAATGAAAAACCAGCGGGATGGAACAAACCTCAGACAATTTCTAGAACAATTAGGAGCGGAATACGCAGCTCCAGTCAGCCTAACAGACTCAAACGGCAAAAACGGCTATAAAGGCGAACTAACTTACCTGCAGCCAAAACCAGGACACGAATTTGACCTATTAGAAACTGCAAAAAAATACGGCATAAGAACAGCCTAAATTCTGTCGGAAAAATCCCGACTTATATATAAGAAGTCCACTGGACACTGGACAAACACCCTCCTGAACTATTTAAACCAAGACTTCTGAACAACAAAACAGGCGAGCACCTATCGGAAAAAACAGGTGAAACAAAATGGAAAACAACCAACCAGAAAAAAAGTTCAGCACTGGCGCAATCAGCGCAACAGTCTGGAAAAACACGGCAGTAGGCAAAGACGGCAAACCATTCGAAAGCAGATCAGTAAGCCTACAGCGCAGATACAAAGACAAAACAGGCCAATGGCAAAGCACGAACTCACTAAGAGTAAACGACCTGCCAAAAGTTGAGTTAGTAGTAAAGGAAGCATTCAGGTACCTAGTGCTCAACGGACACGCTGACGACCCCAAAAGTATCAATGAAGCCCCGGTTGTCTAAAATCAACGGAGGTGAGTACCCACCGCAGCTACGGCTGCGGAATTTTTTTTTTAAAAAATAGGAAAAAATCGAGGTGAATAAAAATGACAAACAAAAAATTCATGGAAGAGGAACAAATAGCTGAAGAAGGAGAAGCAGTCTTCTCAGTCGTCGTCAAAAAATCAGAAACCGACGAACCAAAAAAGAAAATCACGAGCGTCCAAGACCTTCCAGGAGTAGGACCAGCATCAATCGAAAAGCTCGCGACAGCAGGATTCAACGACCTAATGAGCATAGCAGTAGCTACAACAGGAGAAATAGTCGGCGCAACAGAACTCTCAGAAGCAACAGCCAAAAAAATAATCGCAATAGCACGCGCGAACCTGGAAATGGAATTCACATCCGGCGAAGAAATCATGAAAAAAAGAGAAATGATGATAAAAATAACAACAGGAAGCACAGAACTCGACAAGCTCACAGGTGGAGGCTTTGAAACAGGAGCAATAACAGAAGCCTACGGCCAATACGGCTCAGGAAAATCACAAATAGCCCACACATTAGCAGTACGAGTGCAACTCCCAAAAGAAAAAGGAGGCGCGAGCGGCGTAGCAGTCTACATAGACACAGAAGGAACATTCAGACCAGAACGAATCAAAAGCATAGCACTAGACTGCGGCCTAGACCCGCAAGAAGCACTAAAAGGAGTCAGAATAGCACGAGCATTCAATTCAGACCACCAAATGCTTCTGGCAGAAAAAATAGACGACCTCATCAAACAAGGCGTAAATGTCAAATTAGTCATCGTCGACTCACTGACTGCGCACTTCAGAGCAGAATACATCGGCAGAGGCACACTCGCAGACAGACAACAAAAAATCAACAAACACATGCACGCCCTAATGAAAGTAGCAGACAAGCACAACATCGCCATTTATGTAACAAACCAAGTAATGGCAAAACCAGACCAGTTTTTCGGAGACCCAACAGAAGCCATCGGCGGACACATAGTGGCGCACAACAGCACCTACCGCTTATATCTACGCAGAGGCAAAAAAGGAACACGCGTGGCAAAAATGGTAGACTCGCCCTGCATGCCAGAAGCAGAAGCAATATTCCAATTAACAGAAGCAGGCGTTAAAGATGCATAAGCCCTGTGTGATATGCGGTCACAACGATGGAGAAACACCCAGCGGCAGACTGGCACAACTCGTGCAAGCAGATGCGCTTTGCAAAGAATGCATTAGCTTCATACACGCCCAGATCTGCAGCTAATTTTTTTATTCCAAATTCTTCTGCATTATCGCCATATTCAAAACATTACCCTTGCCCTCATAGCCAGCAATTACAGGCGACCAACTGATGGTGCGCAAGCCCTTACCACGCCCCTGAGCATAATCCTCTTCTGCGTAAACCCTACGAACAACATCGTGGTAATCAAAGCCATCGCCTGAATCAATAATCTGAACAACCTTGCCAGCAAGACCTTCATAAACGCGCACAACAACCTCCAACTTAGAATCAGCCTTGTTACCCCGCAAAAAAGCATTCTCCAGCGCCAACGATATAGACTCCCAAATACCGGCATGCTTCCGTGCTGAGACACCGAGCCTTATCATCAACCTGTCATGGTCCTGGGAAGATTCACGCAAATACCTCTCTCCCTTCTGGGTTATTGCTGGGGAAGTCGCCTTAAACAATGCATCATACAATGGTATTTGCTCAAGGCACTGAACCTGTTCTAATGCCTCGGCCAAAGTAAATCTGCCTAGTAAGACCATATCACAGACGAGACTTCCACAACATTTAAATACTTTCGTCAGAGAAACAAGTTTGCGTGTAGCTTGTTCTACATGCAAAATACTTAGGTAGGTGAAATAAAATATGTACGGAGAAAGAAGAAGTGGAGGCTTCCGCGGTGGAAACAGCGGAGGCGGAATGTCAACCCCACCAGTGCGGGTTGGAGACGAATTAGAAGTGACGATAGAGGCAGTCGGTGAAAAAGGAGACGGCCTCGCCAAGAAAAACGGTTTCGTGCTGTTCGTACCTGGCGTCAAAGAAGGACAACTAGTAAAGATCCGCGTAACAAAAGTGTTACGCAAAGTCGGCTTTGCAGAAGTCATCGGCCAAGGAGCACCAGCAGGCGAAGCAGCACCAGCCGCAGAAGGCGAAAGCGCTGAAGCCCCAGCTGAAGAAGCACCGGCAGAAGAAGCTCCTGCACAAGAAGCACCAGCCGAATCTTCAGAAGACTCGGAAAGCTTTGGCGAAGAAGCCCCAGCAGAAGAATCATCTGAAGAATCGTCAGACGAACAATAAATTTTTAAATTTCTTATCTTATTTTTTCTTTCATGAGACTATTCATAGCAATCGAAGCGCCAGAAACGATAAAAAGCCACATCTTAGAAGTACAAAGAAGGCTAACCGGAGCAAAACTGACTCCAGCCAAAAACTTCCATCTGACGCTCAAATTCCTAGGAGAAGTCACGCCAGCACAAACAGACGAAGTCAAAAAAAGGCTGGAAAAAATACAATTCAAACCATTCACAGCAACACTCGCTGGAACAGGCATATTCCCATCAGAACAAATGATACGAGTAGTCTGGATTGGCATAGATCCGCGAGAAATCATTTGTGAACTGCAAAAACAAATCGACGAAGCACTCCATGGCATATTCCCAAAAGAAAAGAGCTTCCAGCCGCACATAACACTCGCGCGCGTGAAAGAAGTTCCAAACAAAAAGCAATTCGCAGAACAAGTCAAACACCTGAAAATAGAGCCACTTTCTTTTGAAGTCAAAGAATTCAAACTCATTGAGAGCCAACTAACTTCAGAAGGGCCAATTTACAAGGACGTTGCTGTATACAGCAAACTTTAAATACCACCCTTCTCGACGACATATTGCGCCAGACAAAATCTGGCTGATGTCGTAAACTTCGTTTACAACACATTGCCAACAGTTCATGCCAGCTTGGCACGAACAAACACGGTGTGAGGCGATAAAAAACACCGGGAGACAACATAATGACAACCGAACAACCATTTTTAGTACCACAAGACCAATACTTGAAATCAGGAATCCACATAGGCACGAAATTCAGAACAGGATACATGAACGCGTTCATCTACAAAACAAGACCAGACGGCCTAAGCGTTCTCAACCTGCAAAAAATAGATGAACGAATCAGAACAGCAGCAAATCTTCTAGGACAATACGCAGCAGGAGACATACTAATCGTCAGCAGACGAGAAAACGGCTGGAAAGCAGTCAAAGCATTCGGCAAACACACCGGCATCAAAGTTTTCGCAGGCAGGTATCCACCAGGAATCCTGACAAACCCAAAACTCGACACATTCATCGAAGTAAAAGTAATACTAGTAACGGACAGCTGGCCAGACAGAAACGCGATCAAAGACGCAATGCAAGTCGGCATGCCAGTTATCGCGCTCTGCGATACAAACAACCAAAGCAACGAAATAGACCTGGTAGTGCCGTGCAACAACAAAGGCAAAAAATCACTCGGACTCCTGTTCTACATCATGGCAAGAGAATATTTGAGGCAGCGCGGACAACTAGCAGCAGACCAAGAACCGCCATTCACCGTCGAAGAATTCACGGATGAATGATTGTTCAGGCAAACTTTAAAAGCCAATAACTTTTAGCAGCACCAATGGCGCAAATATTTGGCATCCTATTAATTTCTTTACTTGTTGTGATCATGCTCTCACTCAGCATACTGATGATTCTGTCATCAATAATCATTATATTTTTGCGCAAAGCATACCCTTCGGCGTGGAATGCACTAGGCAAACCCTCCCCTCTCGGGATTTTGGGTACGTGGACTGTCCTGTTACAGAAAGAGAATCAAAAATTGCTGCCATCAGATGAAAGGCTGAGAAAACAGATAAAGATATTCAATATGGTTTCTCATCTATTTTTTATACTTTTATTTATCTTAATCGCACTGGCAATATTTATTCAATTTTTTTAACTCCTTTCTCAACAATCTCAAACTGAGCTTCCTTCTCGCCGGCAATACTCCTGTGCTTTCTCAAGATAATCCTGCGCTTGCCATTATGCAAAGACTCAAGCTCCAACAAGCACTTGCTTGTGTACAACAAAATATCCCCGCCAACAATCTTAACACGACTGCCTTCAAACGATGAGTATACCTGAGATGTCAACAGAACCGGAATATTGTGCTTTCTCGCAATCTCATTCAAAGCCAACATCTGCAAACTCAAATCACGATTAAAATTATTATCCTCCTTGAAACTTCTCTGCAAACGATACAACATAGTCATCGTGTCAACAACAATCAAACCAATCTTAGAATTCACCAATTTCTTAATCATCTCAACAGCCTTATTCTGCTCATCAAAAGACACAGGGCGCAAAAACACAAACCTATCAAGCAATTTCTTGTACTCAGGCAAAATCTGCTTCAAACGCGCAACGCTAAAACCACCTTCGGTATCAACAAAAATCACCTTCTTACCCTGTTTTGCAACATCCACTGCAGCCAACAAAGCCAGATTAGTCTTCCCAGCACCAGCAGGGCCATAAATCGTCGTGATGGCATCTGCCTCAAAACCGCCCTCCAACAGGCCATCCAAGAACCCAACCCCCGAAGACACCCTTTTAGTATTCATACCCTTGGCTTGTTTTAAGTCAAAAACCTTTATAAAGCCTCCTCTTTCAGACTAATACATGAGTAAATCGTGGGTGGGGCTTACAGCAGTAGTTCTATTCGTATTAGCTGCCCGCCTATACTTCGCTTTCCAGACACCCTATTACAGTTCAGATGAAGCATACTTAGAAGTACGCTCAATAGAAAGCATGCAACACGGAAAAATACTCTGGAACGACCCGCTAGGCTACGGAGGCAGAACACTAATAAGAAGCCCGGTCTTTGACGCAATTCTCGCATTTTTCACCCTCTTCATTCCATTCACACTCGTGCTCAAAATTATTCCAAACATTTTCGCAAGCCTCCTGCTCATTCCAGCATTCCTCATAGCAAAAAAACTAACCAACAGCACACCAATCTCTCTCGTCTCATCACTCCTTGCAGGACTCGTACCAGCATACTTTGCACACACATTCAACCACGCATCTCCACACACACTGGCACTCACGCTTTTCTTCTTCCTAGCCTACGCATGGCTCAACATTTCAACACGTTCATGGATTTTTGTTTTCCTAGCAGGCCTCTTAATATTCGTCTTCCTCAGCCCGCTCTCAATAATCCTGGTTTTAAGCATCGGCGTTTACCTCGCACTCGCAACACTGGAGCAGATCAAGCCAAAAACAGCAGAATACGAATTAGGCCTATTCTCAGTATTTTTCGCGTTATGGGCGCAATTCCTCCTCTACAAAAAATTAGTGCTATTCCACGGACCAGCGGTCATCTGGCAAAACATCCCAAAAGAACTGCTCACGGCATTTTACTCAAACTTCACCATGCTAGGCGCGATAGCACAAATAGGAATCTTTCCACTAGTCGACGGAACGTACGCGCTCTACAAAACCGCATTCAAAGAACCACGGAAAGAAACAATCATGCTACTAAGCATCACGCTAGTCTCAGCATTCATGCTCTGGCTCAAATTAATAGACATCACAACAGGCTTAATGCTGCTCGGCATCACACTCGCCATCATGTTCGCAAAATCACTCCTCTTAACACTAAACTATCTCAACGAAACAAAAATCAGGCGATACACAATCCTGATAGTTATCCTGACAGCGATATCCGCATTCGTAACAACAGCGTACCCGGCATACACGCAAACCCAATCACAACTCAAACAGACAATTACTGCTGAAGAAGTCGCAGCGCTTACAGAACTACAAAGCACAATACCTGAAAACTCAGTAATAATAGCACCCGCATCATACGGAAACTACATAACAGCACTCGCCAAGAGAAAAAACACCATCGACACACACTTCTTACTGCAACCACGAGTCAACGAACGCTACCAAGACGTAACACGCCTGTATAAAACAACATTCGAAACAGAAGCAGTCGAACTTTTCGACAAATACAAAGCCATGTACCTAATCGTGCCTCCCAATATGAAAGACGTGGCATATGCAAATTCGCCCTGCTTCAAACGCATCCATGCAACAAACATAATCATATATCAAAAAGACGCGGCCTGCGAGGTGAAAGTAGTCGGATGAAAACGCACCTATTCAGCATTTTTGTTCTCGCGCTCGTAATGATAGCCCTGCCTCTACACCTCAGATTCGCACACCAAAACCCAACGCTAGCAGGAGCAGAACCATACTACCATGCCAGAATGGCAGTCCAACTCTCCGAAGGAAAAATGCCAACAACAGATACAGCAATAGCCTCAGGCAGACCATACATTCTCAACCCATACCACATCATACTCGCGATTGGCTACAAAATCACAGGCCCGCTAGCTTTCAACCTATTTCCTCCAATCTTTGCACTCGCCAGCTTTATCTTCGTCTGGCTCCTATTGAGAAGATTAGCCATACCAGAATCCACACAACTCTGGATACTACTCTCTTACGCACTCTCACCACCACTCCTAGCAACAGGTATCCTAGGAACACCATACTCATTCATCCTAGCACTCATCACCGGAGGAGCCTGGCTCTTGCTAAATCACCTGTGGATATTAGGAATGATTTTCATCATCATCGCATCACTCTCAGGACCAATCTATGCGATCACAGCAATAGTGTTCCTCCTAATTCTAATCCTAGCCATCAAAAAAGAAACAAAACATCTTACGATAACAGCTTTCATCACTTTCATACTCCTGCTAATCAACTACTCGCCATCATACATCCCCCACCACCGCGGACTATCAGAATACATCAGCGACTTAGGAGGAACGTACGGATTCAGCATTTTCGCGCTTCTGCTAGCAATAGTAGGAGCTATCTTAATCTGGGAACACAAACAAAAATATTATGGAGCATACGTAATATTCATCTTATTACTCATATCAAGCTTCTTCTTTCCAGGACTGCTCGTCTTTGCAAACGTACTAGTCTCAGGACTCGCAGGAGTTGCCCTCGCAAGCCTTTCCCAAAGAAAATGGGAACTTGAATTCCTAAGACACGCATCACTGCTCGTGCTTTTCTGCGGACTGTTATTCAGCAGCATATCACACGCCATGATACTGGCAGATATTCCACCAACCCAGTCATTCTTCAAAGCCCTGGCATTCGAACCTGGAACCATTCTAACTCATGAACAATATGGATTCTGGATAGAATCAGCAGGGCACACCGCAATCATAGATCCATTATGGAAAGAACTTCCAGAGCCCGAAGACCAATCATGGGATGCAGCAGCGCTCTTCAGCTCAACAGACCTGCAAAAGACCAACACGCTTCTCAAAAAATACAACATAACCCATATTTTAATCACCCCTGAAATGAAACACGGCCTTGTCTGGGAAAGAGAACAGCAAGGACTGGATTTTCTCGTCGAAAACAGCGAAACGTTTAAAAAACTAGAAACAGGGTCAAACATAGAGGTGTGGAGCGTCACATGAAAAAACAAGCATTATTCACAACAGCTTTACTCGTATGCACGGTTTTCGCAATCGGCATCATTTTAGGCAACACATGGCAGAGTTCAAAAACAAATGAAGTATCGAAAGTCCTCCGCCAATCAGAACTCGACGCGGAGAGCTTCCTGGTCGAACAAGAGCTCTTTGAAAGCTTTGAAACAAACTGCGCACTCGCTGAAAAACGCCTCAGCTCACTCTCAGAAGAACTCTGGAAACTCGGCAAAGTCCTCGGCACAGACGACGCCCAAGAAAAACTCGGCGCAGAAAACTACGCCTTCCTCAAAAGAAAATACCACCTGATGCAAATACGCACTTATATCCTTGACAAAAAACTCCAAGATGACTGCGGAAGCAAAACAAATGTGGTCTTATTTTACTTCAAAAAGAAAGGCCAGTCGAGCGAACAACAAGGCAAAATCCTCGACGAGCTTGTTGAGCCATACCATCTGCACGTCTTTGCCATAGAATACAAATACTCAAAAGAACTGGCATTCCTGGAAGACTATTACGGAATAACTGATGCGCCAGCCCTCGTAGTAAACTTTGACAACACTCTTGCAGGACTGGTCACAAAAGAACAACTCGTGCCTCTTCTCCATGGATGAACGAACAAAAATACTCGGCGGAAGCCTGCTACTGACAATTCTTATATTCGCTGTAGGAATACTGCTAAACCACGCTTTTGACGCTTTCAGAATATCAATAATCGAAAACGTCATGACGGCACACGAAATAGACACAGAAGCGTACAGAGTAGAAAACTTCTTCGCCGAAACATTCGGAGGAGAGCAGTGCGACATCATGGTGGCAAGAATCTCAGACCTCAAAAAAGAAGTCAGAAAAGTCGGCGAAGACCTAGGCAGCTATTCACGATTCAGCTTCTTCAGAAAAAAAGACTATGACTATCTAAAAAGAAAATACTTCCTCCTTGAGCTGAGATTCCTCGCACTAATCCAAAAACTAAACAAAGAATGCGACAAGCCCTACCTGCCAATAATCTTCTTCTACGAAATAGACCAAGACGAAAGCGAACGGCAGGGATTCATACTGCAAGACCTCAGCGAAGACTACGACCAATATCTGGTAGTTCTAACCCTTGACAAAGACTATACTGACGAGCCATTAGTCAAAAACCTCGCAGCCAGCTATAACATCACACAAGCACCGACCATAGTAATAGATGGCAAGCCATTAACAGGCCTGATCTACACAGGAGAACTAAACGCAAGCATACAAAAATTCCTCAAAAGAGCAGACCCCTACGCACAAAGCATAGACTTCAATCTCGTACCAGAAGCAGCTGGAATTGACGTGCAGCGCCTCCTCAACCAGCTAGAAGAAATCAACATAAATGAAAAAGCAGACCTGTGGGCGCGCGCAGATGCAGCATTAATCATAGGAAGACTGACCAAAAATGGCACGCGCATTTGCGAAAGCCTCGCATTCTACGACCAGATAAGCAGCACAAATAAAGAAGAAATGGCACTCGCCCACGAAACCAGCGCCTCGCTAGGCTGCGGAAGAAACAGAGCGGCATTCCTCAAAAAAGCGGCAAAAGAATGGCGCTCTGCCGGCAATACTTTCCGCGCAGAACTCCTCGAAAAACTCTCAACAGGAACAAGACAAAAAATCAACTTTGACCAAAACGCCATAACTGCAAACGCAACCGCAATCACAGAATACAAAACACCAATCACGCCAAAACTTGCGAAAATAAACGCAAGTTCAGTCATAATCGGAAAAACAACCATAACTCTAGATGAGAACAGCACAATCATATCTCAGGACGACAGAGTATACAGAGACTGGCTCAGCGGACAATTAGCAAACCCATACGGGCCAACACTATTAACAACGTTCACAGAAAGACTAACGTATAATCAAACAGAACTCCTGCCAGAAATAGGATGGCACGAAGGAGCACGAATCAAAGAACTCAAAACAATAAACCTGACGCACGTTCCAGCTGTCGGCACACTGGTCGCCCGCCACAAAGACAGATGGTTCGCAGTTGACAACAACGGAACATTCAGATTTGAAGTACCAATCGACAAACTCAGCTATCCAACAACAAGATTCCTGCGCCGAGACTTAGCAGTAATAATCGACACGCACGGAGTAAACATGATTGTAGAGCAAGCCATCAGGCATAATGCAAGCGCCGTAGTCAGCGACTGCGACCACCCAGGCAAAGTATACGCTGCAAAATACCTCAGCGAACAAGGAATAGATGTAATATGCTTCCCGGACAAATACACCTATCTAGCACTCGGCCACAATTTATCACTCGTCGGAAGCCCGCCAATGACAATAACAGAAAACAAAGCAGTCATCGGCAACAGACCAATAAGAATAACGAACAAAGACAAAATCGTCGCTACAAACTCAACAGACACAGCATACGCACTCTGGTATTACCAAACACCAGCATCATACTTTGACGCTTTAGCCAAAACAATCCCGCTTGAAATCACGTACGTCAGCATGAACAACTTCGGACAAATGAACATTGTAACAGACAAAGCACGAGAAATCAACGCAAAAATAATCGCGACAAGAATATTCAACAGCCAGGACTACGTCTCAATTAAACAATGGCTAGACCAAGACCCAGCACGAAAAGTCGTACTCTTCCACACAGCAAGCTACCCATACGGACAAAAAATACTGAGAGAATATCCAAACCAGTCAACATTCGACGATCCAAACCCAGAATTCAGATGAAACAAAACTATCCGCTCTACCTAATTCTCGCACTCACACTAATTACAAGACTAATATTCGCATTTTCATGGCACGAAGTATGGTGGGACTCAGGAGTCTACATCGGAATGGGAAAAAGCCTGTATTCTGCAGGAGAAATAGGATTATGGGAACACATACGCCCACCATTCCTTCCAGTCATGCTCGGCTTTCTATGGAAACTCGGGCTAAATCCAGTTCTCTTCGGCAGACTCCTTGAAATAATATTCATGCTCGGCACAGTCTGGCTGACTTATGAATTAGCATTACGCTGGTTTGAAAACAAGACAGCACTCATCGCCGCTCTTATCGTCGCTCTCAGCCCAATATTTTATTACCTAAGCTTCCACCAATACAACGAAATACCAAGCACATTCTTTGTGCTCCTAGCAGTCTGGCTCTCGCTCAGGGAGAAATACCTTTTTGCAGGCATTTCAGCAGGACTAGCGTTCCTATCAAAATTCGCACCAGGAATGTTTGCTGGAATCATCATACTCTATCTTGCCATAAACAAGAAATGGAAACCAGCAATACAAACAGGAGCCGGATTCGCGATAATAACAGCACCATACTTCCTCTACAGCTGGATAGCACACGGAAGCCCTCTCGCAACTTTTTTCGCAGCACAGGAAGCCATTGCTAACGTACTCGGATGCAACGTACTACGATACCAGCCCTGGCACCAATACTTCTCATGGCTAGTCTTCAGCGAAACAAAACTACACCTTCTAGCCATCATTGGCGTATTTGCTCTTGCCAAAAAATGGAAAAAACACCATCTTCTGTTCGCGCTCAGCGCGGCAATACCATTAATTTATTTCATGCAGCTAAACTGCCGAGACTACCGATACATCACACTCTTCCTGCCATTTATTGCAATGCTCACTGCACTAGGCATTGTCTGGATATATAAGAAATTCAGGATAAAGAAGAAATGGGTATTTGTCATGCTAACAATTCTCTTATCAGCATTGCTGCTTAACACAACAATCAGATATTACTACGGAAACGAGCTTCAACAGCCAGACATTGTCGCGGAAGAATACTTCCACTACCTATCAGACAAAGACATTGCAGGAGAAATCTGGACAGCAAACCCGATTGTTTCAGCATATACAGACAAGAAATTAGAGAAAATCTATTATCCGGTCTATAACGAAGCAGTGCTGAAAGAATTTACTGATAATATCATACTGCATCATGAAAAAATAGGCGCAGTCTTACTCGACAATTGCGGAGGAGGACTAATCTGCCCGCCAGAAGAAACAGAATGCCCCGCAAAAACAGAACAAATGATAACCCTGCTTGACCAGAAATTCACACGCGCATTCGACAAAGAATCAGGCAGATGCTGGTATAAAATTTGGCTTACTTCTTCAAGCATCGGAAATTTGCAAAAATGATATTTTGATACTCCAAATTTCCGAGTGCAGTCAAGAACCACGGTTCTTGATGTTAATAATGTCCCCAATCGTCAAAGGACCAGAACTCTTTTTTGCAGCCTCAGGCGTCTCTTCTTCTTCAATCTCAATAAGCTTAATCCGCAACAACCTCTCCAGTTTTTTTGCCAAGTCGATAGGCGGAACAAACAAACTATTCTCCAACTTATGAATGATGCTCTCCTTCTCGTTAAGCTTTAATGCAAACTCCTTCTGAGTCATCCCAGACTTCTCTCTTGCCTGACGGATGCGCTGAGCATAATCAGAAACAACAACCTCAGAAGGCTCAGGAGCCTTTTGGACCGGAGAACTCGTAGCAACACGCATCACAGGCTTCTGAAGCATTTTTCCAAACTTTCCACATGTAACGCACACGTTCAACTCAGAGCCTTCTACAATGGCACGAAACAATGGAGCTTCCTTCCCACACAACTCACACACTGTCATACCAATTAAACCAGCCGGCACACTATAAAAACATTTTGATGACCACTCTTAAATAGTGGCGTTTGTTTTTAAAAACCCTCATGTTTGAAACAGAACATGGACGACGCCTTAGAAGAACATATACGTATCAGTGCAGAAAAAGGCCTCTCGCGAGCTGAAATCAAAGCACTCCTTCTCAAAGCAGGCTGGCCAGAAACACAAGTCAACACATATATAGAAAAAAACTTCAAAAAACTAGAAAAAGGCATCATCCTCCGAGCGCACGGCCTATCAAAGAGCTTTGACGAACACCAAATCCTTTCAAACGTAGACTTTGATATCACAAGCGGAGAAATCTTCGGAATAATAGGCATGAGCGGAGCAGGAAAAACAACCCTTCTCAATCTGCTAGTCGGCTTCCTCAAACCAGACCAGGGAGACGTCGTCATAGCACTCCCAGACGGCACCACCCAAAGCGTTTTCAAAAACCCACAGCTAATACGCCAACACCTAGGCTTCTCAACACAAACACCAAGCTTTTACGCGAAACTCACAGTACGAGAGAACCTAGAACACTTCGCACACCTCTACCACCTAACAGATCCGGATTTAACCAGACGCTGCGGAGCGCTGATGGAACTTGTAGGCCTTAAAGACGCCAAAGACGTGATCGCATCACACCTATCGGGAGGCATGCAGAAAAGACTAGACATCGCCTGCGCACTCCTCAACGACCCAAGCATCCTAGTGCTGGATGAGCCAACAGCAGACTTAGACCCAATACTTCGCAAACAATTCTGGGACCTGATAAGACAAATCAACCAAAAAGGAACCACCATACTGCTCGCATCACACTTCCTAGCAGAAATAGAACTGCTATGCAACAGAATCGCCATCCTCCAAAACAAAACATTCGTCGAACTAGGCACAGCAGAAGAATTAAGAAACATCTACTCCAAAAACTACGAAATCTACCTCACCACCAAATCGCAGAATTACACCAAAATACTGGCAGAACTCGAAAAACAAAAACGCCATTTCATAAAAGCAACACAACAAGCAGGAGAACTCGTCATAGAAACACCAGTTCCAGAAAAAGTACTCCCAATACTAGCTTCTTATCTTGAAAAACAGCAAGATGTCCAAAGCCTGCACGTAGAACGACCAACACTCGGGAAAGTCTTTGAATCAGTGGTGCGGCGATGAATCCTGCAGACGTATTCGAACTGGTAAGGAAAAATCTCAAAAACCTTATCAGAGCCAAAGCAGGAAGCCTTGTCGTAATCCTCGGGCCGTTAATCGTAATATTCCTTGCCGGACTCGCATTTGACAACAGCAACGCCTATGCTGTAAAAATCGGAACTTATACACCGGCTCCAACAAACATAACAGTAACGTTCCTAGACCAGCTCAGAACACAATTCAAAGTAAGCGAGTACAAAACAGAAGACGCGTGCATAAACGCAATCAAAAACACAGACATCAATACCTGCATGGTCTTCTCACCAGACTTCACAATCGGCAAGCCGGCACAAAACCAAATCACCTTCTATGTAGACTACTCGCGAATAAATCTGGTATGGAGCATCATGCAAGTCATGACTAAAAAAGTCAGCGAAAAAACACTCCAAGCAAGCCAAAGCCTCACAAAACAACTGTTAGACACGCTTGAATTCACTCAGAATAAAATCAAAGACGAGCGCGAAGTCATTGTACGGCTGGCAACTGAAAACGAACTTATCAACAGAAACGTCCAGGACCTGGCAGCAGAACTCGGCGATATAGACCTGACTTTCAATGAGGGAGAATTTCCCACACAAAGCCTAAACAGCTCCAAAACACAAGTCAAACAATGGATGGACTCAACATTATCTATAAGCGAAAAAGGGCTCAGCAAGGCAACAAGCTTCATCGACGCAGCAGACGCACTCGTAAAAGGCTCATCAGCAGGACAACAGGTAAAAGACCAGCTGCTCGCAAACTTCCAAAAAAACGTCGACGACATCAAAAAACTAAAATCAGATATGGCTGAAACAAAAAGTCTCACACAAGCGGCATTCACCAACTTCGACAAACAAATGAGCAATTTAACAGAAGCAATCACCAGAACAAAAAGCCGCCTCAATCAGGCAGACACGAGCAGGCAACTCGGATTAAGAGTGCTGCAAGCAATAACCAGCCTGCTCGACAAGAGCCTTATCAGCATCAGCGATGTACAACAAGCACTCAACGACATTGACAATAGAATCAGCGCCATAGAAATCAAAGACCCAGAATCCATCACACAGCCAATAGTAACGTCCATCAAACCAATAGTACAAGAAAAAACCTACCTCAACTACCTATTCCCAATACTCAGCATACTCATCATAATGTTCACAGCACTGCTCATAACGCCAACTTTGATTCTTCTTGACAAAAACAGTCCTGCAAGCTTCAGAACATACATGACTCCAGTCACGGACACAAGTTACATCCTGGCCAACTTCATAACAGCCTCGATACTTCTCTTCCTGCAAACAATCATAGTGCTTTCCATAGCAAGCGTATTCTTCACAGGACAAATAATTGCCAACATACCAGAAGCACTTCTGCTGTTGGTCATAATCAACTCAGTCTTCATCCTTATAGGCATGATAATAGGTTACGCGTTCAACAGCGAAGAAGCAGCCACCCTTGGAGCAGTAAGCCTCGGAGCAATCTTCCTATTCCTCAGCGACGTCATCATTCCATTAGAAAGCATGCCTGAATCATTTGCATACATCGCAAGCTTCAATCCTTATGTTCTAAGCAGCCAATTATTGAGAAGAGCGCTAATCTTCGACCAAACACTCCTCAGCATGTTCCAAGACATACTGCTCATGCTGGGCTACGTAGCAGCCCTAGCACTGCTCGCAACCGGAGTTTACATGCTCACCAGACGATATTCAATGCAGCAACTCATGCAAGCAATTGCGCCGGTATTTGCACGAGTAAGATTCAAGAAAAGATAACAGTCGTCCAAAAAGGCTGCCTTGGCCCTTCGGGGCCGGGCAGTCTTCCTTCTCGAAAGCTATTTAAACCATCATATAGCACGAAATCCTATGAAGTTCCACAATACACTGACGAGAAAGAAAGAAGAATTCAATCCAGTCATAAAAGGACTCGTCAGAATGTACACCTGCGGGCCAACAGTGTACAATTACATTCATATTGGTAACTTGCGCACTTTTCTGTTTGAAGATTTGCTCAGACGCTGGATAAAATACCGTGGCTACACTGTCAAACAAGTCATGAACCTTACCGATGTAGATGACAAAATCATCCGCGATTCACAAAAAGAAGGCATCTCACTCAAAGAATTCACCGAAAAATACGCCAAAGCATTCTTTGACGACATCAAAACGCTCAACATCGAGCCGGTGGAAGTATATCCAAACGCAACTGACTATATTCCTGAAATGGTTGCTATGATACAATGCCTGCTTCAGAAAGGAATCGCTTACAAAACAGACGACGGCATATATTTCTCTATTTCAAAATTCAAAAATTACGGACAGCTGGCAAATATTGACGTCACCAAACTTGAAGCAGGTGCTTCCGGCAGAGTCAAAGCAGACGAATACGAGAAAGAAAATGTTGCAGATTTTGCGCTCTGGAAATATTGGGACGAAAAAGACGGCAAAGTCTTCTGGGAAACAGAAATCGGAAAAGGAAGGCCAGGCTGGCATATCGAATGCTCGGCAATGAGCGCAAAAAATCTTACCGAAGCATTTTCGAACAGCACATTCAATCCAGAAAAATTCGCAACCATTGATATCCACACTGGCGGCGTCGACAACATATTTCCACATCATGTAGATGAAATAGCCCAGACAGAAGGATGCATTGGCAAGAAATTCGCCAACTACTGGCTACACTCAGAATTCTTGCTTGTGGACGGCAAAAAAATGTCAAAATCGCTTGGCAACTTCTACACCCTCCGCGACCTGTTGGCAAAAGGATACAACCCAATAGCTGTCAGATACCTATTATTATCAACCCACTATAGGCAAAAGATGAATTTCACATTTGAAGCACTCGAAGGAGCAACAGTCGCAATACAAAGGTTGAACGATTTCATGCTCAAACTCAAAGAAGCACACGGCAGCACGAACAAAGCAGAAATACATGACGCCATACAAAAAGCGAAATTGCAATTCGAACAATCACTCGACGAAGACCTGGAAATAAGCCCTGCGTTGGCAGCAATATTCGAACTCATGAACACCATCAACAAACACTTCGACAGCCACTCGCTCAGCAAACAAGACGCAGAAGCAGTCATACAGTTTATGGAAAACGTAAACAAAGTGCTTGGAGTATTCATCAAAGAAGAAAAACTCGCACCAGAACTCCAAAAACTAGTCGACGAACGGGAAAAAGCGCGACAAATCAAAAATTGGGCGCGAACAGACGAATTACGAGACGAACTCAAAAAACACGGAATAGCAGTAGAGGACACACCACATGGCCAGCGCTGGAAAAGAATTCTTTCTCAATAGATATGAAAAGTTAGGCGGTGAAATCGCCGACATAAAAACACTTCCGACACTGCGCGTTAATACATTAAAAACAACAGCAAAAGAACTCATCGCACGACTTGAAAAACTGGGAGTAAAACTGGAAAAAATACCATTCACAAAAAACGGCTACACAGTACAAAGCAAATTCTCACTCGGCGCAATAACAGAGCATCTACTTGGCTACTATTATTTACAGGAAGCAGCATCACAGCTGCCAGTAGAAGTTTTAGACCCAAAACCAACAGACATTGTACTGGATGCGTGCGCAGCGCCAGGAGGAAAAACAACACAACTCGCTGCATACATGCAAAATCAAGGAACCATTGTCGCGTACGATCTCAAACCGCACAGAATACCAAGTCTGCTAATGAATTTAGAACGCTGCGGCATCAAAAATACGACAGTGTTTGAAGGAAATGCCGTAATGGCAGGCAGACTAGGCCTACAATTTGACAAAATACTACTCGACGCGCCGTGCGCAGGAAACTATCTCACAGAAGCCGGTTGGTTTGAAAAAAGAACACTCGAAGGCATACAAATCAGCAGCAACATACAAAGAAGACTGCTGCACGACTGCGTGAACATGCTAAAACAAGGCGGACAACTCGTGTACAGCACCTGCTCACTCGAACCAGAAGAAAACGAACTAAACATACAATGGGCACTTGACAATCTGCCAGTCCGCCTAGAAAAAGTCAACCTTTCTATTGGAGACCCAGGACTCACTGATATCTTCGGAAAAAAACTACACCCAGACATCGCACTCTGCAAACGCTTCTGGCCACACAAAACAAAAACAGAAGGATTCTTCATCGCAAAAATGGTGAGAATATGAATGCCAAAACAATGAACCTCGACGAATTCCTCAAACCATTCGGCATCAAGAAAAAAATAGACGCGCAAATAGTCAGCAGATCATACTTTATCGTCAAAGACAAGAATTTTCTAGGCAAAAATCCTGCCTATTCAGGAGAGTGCATCGCGCATATTCGCGGACCAGTACTTATTCCTTCCATTGATTTCCTGCAACAAATAGGCAAAGAAGCAAGAAAACACGTAATCATCAACCCAAAAGCAGAATGGCTATTCATCTGCGGAAGAGACATATTCGCAAAAGGCATTACTTTGCACAACAATCCAGAGGTTGGCGACAGAGTGGTTATTCTGAACCAGCACAAAGAATGCCTAGGCTACGGAGACATGACAGCCCCCTTAACAGACACAAGAGTCGTCATCAAAAGACTATTTGACATCGGAGACCTGCTCAGAAGAGAAAGAAAGAGCAGGAAGGTCAGACAGCAATAGCTTTTTAAACCTATTCTCAAGACGATAAACTATGGCAGACCGATACGACCCAAAAGTCGAAGAAGAAAAATGGATGCAGTTCTGGGAAAAAGAAGGCATTTTTACCTTCAATCCAGAACAAAAAGGAGAAGTGTACAGCATAGACACTCCACCACCAACAGTCTCTGGCAAAATGCACATCGGACACGCATTCTCCTACACGCAACAAGACATCGTAGCACGCTACAAAAGACTACGAGGCTACAACGTATTCTATCCATGGGGAACAGACGACAACGGACTGCCAACAGAAAGACTAGTAGAAAAACTAAAAAACGTCAAAGGCAGCAAAATGGACAGGCAAGAATTCATCAAACTGTGCGAGCAAACACTAGCAGAAATCATGCCCGCATTCGTCCATGACTGGAAAAGAATAGGCATGAGCTGCGACTTCAAACTCGCATACAGCACAATAAACGCCCACAGCAGACGAATAAGCCAATGGAGCTTCCTGGACTTGCAAAAAAAAGGACGCGTGTACAGAAAGAATGCGCCATCACTCTGGTGTCCGCTATGCGAAACAGCAATCTCACAAGTAGAATGCCAAGACGTAGAAAAAAACAGCACGTTCAACGACATAGTATTCAAAGTAGACGGAAAAGACCTAGAAATAGCAACAACAAGACCAGAACTCATACCAGCCTGCGTCGCAGTATTCGCACACCCAAACGACGACCGCTACAAAAAATTATTCGGCAAAAAAGCAATCACGCCAGTATTCAACAAAGAAGTACCAATAATGCCAGACGAACGAGTAGACCCAGCCAAAGGAACAGGAATAGTCATGTGCTGCACGTTCGGAGACCAAACAGACATTGCATGGTATCTCGCCTATAACTTACCACTCATCAACGCAATAAGCAAGAATGGCGTAATGACAGAAGCAGCAGGGAAATATCAAGGACTCAAAATTCACGAAGCCAGAAAAGCAATCCTCTCAGACATGAAAACAACAGGACTGCTCAGAGCACAAAAACCAATCAAACACGCAGTCAAAGTACACGAAAGATGCCAAACAGAAATAGAAATCATCCAAAGCAAACAATGGTTCATCAAATATCTAGACCTTAAAGACAAACTCCTAGAATGGGGAGCCCAGCTCAACTGGAACCCAGACTTCATGATACACCGCTACAACAACTGGGTAAAAGGACTCCAATGGGACTGGCTAATCTCACGACAACGATTCTTCGGAGTACCATTCCCAGTATGGTACTGCAAAAAATGTGATGAGCCTGTGTTCGCAGACGACAAAAAACTACCAATCGATCCATTGAAAGACAAACCAACAGCCGCCCAATGCAAGTGCGGCTCAACAGAATTCATTGGAGAAAAAGACGTACTAGACACGTGGGCAACCAGCAGCATGACACCACAACTAGCCATCCAGATGGTTCCAGAAAAATACAGGGCAAAATTGTACCCGATGAGTTTAAGGCCACAAGCACACGAAATCATCAGCTTCTGGCTGTTTAATACTCTGGTCAAAAACCAATTGCACTACAACGTAAACCCATGGAAAGACATAGCACTATCAGGCTACGTCACAGATCCACTCGGCGAAAAAATGTCAAAAAGCAAAGGCAATGTCATAGAACCACAAGCAGTCTTGGCAAAATACAGCGCGGACGCCATGCGATACTGGGCAGGCGGAAGCAAACTAGGAGAAGACCTTGCCTACCAAGAAAAAGAGCTCGTAACGGGAGACAAATTCGTTACGAAACTCTGGAACGCAGCCAAATTCACAAACATGCACCTTGAAAACTACGATTACAAAGGAACCTCAACAGAAACACTCGACCTCTGGATACACGCGCGCCTCGCAAAAGCAATCAAAGAAGCAACAGAAGCATTCGACAAATACGAATACTTCAGAGCAAAACAAGCAATAGAAGCATTCTTCTGGAAAGACCTCTGCGACAACTACCTGGAATTAATCAAAAGCAGAATGTACGAGCCAAAAACACCACAGCACAAAAAAAGCGCGCAACACGCACTATATACCTGCCTGTCAGCAATCGTACGCCTAATGTCACCATTCACACCATTCATCACAGAAGAAGTCTATAGTCTATATTTTAAGCAAAAAGAAGGACACAAAAGCGTTCACTTGTCAAAATGGCCGGAAATGCCGGCAATTAACGAAAAAGCAGAGCAGGCAGGAAATATTGCAGTTGTTATTCTCGCTGCAGTGCGCAAGAAAAAATCAGAAATGAAAGTATCAATGAAATCACCAGTCAAACGCTTAGTCATTGACACAAAAATCGACATTTCAAGCATTCTGGACGATTTGAAAACAACAACAGCAGCGGAAAAAATAGAAATCGGCAAGGGAACAGAAGAATTAACGCCGGATATCAAAATAACAGCTGAATTTTAAAAGTTGGAGACCATACCCTTAATCTTCTTCTCAGTATCAAAATAACTCAGCTTGGAAAGCTTGGCAGAACGAATACGCTCTCTTACTGACGCTAAAAACTTAGCCATCTTCTCAAACAAAACATCCTCCTCGGGCTTGACACGCAAAATCAAAGCGCCAGCCAACGGATGGTCATCGAGAGAAGACTCCTTATGCTGCTCTTTCAACTTAGTCCTAATCTCAGAAAGCAAATCAGCAGCCTGCTTTGAAGGATCAGTAATAGAGAACTGCTTAACCAACGCCTTCTCCTTGCCATCACTAAATACAACCCTAACCTTCACCTGGTCAAGCTGAGAATAATAATCAACAACATCAACCTTCTTAAAGTCAACATCAACAGCCTTCATGCTCACAACAGTCACTGAATCTCTATATAAAGATTGCTCTACACAAATATTAATAAAACATCACACGTCGACAAACAACATAATGTGGGCAAGCAAACACAAACCAGAACTAGAGCACATACCACACGACACCAAACAATTATACGACTTTGTTACAAATTACGCTAAACAGAAGAAAAAAGCACTATTGCTCCACGGGCCAACCGGCACTGGAAAAACAGCAGCAGTAAACGCCCTCGCAAAAAGAACAGGACTTGAACTAATAGAAGTAAACGCATCAGACTACAGAAACGCGGATGAGATTAACACAAAAATCGGAAACGCAATCAAACAATACAGCCTATTCTCAGCAGGAAAAATCGTTTTAGTAGACGAACTAGACGGAATAGCAGGAAACGAAGACCGAGGAGGAATATCAGCACTGGCAGCACTCATTGCCGAGTCCAAATTCCCCATAATTCTCATAGCAAACGACCCCTGGGACAGCAAATTCAACACATTACGAACAAAAAGCATACTCGTAGAATTTCCAGCATTAACCATGACAGCAATGATACCAGCACTACAAAGAATAATACAAAAAGAAAACATCACAGCAGACGATATCATCGTAAAAACACTCGCGCGCAGAAGCGGAGGAGACTTACGAGGAGCAATAACAGACCTGCAAATACTCTCGCAAGCAAACGCACTCACAATAGAAGGAATAGAAACACTGCACGAAAGAGAACACTCAGAAAGCATCATGCAAGCACTCGTCAAAATATTAAAATCAACAGACCCGGTTGTAGCGGTAAGCGCACTAGACCTAGTAGACGAAGACATAGACGAATGCTTCCTCTGGATAGATGAGAACCTGCCAAAAGAGTACAAAAACCCGCACGATTTAGCACGCGCATACGAGGCTTTGTCAAAAGCAGACATTTACCGAGGCAGAATCAGAAGATGGCAGTACTGGAGATATCTAGCATACGTCGACGTCCTGATAACAGCAGGCGTAGCAGTAGCGAAAGACAAAAAATCAACAGCATTTGTCTCATACGGCAGAACACAAAGACTGCTCAAACACTGGATGGCAAACCAAAAATACGCACGACGCAAAAGAGTCGCTGAGAAACTGGCAGCCGCAACCCACTGTTCAAAGAAAAAAGCATTACAAGACACGTTGCCATACGTACACAGACTCTACCAACTGAAACATCCAAGCGCGGAAATGATAACAAAAGAATTAAAACTGGATGAAGAAGAATTGGAATGGCTGAATAAATGATTCAATACCGCAAACTAAAAAAAGAGGATGTCAAACAAGTCCAGCGCGTAGCACTTGAAACCTGGAAATTCGCGTACAAAACAATCTACAACGAAAAAACAATCCACAGGACAGTCAAAAGCTATTATTCTGACAAAAGCTTCAAAGAACTCTTCGCCCGAATTAGAAAAGGAAATGAAATGTTTCTAATAGCACTAGACGGAAAACGCATCATCGGCTATGCGCACATCGGAAAAAAAGGCAAATACTGGGAATTAAGGCGCACCTATGTTCTGCCATTATACCTGCGCAAAGGAATCGGAACAGCACTCGCAAAACGCGTGGAACAATTTATGAAAAAAAGAAAAGCCAAAAAATACATCGTATACCCGCACACAAAGAACAAAATCGCAAAAAACTTCTACCTGAAAATAGGATTCAAACGATATCCCAAACTCGACCAAGGCTCGACATCACCCTGCTATATCAAAGAATTATAATTCACTTATGCCCGTGCCCGCCAAGATAAATATGCTTGATTTTTTCCGTTTTCATGATTGATTTATCTCCGTGCAAAGCAACTTTTCCTTCCTCCAAGACGTAAATGTGGTCGGCAATCTCACAAGCAGCCTTGGCATTCTGCTCAACCATGATGATAGCAGTGCCCTCCTTGTTAATATCCTGAATTTTTTCAAAAATCTCCTTCATAGTCTTCGGAGCAAGACCCAAAGAAGGCTCGTCCAAAAGCAATACTTGAGGGTCCTGCATCAAACCCCTAGCAATAGCAAGCATCTGCTGCTGGCCACCAGACAAATTGTAAGCGTTCTGATTCAGTCTCTCTTTTAAAATGGGGAAATGTGAAAGAACCTCGTTCATCCGCTTCTGAACCAAATCCTTGCCCTTAGTCATAAAAGCGCCCATCTCCAAATTTTCCTTAACAGTAAGACCAGAAAACACCTGCCTGCCCTGCGGAACAATAGAAATACCCATCTGAATACGCTCATACGTCGGCAAGTTTGTAATATCCTTGCCCTTGTAGATGATTTGGCCACTGTAAATATCATTCAACTTGAAAATACTCTTCAACACAGTACTTTTTCCCGCTCCATTAGGACCAATAATCACAGTAATATCATCAGGCTTGAAATCCATGTTAACACCAAACAAAATCTGCAATCTTCCATACCCAGATTCCAAATTCTTAACAGTCAGAAAGCTCATTTTCCTAAATACGCCTCCAACACTCTCTTATCAGCCTGCACCTGCTTAGGAGTTCCCCTAGTCAACACACTGCCTTCAGTCATAACAACCACATCATCACTAATACTCATCACGAATTCCATATCATGCTCGATGAGCAAGATGGTATCACCATCTTTCTTCAAATTCCTCAAAATCTCCTTCAACTCCTGCCTCACTTTAGGATTCACACCAGCAGTCGGCTCGTCAAGCATCAACAAATTATGAGGTTTAAGCAAAGCCCTGGCAATCTCAACCAACCTAGTCTGACCATAACTCAAATCACTCGCACGCGTGCTCATATCAAGCGGAAAATGCACTTTTTTCAGCACTTCCTTCAGCTCAGAATCCTTAGCAGAATGCTTTGCCAAAAGCAAATTATCCTTCACACTCATATTCCTGAACAATCTCGCCTGCTGGAAAGTCCTGCAAATACCCAGCCTTGCGATCTGATGAGTCTGCAAACCAGTAATGTTCCTGCCCTTCAACAAAATCCTGCCACCATCAGGCTTACTAATTCCACAAATAAGATTAAACAAAGTCGTCTTGCCAGCGCCATTCGGGCCAATAATACTTGTTATGGCGTTCTCCTTTACAGTAAACGTGCAATTATGCACTGCGTACACACCACCAAAATGCTTGTCCAACTTCTGCACGCTAATCATGCCAAGTCCACCTTCCCAAGAATACCCCTGGGCTTGTAGATAAGAATCAACAACAAGATCAACGCGAAAATAATCTCACGCGCCGGCCCTAAAATAGCGCTAGGGAAGCCAATAAATCTCAACGGCTCTGGAAGCAAGAACAAAATAATCGCGCCAATAGCGGAACCTTTCACAGACGCCAAGCCGCCAACGATAAGCATGCTGAATAATAAGATTAAATCACCAATACCGAAAATAGACGGGTCAATAAAAGTAATGTAATGCGCGAACAAGCCACCGCCGATGCCAGCAAAGAAAGCACTGATGCCAACAGCCAAAATCTTGTGCCTAAAAGTATCATGGCCAAGCATCTTGGAAGCCAATTCATCATCCCTTATTGACTCACAAATCTTGCCGAATCTTGAACGCGACAACTTCCAGAAAACAAGATACGTGATAAGCGCGATTATCAAAACAACAACCAAAAACTCAGTATTGCCCCTGACAATCTTTGGAATACCAGGAATACCCAACGCGCCCCTAGTAACATCAGTCCAATTCCTCGCAACACTACCCATGATAAAAGCAAAACCTAACGTCGCCAAAGCAAGATAATCACCCTTCAATCTGGTTGTTGGAAGAGCGAGCAAAATACCGGAAACACCAGCCAACAACGCACCAGCCAACATGCTCAACCAGATAGGAAAACCAGCAACAGCCAATAAAGCGCTCGTGTAAGCGCCAATACCGAAAAATCCGATATGACCAAGATTCAACAAACCAGTAAAACCAACAGCCAAGTTCAAACTAATCGTCAAAATACTATAAATCCCGATCAAAATCGCCAGATGAATCAAGTAATTAATGAACGCCATTTTACGCTTCCCTCACCTTCACGCCCAACAAACCAGAAGGCCTGAACAACAAGAAGATGAAGAGCAATACAAAAGCAATCGCGTCCTTATAGCCGGATGGCAACCACCAGATGCCGATATTTTCCACCAAGCCAAGAATCAACGAGCCAAGCACACTGCCAGGAACACTGGCTAAAGAGCCTATGACTGCGCCAGTAAAGCCCTTAATGACTAAAGAAATACCCATCTGAGGATACAAATTCTGCTCGATACCAATAAGAATACCAGCAACACCAGCCAAGAAACTGCCAATCATGAAAGTGTAAGTGTAAATCCTCTCAGGATTAATGCCAACAGTCTGCGCGATATCCTTATTATCAGCAACAGCACGCATAGCCTTTCCCAACTTCGTCTTCTTCATCAACCACCACAAGGCAAGCAATAGCAAGCAAGAAACAACAATAATCAGAACCTGAATAAACGTAATCCTTGCGCCAACAACATCAAAAACAGGATTTCTCGTCGCTATAGTCTTAACATCTGCACCCCAAATGGCCAAAACTAATGCATTAACTAAAGTCATCAAAGCAATACTAGCTATTAATAATACAGCACCGGAAGCCTTTCTCTTCCGCAAAGGCCTGTAAATCATCCAGTCCATCAAAACACCAGCAACACAACTGCAAATTAACGTCAGAACAATCGCAAACCAAAAATTCAAACCAGACATCACAGCAAAAGTATACATCAAATACGCGCCTAAAGCAATAACAGCGCCATGCGCAAAATGCATGAACTTAGTAACAGAATAAATCAAGGAAAAACCAGTCGCAACCAAAGCATAAATCGCACCAGCAATAATGCCGTTCAATATAAGCTGGGTTGCTATGGCCATGATAAGTTACTCTGGTTTTTTGTTTTTAAAGGTTGCTATAAACAAAAAAACTATTTGACGGTCACCGGCTTCTCATTCTGAATAGTGCGGACCGTGTATTCCAGCACTGCTTCAAGGCTCATCTGTCTCCTCCATGTTGATATGTTGTCGGCGTATAGCCACCGATGCCTTTTATTTCGGGACGTGATTGGAAAGGAATCATGCGCAATAAATTTCTGCAAATTCTATCACCAGCTTCTGAAATGGGAATGGCAATAGTTTCAATAGGAATGCGTAAAGGTGGGCTGACTGTGCTTCCTACAATCATGGCACGCTCTCGTTCAGAAGCATCCTGTATTGCAGCAATTGAAGAAATGTAAAAGCCAGTTGGCAACCGGTCGGTGAGACAGCCAAGGTCTAGTTCATCTTCCCATATTCTTCCCTCTTTCAAAGCCGTTAACGCAGCTTTGCGCAATGGTAAAACCAAGCCATAGCCTACAACCTTGTCTCCGCGTCTGATAATCGTGTACAATTCAGGTCGCTTCTCTGCTATTGCAACCTGATTAGGACGAGGTTCTTGTTGGAAAACAGCTTTGTCAATATCAATTAGCTGACCAAAATATTCTTTCTGCAGTTTGAAATCAATCGTCAGAGGACTATTCATCTGGCTCTTCCAGCACGTCAATCGTCAATTTTACCAACGTCTTCGGCTTCAAATGTTGCTCAAGCACTCTTGGGACTACAATAATAGCCTGACTGCCGTGCTTGGCGATCTTCTTGGTAATAATGAACTGCTTCATTTTTTCACCTTGAGCAATTCTTTCACATCCTTACACAAATTCTCTAAATCATACTGCGTGTGAACGTCAATGCAGAAAGAATATTGAATTGCTTTATACTCTTCTACTCCAAACTCAAGAGTATCATCCTTCTTAGTATCGTAACCCTTGTTCTCCAAAACTCCTAGCTGCTTTTTAATCCTTTGAATGCAAGCTATGGTTTCATCCAAAGTGCGTTGAGGCTCAACGTAAAGCCTGACGTCAGCAAATTGAGCGCGGTCATCCAATTCGTCTGGTGGAAAGTACAAAATGGCAGCCCCCTCTTCAGTATCAAAAATCTGGGGAGGTTCTTCTTCACTGCCTCTCTCATCATGCTGCCTGTAAACTTCCCTGGCATGACCGGTTCCAAATACCTTAATGACCGCTCTCCTAAGGTCAATTTCAGGTTTTTTTGGCTTTTTCATTATACATTGAATATGTATAACCTATATATAAATTTAATTAATTTTACCACTAAATAGTGGTTAAAAATAGTAAGGTTTATAAAGGGGGTAAATCTTACTACTTTCTACTATGCTAGACAGACTAGTCGTAAAAGAAACCCCTTATCCTGAAAGGATGAGCTGGGAGCTGGCAGAACAATGGGCAGACAGCATTCCAATACCATCAAAAATTGACCCAAAAAGACCGGAATGGCCGCCAACACCAACATTAACAATTGACCTTTCTCCATTCGGCTATAGCCCAGTGCACGTAAAAAACGAGGCAGTACCTTCAAACCCAACGGAATCAATCAAAGACAGACCTGCTTTGGAAACAGCCAAACAATACGGATACTATGCAAGGACACTTCTCAAGTTGAGAAAACAGCTGAACGGAAATATCGAAAGTCTGCCAGTACCAAGATTCTCCATAATCACCGCAAGAAAAGCAGGAGAAGCACTAGCAAAACAATGCGAAAAATACAATCTGCCACCAATCAAATTACTTGTAGATTCTGCAGCACCAAGTTCTGTTGTAGAAGAACTTAAAATGCTGCCTGCAACAGACTTATACATTGCAGACTTGAGCAGAAAACTAAAAGCCAAAGACATCAACAGACTGACAAACAATGAAAACGGAGTAAACTTAAGCTCAGTAGCTATAATTCAACCACAAAAATTCTACAATTGGCACGTACACGAAGCATTCAACCAAACGCCAGATGAGATATACCTGCCATTTGGCTCTGGAAGACTGTTTGAAAACTACCTCTACTGGCAACACAAAACTCTAACAAACGCAATAGAAGGAACACCAGACCCAAGACTAACCGCACCAGTAGAAAAAGTCATAGCAATAGACATACTGGCGGCAGAACCCCAAAAAACACGAACCAGCAAAGCACGCGCGCTCACCAAAGCACACAACCCATTCAGAATATTTGAAGAAGACGACATATCAGCAATGAAATGCCTAGAAAGCACAAGCCAAGGCACTGGCGTTTACAAAACAAAAGAAGAATACATCAAAGCAGCTGCAGAAATACTAAGCAAATACATGCCAACAGGACCATCAGCAGCAGCCGGACTAGCATTATACATGCAACGATACGACAAAGGACTAGTTGACCCACGAAAAAAAGTCCTGATCGTCAACACAGGCAGAGACATATGAAAGTCAAAGTATCAATATCAATGGACGAAGAAACGCTGAAACAGATAGAGGGAAAACTCGAAAGCAGCATATTTAGGAACAAAAGCCACTTCGTAGAGCATGCAGTAAAGAAACTTCTGAAGGAGCACGATGACAGAAACTAAACTCGAGCCTAAAATAGAGGCATTACTCAAGGAAAATGGATATACGATAATCCGCAAACTTGGAGAAGGTCACACAAGAGACGTTTACGAAGCACTCTATAAGCACGGTAGCCTGGAAAAGGTCCGTGTGGTTAAAATTCCAAAAGAGTACATTGACGAAAATTCCATTACGACAGCCATTAACCGCTCAAAAGGAGACTTGGACGAACGCGAAGTCATAGCCTTAAACAAAGTTAAGCATCCCAATATCATAGAAATAAATGATGCATTCAAGATCGGCGACAAGACAATCACAGTTGAAGAGCATTATGAAGCCATTTCATTAGACCAACTTGTCCGATTTAGCAGGATAGCCGAGCCGGAGAAGTTCAAGAACATATTCTTGCAAGTTGCAGCAGGCCTCGAACATTTGCACCAACGAGAAGGACTGTTGCACCGAGACATCAAGCCCTCAAACATACTCATTGGCATCCACGATGGAAGCGTCAAGCTTTCAGACCTGCAGACAGCAGGCAAAATTGGGGACATAACAGAATCATTCCTACCAACCAGGGGCGGAACACAGTTTACTGCGCCACAAATACTCAATGCGCTCCTAGACAAAAAAGAGGCAAAAGCAAATATTCAAAGCGAGTTTTACGCGTTAGGAGCAACAATGTTCTATTCTTTGACTGGCGAACCGTTGTTTAATACTGAATTGGTATCCGATGAACACGGAACATCAATTATTGTTGATGGAAAAATACTCAAGGCAACACTTAAACAGGATGGCAAACCAATAGGAAAGATCAATATTGGCGAACATGATGCGGTTTTGGAAAAACGCCTGAAACTTGTTTCCAGGCAATATAGAAAAATGCTCCGCAACTGCCTCAGCGTTCAACATCCAAAGTATGTTGATCATAACGCGCATTTTAATTTCAATCAAGACTTTGAAAATGCTGTCAACAAACGCATCATCCCATGGCAAACTATCAAAAGTTATGCAATCGGCTATACTGCTGTTGCTGGCATTATAACTGGTATTTTTGGCGGTATCAAATTAATAGAACTGCAGGGTAGACAGGAGCGCTTCAAAGAACCTGCAATACACGAAACCTTAAGGACGGGAATATATCCTGACGGCGGATTAGACTATCTTTTACAAAATTCTGACATTGCAGAACAGTTTATTCCTTATTTCAAGCAAATAAAGGAACAAGAAAATCCGTTAAAAGAGGGGAAAAAAGGAATATTTGCAGACCCACTTGACAATACAATTGATATGCAGAGAATGAGCAAACGCTTATGCTATTCAATAATGCGCAGCGCTCTCATGGAAGACAAAAAATTAAAACAAGAGGAGTACAAAGAAATACGCACAAATTCAGTTTTAGTGCCGAATGATTTTGTGAATAAATTTAATGAGAAAACCACTCCTGATGAATTCAGATATAGTTTCTATGCAATATTGCATTTAAAAAATCAACTTGGCAGCAATAAAACACTTGCCGATGTCAGTGCAGAATATTTCTGTGACAAAGAAGAATTATTTGAAGCACGCAAAAAGGCAAACAGTCTGAATTATTTTAAAACAAACAAAAAAGGCCAAGAAATATCGGGTTATTCAGAATACCTTTCAGAAACAAAAAGAAACCTGATTAACAGGGCAATCGCACTGTATCACATAACTGACAACGAAGGAGCAATTCATTACGATTTATTGGATTCTAATAACAGGCCTACTAAAGGACTTACTGACAAATAAAACTGCCTTATTGCGGCGGCAATGTGATAGAGAACAACATTTTCTTTCCCATTATTTTTCTGGATTATATCATAAAATTCTCTATAGAGTATCTCTTTTTCCAATTCGTGAATCTTTTCGAATTTAGATAAATCCTTTTTGACGTATCCTTCACTCAATAAATTAAATATTTTTCTTAACTGGGCATAAAATTCGGCATGCGTGAATTTTATCTTATTTTTATCTAAAAATCTGTTCAGATGATATAATTCTCTCTGGCCGTGTATAAGTAATGTAAGAAATGACCATAACAAATATGCCTCACTGCCTGGTAAATTCTTTTTCGCAATCACCCGACGACAAAAGTTGTCATATTGGTGGATTTTCAGTACAACTTCGTTATAATTATCGCTTATCTGTTTATTTCTCAGGCGTTCCTCGGTGATGTCTATGAGCAAAGAAATGTTGTACAGGATTTTCCTGAAGAGAACGTCAAATTGTTCTTCTGAAGGCTCTGTAATATTTTCAACAATGCACGAATTCTTCTCTTTCTTCGTAACATCAAAGCCAACAATGTAATTTTTGATGACGTCCTTCACAATTGCATACTGTTTTTCGTCAGCAAAATTAACAACAATGCGGCTGTAGCCAGCGCGGTAAGTGTTCCACAGCGCCACACGGATAGAAGACTCTGAATAACTGGAAATATTGATGGTTGTCTGCTTTTTGACCTCTCTCGCTTCCTTGGAGACAACCAGATTGCCGTTAGATTCCTCTATGTCGACCTCATCACCTTTTTTGAGGTGCACTTTGTGCGTCCACTTGCTTGGCAATGATACCATCAGCGTTGCTGCGCCCTGCCTGACAACTTTTCTTTTCATATTATCGTCGGTGTATTGGCTTATATTTAAACTTTTTCTTTTATACTTATACTTTAAACTAGTATATATAGTTTAATAAAAAAGTATAAATCGCTCTCATGTCACTACTGAGCATTGGTGGTGAAAATGACATTATTACAGAGACTTAAGCAAGCAGCAACTACAGCGTTGGCTACAATAACATTCTATTCTGGAGCATTCGCGCAGGATGCGCCACAACCGGAACGTGCTCCTGTCAGAACAGAAACAAGAATCTACGCAGAAACACGACAAGACGCGGCAGTACAATCACTTGTTTTTTACGAAGGGCAAAAAGCCTTTGCACAAGTAGAAAAAGATGCGACAACTGTAGGAACAGATTTGAACTATGCAAATTTCAGACTAAATGCAGGATGGAGAGACACACTCGAGCAAGACTTTGGAAAAGCATATCTCTCATACAACACAAAAAACGGCTCACTCGGGCTTGAATATGCAGTACTCGACCAAGCAGCAGACCTGGACAAAGTAATCTGGCTTGGCGGAATCAAGCTTGATGATGATTTTGGCTTAGAAGCAGCACTAGACACGGAAGGAAACAAAGCAGGAGTTTTGACATTTGAGAAAGACGGGCATACAGTTTATGTAGGCGGACATCTGAATGAAGACAACAAAGACTGGGAAGCAAACGCGTCATACAGCACCAAACTCCTTGGCGCAGGATTTTGGAGCTATATCAGAGTAGGCGACAACGACTTCCTCGAAGCACGCGCTTCACTCGGTTCAAAACAATGGCTACAACGTGCCAAAGTATTTGGAGTGGATGATGACGACTTTAACACTCTAAGCACATTTGGAGATGCAACTTTTCCATTATTCTTCAAAAATTTCAGCCTTGGAAATGCTGAAATGTATGTTGGCAATGAAACTGGCGATTATGGCATTGATGCTCGATATGTTTATGAAAAATCTGCATCAGCACGCGGAGCAGTAAACGTCGGCGATTATTGGTTCTTGCACGATGTTACTCCTATCATAGAATATCGTCGAGACTTAGCTAATAATACAAACCACGTAATTGCAGGAATGCGAGTAGCGCTCGGAGATTCCGGACTAAGAATCTGGTATCACGAACACATAGACGAAGACACGCGCGGAAAATGGGACAACGGCCACGCAGTAATGCTGGAATGGAAGAAGGAGTTTTGAGGTGAAAAAATGAAACAAACAATTATGATAATTTTGACATTGCTGCTTTTAGCAGCATGCGTACAAGTTGAAGAGCCTATTGAAAAAGTAAAAGTAGGCGTTATTTTGCCGTTAACCGGCGCGCAAGGGAATTATGGAGAAGGCATCACAAAAGGCATAGAACTTGCGCTCAAAGAAGTCAATAATTTAGAAGTAATCTATGAGGATGAGCAGAGCGAAACCAAGGCGGCAGTAACAGCATACAACAAGCTAACAGATGTCGATGGAGTAAAAATAATCGTCGGCCCAGTTTTATCCGGCTCAATGCTCGGAATAGCGCCTCTCGCAGAACAAAAGAAAACAATAATTTTAGGGCCAACAGCGGTTGCGAACAAAATTTCTGACGCAGGCGACTATACATTCAGAATACGAGAAATAGCAACAGGCCACGGCAAAACAATGGCAGAATACGCCATAGCCAAAGGCTGGAAAAAAGGAGCAATGCTCAATGCAAATGCAGAAGGCACACTAGCCTACGCAAACCCATTTGCAACACGCTATTTAGAACTTGGCGGCACACTTTCCGTGCAAGAATTGTATGATAAAGATTCAGGAGACGCACGAACACAGCTGAGTAAAATAATAGCAGCAAAGCCCGAAGTCATCTATACATCAGGATTTGCAAAAGATGTAGGATTAAACATGAAAATAGCCCGCGAACTCGGCTATACAGGGCCATTCTTGACAACGCCTGCAATGGAAGACAAGGCATTCCTTACAGCTGCACAAGGTGCAGGAGAAGGAGCAATCTACACCTCAGGATTCGATCCAAACACACAGCAAGCACAAGAATTCAAGCAAAAATATGCAACAACTTACAACGACCCGAATTTCTCCTGGTTTATTGCAAATGCGTATGACGCGCTGAAATTAATCTCAAAGATTGTTGAACAATGCAACGAAGATACAGACTGCATCAAACAACAGCTCTACGCAACCAAAAACTACCAAGGAGCAAGCGGAACATTTAGCTTTGACGAAAAAGGCGATGTTGACAGACCGCTTATTCTTATGCAGGTCAAGGATGGCGGATTTGTTCCAGCTGAAGGATAGAAGTGACAAAGATCTCACTTATAATTATGCTGTTTTTTTTAGCAGCGTGCGCACAACAAATAGGAGAATCGAAGCTAGTCGAAAAACCCGTAATCAAAATCGGCATTTCAACACTTCTTTCAGGCGATTTCGCATCTCTTGGTGAAAATATAGTGAACAGCGCTAAACTTGCAGCTGAAGAGCTTGCACCAGATTTGAACATTGAATTTATTATTGAGGATACCAAATGCGGGCAAAATCAGGGCCTTACAGCAACCAAGAAGTTAGTTGAAGTAGACGATATCAAAGTAATCATAGGTGGAACGTGCAGTGATGACACAATGGCATCAGCGCCATACGTCAATGAAGCAAAAGTTGTCTATATCACACCTGTTACGGGCGGAAGCAATATTGACAATGCAGGAGAATACGTCTTCAGAACAGGAAACGCAGACGTACAGGCCGGGATACAGCCTGCTCATGATTTTATCGAGAAGTTTAACTTTACAAAAGCGGCTATTCTAACGGAGCAAAGAGAATATACAATTGACATCCGCGACCATTTCAAGAAAGAATTTGAAAAACTAGGTGGAGAAGTTGTAATAGATGAAGAATTTATACCAGATACAAAAGACTTCAGAACCACACTTTTGAAAGTAAAACGAGAAAAACCAGACGCAATACTGATTTTAAGTCAGCTTGGAACAACAGGTGCGCATTTCCTCAAGCAAGCAAGAGAACTTGGCTTTGATGAACCAATGTTCACCACTTTTATAACTGTTGTGAATGATAATGCCAAACAAATAGCAGGCGATGCGATGAATGGCGTATATTTCTACGACCCCGACTATGATGTAAACAAGCCAGAACTCAAAGCATTCTTTGCAAAATACAAGGAAAAATACGGAAAAGACCCAGTAATACCATTCCACTCAGCAGCAACGTATGACACTGTTAGAATTTTGGTTGATGCAATACGTTCAGTAGGCAATGACGGCGAAAAAGTACATGATTGGCTGCTCAACAACGTTAAAGACTATGATGGATTCATGGGAAACTTCAGCTTTGATGAAAAAGGCAATGTGCAGACAGGATTCAAGCTGAAAGTTGTGCAGGATGGGGAGTTTGTGGAAGTAAAATGAACATGGAACAATTAGTCAAACTTGGAAAGAGAGTACGCTGGTGGGGACAGCTAGGTTCTCAATATAGAGGCCACTACAAAGGCATAGAGATAGTAACCTCGTACATAGGACCGAGTTATTACAGTCTTACCGCACATTTGGACGGTGTTATTGTGGGCAACCACTTTCACGTCGATCTGGTTGAAGAGTTTTACAATTATGTGAACTCAAAATACAAGCAACATACAGAGATGTATGAGCGATTGCACAAGAAACACGAAGACGCAACAATAAGGAAAGCGCGGAGCATGCTGAAATGACCAAAACTATATATTATTTGGACATTTTGAGGAGATGAAATGAGAACAAAACTGGCATTTGGAATTATTGCATTATTTTTACTGGCAGCATGCGCACAGCCAGTTGAGAAAGTAGAACCAATCAAAATAGGAGCAGTGTTCCCGCTGACAGGAGCATGGGCAACAGGAGCAGAAGCAGGACAAAGAGGAATATTAATTGCTTTAGATGAAATAAACGCGCAAGGCGGAATTAATAGCAGACCAGTAGAAGTTATTTTTGAAGATACTAAAAGCGAAGTCCCGCAAGCAGTAACAGCAGCACAAAAACTCATCAACGTTGACAAACTGCCAATAATTATCGGCGGATTCACAAGCGCAGAATCAATCGCAATCGCACCAATAGCCCAAGAAACAAAAACAGTACTATTTGTCCCATTATCACTAACGACAGAATTGGAAAAAGCAGGAGAATGGGTATTCAAGCTAAGAGAAAGCACAAGCTTACACGCAGACATCACACTAAAAGAAATGGCGAAAAGAGGATACAAGAAACTAGGCATAATAGCGCAATCATGGGAAGCATGCGATGATTTCCTAGAACAAATGGGGCCATTGTATGCCAAACACGGCATAACGCTTGTTTCAGTAGAGAAATATGGCGGAAAAGACACGGACATGAGAACACAAATAGCAAAACTCAAAGAAGCAGACATAGACACGTGGTTTGCATGCGGTGCTTATCAGGACACAGGATTAGTGTTCAAGCAATCAAAAGAACTGGGCTTCAACAAACCAGCATTCGGAATGGTAGCAGTAGAAAGCAAAAAACTCTTCGAAGTAGCAGGAGACGCAGCAGAAGGAGCAATCTTCGGCAGCACCAAATGGTCATGCGACAACGCGCAAGCATTCTGCGACACGTTTAAGCAGAAATATAATTCAACACCTGATTATCGTGCAGCATTTGGTTACGATGCCTTGAAAATTGTGGCAGAAGCAATCAAACGTGAAGGATATTCTTCAGAAGGAATACAAAAAGGACTCCTAAGCATACAAGACTATGTAGGAGCAGGCGGCAAAACAAGCTTTGACGCAGAAGGAAACGCGCAAAAAGAAGTCATCTTAAAGCAAGTGAAGGGAGACAAGTTTGTAGAATTAAAAGAATAAATAAAAAGCTTATTTCAGCTCTATTGCTTCGCCGGACTTGACCTGCTTGATGGCAAACGCCATTATTGGGTCGCCGTTGCTGTCGATGGTCAACTTGCCAACAGCACCGTCCCAGTTCTTGACTGAGTACAAAAAGTCACGAATATTCTCCGTATTCATGCCATGCTGTCTGACTGCCTCAGCAATCAAATACACGTCATCATACGCAGATGCCATGAAGAAAGGCTGCGGAGCATCCCTTCCATTCTTCCGCTTATACTTCTCGAACAACGCAGAAGCCTTGGTGTTCGCTGCATCAAATGCAGGCTCAAGACCAATAAAGCCCTCAAGCAAATCAGCATTCTCCTTTGTAGCACCAGGAGCAATCAATATTTCCGCGCCAATCAATTGCTGCTTTGCACCAGCCTCACGCAACTGCTTAATAATAAGAAGGCCCTTCACGGCAGTCTGAGGGTAAACAGCAATAACATCAGGCTTCTCGCGAATGATTTTCAAAATCTGCGTCTTAAAATCAGCATCATCAGGACCATACAATTCATCAGCGACAATCTTACCGCCAGCCTTTGTGAAAGTATCCTTGAAAGTGTTCCTCAAACCCTGCGCGTAGTCCTTCTGCTCAGAAATAACAGCGGCCTTTGTCCAGCCATGCTTGAAAGCATATTCAGCCGCAACTGAAGCCGAGAAAGCATCGCTTGGGTAAGTCCTAAATGCAAAGTCACCCATTGTTGTTATGGTTGGGTTGCTTGCAGACGGGCTCAAAATTATAATCTTCTTAGGCTCGGTTATAGGAATAGCGGCAATCATTTCAGAACTGCACGCGCCACCCAAAATAACTTGCACATTATCAACATCAACCAATTTCCGGGTTGCGGTTGTTGCAGCCTTAGCATCACATTTAGCATCCTCAAAGATAATCTCCAACTGCCTGCCATCAATTCCACCAGCAGCATTAATCTCTTCCAAAGCGATCTGCATACCAGCCTGCTCAGGAAGACCATACTCAGCAGCATCTCCCGTTAAAGGCAAAATAGCGCCAAGCTTTATCGTTTCCACAGGAGGAGCTTCTTCTTCCACTTCAACTACAGGCTTAGATTCCTGCACTTGTGCGCAAGCGACAAAGAACATCAGCAAAACTCCAATAATTCCTATAGTAAGTTTGTTCATCTAAAACCCCCTCTGTATTATGAAGTTTACAGTCGACGTCATATATAAACGTTCCCAGAAACCTTTTTAAATCAAATAACAAGTTCAAAAACCATGGCCAGCTATGAAGACATAGTCAATCTAGCACTAAGAAGAAGCCTATTCTACCCTGCAAACGAGATTTATGCAAACGCACCAGCAGGATTCTACGATTTCGGACCATACGGAGCCACGATAAGAAGAAAAATCATCAATGTATGGAGAAAACACCTAATACAAAAAGAAGAATTCTTCGAACTAGACGGCGCAATAACCATGCCAGAAGACGTATTCAAAGCATCCGGACACTTAACAAATTTCAACGACCCAATCACACAATGCAAAAAATGCAACACAATACACAGAGCGGATAAATTACTTGAAGAAGCAACAAAAAAACCATACAAAGAGTCCGCACCTCTGGAAGAGCTGACTGCGGCATTGCGAGAGCACAAGCTCAAATGCCCAAAATGCAAAGGCGAGTTAATGGACGTAAAACGCTTCAACATGATGGTAAAAGCGGATGTTGGCGTCAGCACAAAAGCAGCATGCTACCTTCGCCCTGAAACTTGCCAGACGATCTTCGTAGATTGGTCTAGAATGGTAAGAACAATGAGAGTAAAACTGCCAAAAGGAGTAGCACAAGTCGGAAAATCATTCAGAAACGAAATCTCGCCAAGACAAACACTCCTACGGCAAGTAGAATTCTCACAAATGGAAGCAGAAATATTCTTCGACCCAGAACAAATAAATGAAATAGAAAGATGGGAAGAAGTCAAAAGCTACGCACTGCGCATAATGAAGGCAGGAAGCGACAAGATTGAGTACATTCCAGCAGAAAAATTAGTCAAGGACAAAGTCGTAAGCGGAACATTAATCGCTTACTACCTCGCACGAACACAGCAACTCTTCGAAAAATACGGCATACCAATAGAAAAAATGCGATTCAGACAACTAGACGACAAAGAAAGAGCATTCTACGCAAAAGAAGGCTGGGATTTCGAAGTTGAAACATCACTAGGATGGGTAGAGCTTATCGCAAACAATTACAGAACAGACTATGATTTGAAAGGACACATGGAAGGAAGCAAAGCAGATTTACAATTCGCAACGCCAGAAGGCAGAAAATTCATACCGCACATCTGGGAAATCTCAATAGGCCTGGACAGAACATTCTACGCAACACTGGAAATGGCATACAGGCAAAAAGAGGACAGAGTCTGGCTCTCGCTGCCACCCTCACTGGCGCCAATACACGCAGGCATATTCCCGCTCATGGCAAACGAAAAAGCCAAAGACCTAGTCAAAAAAGCAAGAGAAATATACGAAGAACTACATGAATGTTATGAAGTTCAATACGATGACACGGGAAGCATAGGAAAAAGATACGCGCGCATGGACGAAATAGGAGTGCCATGGTGCATAACAATAGATTTTGACTCTATCACAAACAATGATGTCACAATCAGAGCGCGCGACACTGCAGCACAGAAAAGAGTAAAAATAAGCGAGCTAAGAGACACACTTTACCAATTAATTACGGGAAAAATGCACATCTAGGAGGCTGTTATGGAAATCAAAGACCTACAAGCAGGACAAGGAAAAATCGACATAGTTGTAGAGATAGTCAGCGTAGCTGAGCCGCGAACTTTTGACAAATTCGGCAAAGCAGGAAAAGTAGCGAACGCCAAAGCAAAAGACGCATCAGGAGAAATCACTTTGACATTATGGAACGAACAATGCGACCTGGTCAAAGAAGGAATGAAAGTCCACATCATCAACGGCTACGTCTCAGAATTCAGAGGCGAAAAACAGCTAGGAACAGGAAAGTTCGGAAGACTGGAAGTCGTGCAGTAAATTATTTTGTTTCTTCTTTTGACAGAAAACCTTTTAAAGCAAAGCTAAGGGTAATTCTTGATATCGGGAGTGTAGCTCAGCCTGGGAGAGCACTACGCTGAAGACGTAGTTGTCGCTGGTTCAAATCCGGCCACTCCCATTTTTTTTAAGAAATCGCCATCGATGCGCTTCCCACAATCTGCGCAGCAATAATGTTGAATATCAGCATGACGATACCAGAGATAAGACAGTACAAAATAGTGCTCTTAATCAAATTATTTCCGAGCAAATAACGCTCCTGCAATTTATCAGCACCATTCTCAATACCGTTGGACAGAATCGTCAAAATGTAAACGATCTGGAAAACGTAAATTCCAACAACAGCCTGGAAATAATACGTAGGAACACCATCACCAAAAAAGTTCGCCAAAGCACCAATATTCGTGCCACCCTGCTCAGCGCCAAGATTAGTAATATTTTTTGACAGACTACCCAAAATATAAGTGATCATAGAAGTAATACCGATGACAATACCGCTGATAGCAGGAGTCAAAAACGCAATCTGAGACTTCATGTCAGAAATAATATCTGCCATCAAATCCTTCAAACGCTCGTTCACCTTGTGAATTTCTTTAATATAACGCGCAACGTTCAACAAAGCCTGCGCAGCAATAAGAGGACCCTTCCTGACGCTCTCAATCAAAACCTTCATGGAAGACTGGATAATCGCGCTCGGGAACGCGGCAAGCGCGCCTCTCTGCGGGTTAAAAATCGCTTCACGCACGCTCATACCAAGCTTGCTGATGTTAATAGCAACCAATTTGAAAAACCTGCCAGAAGTAGACTCTTCCATGACTTCAGCAACCTTCTGAAACGCGATCTCAGCCGGCAAGCCATCGCCAAGACGGTTACCCAGCTGGAACAAAGCAGAAGAAAACTCATCCTCCAACTTCTTAGCTTCCTCACGAATCTTAATCACGTTCTGACTGCGCAACCTATAGTACAAGCCAAAACTCAACGCCAAACTAATCGGAAAGAACAGCGACAATATGCTGGCGCCAAGCCCAAACGGACCGAGAATCAAACCCTCAGTCTTCATGCTCTCCTTATACCCCAGCAGTTCAAAACTAGCTCCACCGGCGCCGCAACCATGCACTCCTGTCTTATCAAAGCAAAGATCAAAATTAGGATTTACAAAATGAATGATCAAAGGAGACAAAGCGATAAAAAGCATGGCAAAGCCGACAATACACGCGATAAAAAAAGGAGGAATAGTAACTTCAGAGCCGGCAACTTTCAGTATAACATTATTATATTTCTTCAGCGCAGGATTAATCTCAGAGACATCAGTATCACCATACCCAGTCGGCCTCTTAGACAGAACATTCTTGCCCATAAAGTAAACAGTAAAAGGCAATACAACATTGTACAATGCAGCGATATGATACCAAGATATGCCCTCCATGAAGCTGACCATCAAAGGCAAAATAACCAGGCCCAAAATCGGCAGGATGACACCAAGCATGTGAAGCATAGTAATCGGACCCTTCAAATTCTGAGCATAATGCAACATTTTTTCGTACGTCTCGTCAAGAATGACATCAAGGCCCTTATCCAGCAAACCCAAACGCCTCTCTTCAGACGTTTCGTATAAAGAGCTCTGAACCAAATGGAAAGACTCGACAAACTCCATATTAGACGAGCGCCAGCTCTCCAAATATGTATCAAGAGAGTCCTTGATATTCTCAAATTTACTATTCTCAACATCCCAAAGAACTTTTCGCAAATCCAAACTCAAAGGAGGAGTAAGATGCTCAGAAGCAAACTCGATAGCAAGCTCCAAATTGGAAGTGTGGCGCATGTACGTAACGACATAGAAAATGCACAGCACCATCTGGTTGCTCGACTTCATCCTCCACACGTTTGCCATAAATTCAGGAGTCTTCTGCAACAAGAAAATACCCGAAATGCCAATAGTAAGACCGAACAGAGCGAAAAAGACACTATTCAATACCAGCATCGAGAATAAAATGCTGACGAACATGAAGGCAACAGGAACCACGATGCTGGCAGCCATCACGCCAGAAGGCGTAGTCTGCAAGTGAGCGATAGTAATGAAGTCCTGAAGCTGAGCAGCCCTGTCAGGCTTCACTTTCATCTTCAACAACTTCTCACAGAAATTGCATAAATTCTCATAAGCAGTCATGTGAGGAGGCAGAATCTCCTTCCTGAAAATTTGATACTCACGGCTGTACAACTGCGAGCTGGGCATTGTGGCTTGAACCCCCAACTGCTCAGAAAGCTTATGCTTGTACTTCGCAATCAATTCCTGCTCACTGCTCATCGCTTCACCGCATTCTTTAACCACTCATTCCACTGGAAAAAAATTCGCTGGCTGTCCAAACTGCCAATTTCCTCTCTGATTTGCTCTGAAATCCTGTGAAACTCATCATTCGCGCGAATGTAAAAAGACGCCTCCAGCAAATCAAGATTCTTCAATTTGTTTGCGGTCGCCACAATAGTTTCCTTAGTCTTTGACCTCAGCATAATATTATCCCATACTGCATCCCAATTGCCGGCCCATTCCTTCACACTGCCTGCCACGGACTTGATAACATCACTATCACCCCTCAACAAGTCATTGGTCGGAATCAACGAATCAGTCTGCGGGTCATACTTAAACAAGTCAACAAAACCACCCTCGGTCAACGGGTCGTCCTCCCACAACTTGCGCACTTCAGTAATCTGAGTCACTCTTCTATACCTATGAATGCCATCAGGACTACGAACAGGATTAGCAACGACGATCAAATCAGTAGCCTTAAAGCTAGTTCTCGGCACTCCCAAATCATTCACGACACGATCAAACACACCATAAGGACTATCACCGTGAATAGTTCCAGCAACAACATTTGCCAAAGCACCAACACGCATTGCCTCATACAATGCCCTTGCCTCAACGCTTCTGACTTCACCCACGATCAAGCTGGAGTCGCCAAGACGAAGCGTACTGCGAATGCCCTCATCAGCGCTGACTTCAGTCGTGCCTCTTGTCAAAGCAGACGCGACCTTCATGCTCTGCACGTTATACCCTAATTTGCGCAAAGCATCAACTGGAAGCTCCAACGTATCTTCAATAGTGATAATCCTCGAACGGCGCATAATCTCCACCATGACGCCGCCCAGCAAACTAGTCTTACCCGAGCTTCTAGTTCCAGCGATCAGCATAGTCCTGCTTCCATCAATCAAAAAGCTCAGCGCGCCAGCAGCCAAAGGAGTTAGCATTTTCGTGTTAACAAACAACGGCAGCGTCCACGGCTTGTCACGATGACGCCTAAGAGAATACGCGAGCCCTGTAGGATTCAAAGGAGCAGCAATAGCGGCAACTCTTGCGCGCGCTTGAGGCAATATTAATTCGGTATCAAGAATCGGGTTAGCCTCGTCCAACGGCCTTCCAGAAATCATCCTCAATTTGGAAGCCCAGCTTTCGCCCTCAGGAGTTGTAGGAATGATGTTGGTCGTACAATCACCAAAATCATTATGCACGATAAAAATAGGAATCCTGCCCATTGGAGAGTTAACACTAATATCCTGCACCTTGTCATCAGCAAGCAAAATCTCAATCAAGCCAAACCCAACAGTATACCGCACCAAAATCTCTGCCAAATCATCACGATCCTTATTACGCAAATGCATGTTGCGATGGCTTGCCAATTCCTCCAGCATATCAGTACCAACGCTTGTGAACACCTGGCGCATACGCTCAGGATCAACAAACTCAGAACGCTTCGGCTGGTGCTCGGCCAAAATCTTGCGCGCGGCATCCAACAACTCGTATTTTTCCTCAGTCAGCTTAAATTCAGGAGGAACCATGTGGTAAAGATACTGAACAGTTTCAGGCAATTGGAAAATCGTAATCTCGGTATCGCCAACCTGATAACTGGCAAGCTCTTCCCCCTCCGAAGGAAAAGTGGCCATGAGCTTGGTAAACATAAAATCAGGTTTGATCGTCGGAGAGAACAATCTCCTATAAATCGTCCTGTCGCCTGGCTGGAAGCCAGGCAGGTACGGTTGAGAGAGCTGGATCAACTTAGTCTGCTCAAGCATGCCAATAGTTTCCTGCAACAACTTGAAATAATTCTGCAAACACTGAACGCCCTCAGGAGTCGTAATGCCTGCCTCAATCTGGCGCTTTTCCTCCCTGATCAATCTTTTCAGCTCAACATACGCAGCAACAGGATCAGACTTAAACGTACGGTACAGAATGTTCTGAATCTGAGCGTATCTTGGGTTGACCCAACGCGCGCACTCAGGCTTTGCAAGCATACCATACGCGAACTTCTGCTTCACCAAATTCTTGTAAACAACCGCAATCTCAGAAAGCAATCCCGCCTGGCTTTCATCATACTCAAAATCACGCTTCTGCAAGAAAACAAGCTGGGTGACAGTGCCAACCTCTGCCAGCATGTCAATAACCATGCTCATCAAACGAGGCTCGTCCTCTAAACTAGGAAAAAAAGGACAGCCTTCACAGTCAACCTTAAGAATAATATCTTCCCCTTCACGAATAATATCGTACTTCCCGCACTCCATATTTCCCCTCTTTTACTACTAATATACAGTCACACAAGTTTATGATATTCCCAAATAACTTTAAGACTTGAGGTATTTAAACGTTTAGCATGGCAGACGAAGCAATACAATACGGCGCAGAAGCGCCAGCACCAGCAAAAAAAGGACTCTTCGCAGCAAAAACACCTCCGCAAATTCCGGACATCAGCGGCATGACGGAACAAATAAACTCCATGGCTGCCAGAGTGAGAATAGGCGAAGAAAGATATGGCGAGCTCCGCAAAAAACTACTCCTAATAGAACAAAACATGCTATCAAACAACAAAAAAGCCCTAACAGAAATAAAATCATTACAAACAGACCTGATAGAAATGAAACGCACAATGCAAGCAGTCGAAGACAGAATAATAATGGTGATCAAAGAACTACGATTAACAGCAAGAAAGGAAGACATAGACATAATGAGAAGATATCTAGACCTCTGGAATCCAGTGAAGTTCATCACCCATGACCAAGTAGAAAAAATAATTGACGAAAAACTCGGCCAAAGCGAAGAACCAGAACTAAAACCGAATTATGACAGTCCGTCCTGATTCTGTTAAGCACCATACAAGAAGGTAGGGCTTGTTAGCTGATTAAGGGCACGCTTGGTTGCTTATTGCTTGACTTTGTTTATTATTAATAACACTGTTCCAATAATGTACAGCACTGCTGCAGGAATCACTCCGGAAATATAAATGAAAACTAGTGCAAATCCATCACACAAGTTGTACCAGAAACAATTCTGTGTTTCTGTTGATAGTATCTGGATTAAAATTGAAAAAAGAATTAGCGCTGCTGCAACTACCATACAAATAAATGCAGCGGTTACTAATTTGGTCCGTGGAACTTGTCCTGCACCAACACGCATATAAAACTTGCCTGAAGAGTAAAATGTTACAATTGCGCAGACTCCGATAAGAATGCCAACAAACCTCCATGACGACGTGGTGTTATCAGAAAAGATACTCCAGAATACTTGTAGAACGCCCAGAATAAGCCCGAAGAGTAGTATTGATAACCCGAAAAAGCGAATGATTTTTGAACGCATACCGTGCAGATACTTTCCGCAGAATATAAATATGTGCTTAATCGATACTGATCTTAACGTATTTTAGCCTCCCCATTTCCGATGGTTTAGATAACGCTTTAATTAACTATTCAGACAATCTGTCGTAAACTGATTCTGCTCCAAAACCACGCTGAACAGTATATTCGGCTGGGCTTTGAAATGCTTTCGCATTTCAAAACCTTTAAAAAGCATTGTTGCCTTGTTAAACGAAAAGAGTTGAACACTATGCCAATAATGGACATATTCAAGAAAAAGAAAGCAGACGAAGCGGCGCCATACCCGATGCCAGGCTCAATGCCCGGACCAATGCCAGGCTCAATGCCACCACCAATGCCTTCTGAAGTCCCGATCTCACAAGTAGTAAGCATGCAATCACAAGGACTAACCAACAATCAGATCATACAATCATTACAAAGACAAGGCTACCAGCCAACGCAAATCTATGATGCACTGGCACAGGCTGAAGCCAAAAGAAGCATAGAACCAATGGAAGTGCCAGGAGAAATGGCGCCAAGAACAGAAATAAGAGCGCCACCAGCTTCGCATCCAGAATCAGAAGCAATTGTAGAACAAATAATCGAAGAAAAATGGCACGAACTCCAGAAAGACCTGGGCAAAATAAACGAGTGGAAAGAACTAATCACTTCACGCATGGACAAACTCGAACAAAGCACAACAGACATGAAATCAGACCTCGACGGACTCCATAAAGCAATCGTAGCGCGTATAGGAGAATACGACAAGACCCTAATGGATGTAGGAACAGAAATCAAGGCCATGGAAAAAGTATTCCAAAAAGTGCTTCCAGAGCTAACTGGCAACATCCAAGAACTTTCTAGAATAACAAAGAACGTAAAAGGACCAGTAAAGAAATAAGCTATTGAATACTAGTCATTTTGCTAATAGTAAAGTAAGCAACGAGCAGAACCAATACCATGCCTAACATCTTCGGGTGGAACAAAGTCTGCCAGAAACCAAATTCCTTCTCAGGAGGACGCTCGCTCATCGAGGCGTTCCCCTCGGTCAAAGCCCGAAAACCTTTCTCCTCATTAATAACGAAGAACAAAGAACCAAGACCAATAATCAGCATGATAGAAAGCACCCACATGCCAAACGCGCCGCCATACTCCTCACCTGTAATAGTCTCAATAATCTTTTCCTTGCTAATACCAAAAGTCATGTAAGCCAGAACCATCAGAATTCCAAAAATAACGAACAAAACAAACCACGGAGCCATCAGATTAATAGTCTTAATAGCAACACGAGAAAACAAAGTCATGATGGCGGCAATAATCGCAATCAACGCAGCCATGCCCTGTTTTTCCTTAAACCAATCACTCTGAGAAAGGATAGCGTAAACAAGCACCAGAACCAGCAAAAACGGAAAAATCCCGCCAAACTGCTGCAAAGCACTAACGTCTAAAGGAGTCGCCATGTTCAGGGCCTCTTAAGCATCCACGTCTTATACCAATCCTCAGCCGGCTTGCCACCCTCAGGCCTAATTACCCAATAACCAATCAAGCCCATCGTCAACAAGACAATGATCAATGCCTGAGTGGCAGGATCTCTCAAAAAGTCCCACGTAGGAAGCCAATAAGGAAACATATTCATGCCAAAAATCACGACAAGAAAACCACCAGCAATAAGTGCGATAGTCAAAACCAGCATGCTCGGAATCCCGGCACCAGCCAAGCCAAGCAACAATAACACGACAAACACGGCAGCCAACACAACAGCAGTAGCAGGCAAGAACGCGCTAATCAAATCAATAGGATCCTGACCAGGAGGATACCAGCCAATCACATGAGGAATAGTAACCATCAACGAAATAACAATAGCCAGAATTGAATTAATACGCTTATCTCCAACAATAACTGGTTTGCCATCCGCACCAGGCACTGGCTCGTAAGTTGTCTTGCCATCCACAGTCTTTGCTTGAGTCTTCACCTTTTTGAAAAGCTTAACCTGCTGCAGGATCGCAAAAATCAGCGTGAAAATCAACAAAGAAGGAAGAATAAAGTCCTGAAAGCCGAAGTCGGCCAAGTACTGAAACACGCTTGCCAGCTGCTGGCCTCCAGTATCATACCTCTGTAACAGTTGAAACAACATAGGGATTAGGATGTTCTAGGGGGGGGTTTAATCTCGCCCATCCAACGGCCGAGCCAAGAGCCAAATCCCTCTTCAGCTTTAGGCTCTTCACGGATAACAAAGTAGCCAATCAAGCCCATGACCAGCAAGATGATAATCAATGCTTGGGTAGCCGGATCACGCAAGAAATCAACATTCGGCAGGAATCCAGGAAGCATAGCCATCAAAATCATGACGATAAGGAAGCCCAACGCGACCAAAGCAATCGCCCACAACAACAAACTGGGAATAGTTCCACCGGCAAGCCCTAATAACAAGATGACACACAAAACTGCCAATAAGACAACAGCAGTGCTAGGCAAGAACTGATTAATAATATCAACAGGGTCAGAACCAGGAGGATACGCGCCAATAATATGCGGCACGACAACCATGGCGGCAATGATAAAGGAAAGAACACCATTAATACGCCGGTCAGGCTTCCTCTTACCTTCTTCTCCCTCTCCAAACAATGCAATCTTCTGCAAAATACCAAAAAGAAGGACGAACAACAGCAAGAACGGAAGCAAGGCATCAACAAAGCCCCAATCTACCAAAACCTGAAACAAACTCTGCAGGGCAGAACCTCCGCCACTTGGATATGGTGCAAACTGAAACAGCATGTTCTCCTCCTTTTTTTATTCGCCCTCTGCAGGCCTAGTTATCCAGATCATGAAGATAATAACTACGATTATTAAAACTATCGCAGCAACAGCAGCATTTGTATAGAACTGAGACAGCCAGTCCCAGAAAATCTCAAGCCAAGTACGACCATCATCTGCCACAACAGCGTCCAAAAAGATGAACACCATTGCAATAGCGATGATCATCATGAACGAATACTGCCACACTTTATCGGCCGGCAATATCTTTCCCTCGGTGATGTCTGCGTAAGATCTAAACGTGCCAACAAGCATCAAGAAAAACACTATAAGCAACAGCAAAACAATAACCTCACTGCTAATCTTTGTAATAGCCTCTACCAACTTAGAACTGGCAACGACCATGAAGGCAACGACAAAACTCACCATGGCGTTCAGATTCTTCTTAGTAATAGCACGCTCTTTGACCTTGCCCTCAGTGCCAAACAGCTGAGTACGCTCAAGAATAGCGAACATGATTGTAAAAGTAAGGATGAAAGGCAGGACGACATCATAGACGCCCAATTCCCTGAAGAATTCAATCACATTACCAAGCGCAGTTTCAGCCATCAAGTCACACTCTTTACGATTCACTATTGGATTTCGTACTTATATAAAGCTTTCTGTAGGAATATTTATAAATCACGACGAAAGCCAAAAACACCATGATAAACAAGAAAGCCTTCGAGGAAATGAGAAAATACATGGAAGGATTCGACAAGCTCCGAGAACAACTAATAGGCGACAGCAGAGTCATACTCAAATCAAGCAAAGCAGCCATATATGCAGCACACAGAGGAGACATGAAAGATGCGGACAAACTGCTCGCAGAGGCAAAAACAAACATCAAGAAAATAGAATCACTTCTGAAAAAAGACCTGCACCTCGCAGCAAGCACGGGCGCATACACAGACGCACTGGAAGAATACGCAGAAGCAAGCTGCTACGTACACTATCTCAAAACAAAAGAGATACCAACAGCAAAACAACTAGGAGTTGATGTAGAGGTCTATCTGTCGGCATTGTCAGACGTGGTAGGAGAACTGGTAAGAAAAGCAATCAACAGCAGCATCAAAGGAGAATACAAAACCGCACTAGAAATCAAAGACTTTGTCACAGACTTATACCAAGAACTCATGCTTTTCGACTGGAGAAACACGCCAGTAAGAAAAAAGTTTGACTCTATTAAATATGGACTAGAAAAACTGGAAGACCTTTCTTTGAAGATTAAACTAAAATGACCCACATCGCATTCGACTGGGACGGCACAATCGCGAAAAAAGAAGTAGTCGAAGAAGCAAACATTCGAAGATGCAAAACACTCGACATATCAATTCCTCTAGAAAAAATGCGCGAAATGCAAAAAACACACGCGCACTACGAAATAAACAAAGAAGCAATCAGAAAGTATACTGGTGTAAAAGATGAACGAGTGCAGACGATCATCATGACAAACTTGTTCCATCTGCACTATCTCGGCGTTGTTAATGAATGGAAGCACAAAATATTCCATGAAGGCATGGAAGAAGTAATCAAAAAACTCAAAGAACAAGGCACGACAATGTCAATCGTCACAACACTCAGAACAGACATCATAGAGCCAACCTTGGAAACGTTCGGCATGCGAAACCTCTTCAGCAAAGTCTACGGAAACACACCAGACCTGATCTATTCAAAAGAACAACTGCTCAAACAAGCACTTACGGACTGCGGACAAGTACACCTAATGATAGGAGACCGAGAAGAAGACATGAAAGCAGGAAGAGCAGTCAAAGCAAAAACAGCATTCGCAGGCTGGGGACACGGAGAACTAACAGACAAAAAACTAGCAGACGCCATATTAAAAAGCCCAGAAGACCTCTTAAACTTCGCCAAAACTTTATAAAGCTCCACAATCCGCCTATTTCTTATGAAAAGAACACATACTTGTGGTGAGCTAACCAAGAAAGAACTCCAGAAAGAAGCAGTTCTCTGCGGCTGGGTACACACAAGAAGAGACCACGGAGGCAAAATCTTCGTAGACCTAAGAGACAGGTACGGAGTAACACAAGTAGTCTTTGACCCATCACACAACAAACAAGCACACGAAGCAGCACAACATTTAGGCAGAGAATGGGTATTGCAGGTGACAGGGCACGTCAGGCTAAGACCGCAAGGCATGACCAACACCAAAATCGTGACAGGAGAAGTAGAAATACTCTGCGATTCGCTACAAGTCCTCAACCAATCAGAAACACCGCCATTCGAAATAGAAGACCGAGAAGAAACAAACGAAGAACTCAGACTCAAGTACAGATACCTCGACCTGCGCAGGCCGATCATGCAACAACGACTACTCCTGCGCCACAAAGCAGCACAAGCAGCACGAGAATACCTGACAAGCCAGAACTTCGCAGAAATAGAAACACCAATACTGCAAAAAACAACACCAGGAGGAGCACGCGTCTTCAAAGTACCAAGCAGAGTACACCCAGGCAAATTCTTCGCACTGCCAGAAAGCCCACAGATCTACAAACAGCTCTTAATGGTCTCAGGAATAGACAGATACTTCCAACTCGCAAGGTGCATGAGAGACGAAGAACTACGCGCAGACAGGCAACCAGAATTCACCCAAATAGACATAGAAATGAGCTTCGCAGAAGAAAAAGACGTGCAAGACATCGTCGAAGGAATGCTCAAACACACCTTCAAAAAAGCGCTAAACACAGACATAAAGACACCATTCCCACGAATCACATTCCACGAAGCAATGTCAAAATACGGCTCGGACAAACCAGACTTAAGATTCGGACTCGAGTTCGTTGAAGTCACAGACATCTGCAAACACTCAGACTTCAACGTTTTCAAAAGCATCGTGGACAAAAAAGGAAAAATCTACTGCCTCAACGCCAAAAAAGCAGGCAGTTTCACCAGAACAGAAATAGAAGAACTAATCGCGATCGCGAAAACCTACAAACTGCCAGGCCTGGCATGGATGAAAGTCACAGGCAAAAACGTGCTGGAAAGCAACATAGTCAAATTCTTCCCTGACGCAATCCAAAAACAACTGATTACAGCAACAAACGCAGAAGAAGGCGACCTGCTTTTGTTCGCAGCAGACGAATGGGAAAAAGCAGCAACAGCACTAGGCTACATACGCCTACACCTAGGCAAGAAACTAAACCTGATAAAAGAAGAATTCAACTTTGTATGGATAGTAGACATGCTAGCCTTTGAATGGAACGAAGAAATCAACGGCTGGCAGGCAAGACACCACATCTTCACCCACCCAAAAGACGAAGACCTGGACAAACTGGAAAGCGCTCCAGGCGAAGTCAAAGCCAAAGCATACGACATCGTGCTCAACGGCTGGGAAATAGGCGGAGGAAGCATAAGAATACACAGAAAAGACGTACAAGCTCGCGTGCTGCACGTAATCGGACTAGAATACGAAGAAGCAGAAAAAAGATTTGACTTCCTCCTGAACGCATTCAAATACGGCGCGCCACCACACGGAGGAATAGCTCTAGGATTCGACAGGCTTGTCGCCCTCATGAACAACGTATTCGACATCAGAGAAGGCATAGCATTCCCACGAAACAAAGCACGAGAAAACCCAATGGACGGCTCACCACAAGACTGGACGCCAGAATTTTTGAAAGAACTGCACATGAAATTGGATATTGTTAAGAAATAATACTTATGGAAATCACCCCAGAACTAGTAAAAAGAGTAGCTGCAAACGCAAGACTAAATCTGAAAGACACAGAAGTCAAGCAGTTCGCAGCAGAAATGAAAGACATTCTCGCAACATTCGAAAAACTCACAGAAGTCAAAACAGACAATGTAGAGCCAAGCTTCCACCCGATTCCTGTAAAGAACGTAGCACGTGAAGACAAGCCAGGACCATGCCTTGACAGAGAAGAAGCGCTAGCTCTCACGCCCCACAAAAAAGACAAATACTTCCGAGGGCCAAAAGTAATATGATAAAACAATTCGTCAAAGACGCAATTTCTGGAAAAATAAACTTAGTAGAACACACAGAAAAAGCGATAGAAGAAGCAGAAAAAATCAGCAAAGAATACAAGTATGTTATAGCATGGGCTGATGCTGTCGAGCGCGCAAAGGAACTGCAAGAACAAGTAAAGAATGGGACTGCGCATGGACGATTATTTGGGGTCATCATTTCTGTGAAAGACAATATTTGTGTAAAAGGCGTAGAAAGCACAGCAAGCAGCGCCATATTGAAAGGCTACAAACCAGTATTCAACGCGACAGTTGTTGAGAAATGTTTACGCGAAGGCGCCATAATCCTCGGCAAAACAGTCCAAGACGAATTCGGATTCGGAGGATTCGCAGTCAATGTAGGTAAGGGCTTTGAAAAACCGCTAAATCCAATAGACAAGAAAAGAACAACAGGCGGAAGCTCAGGAGGAGCAGCAGGATTAACCAAAAAGGCAACATTCCCGCATCTCGCGCTCTCTGAAAGCACCGGCGGAAGCATAGTAGATCCGGCATCATTCTGCGGAGTAGTCGGAATCTGCCCAACCTACGGACGCGTATCACGATATGGGTTGATAGACTACGCAAACTCCCTGGACAAAATCGGCACAATGGGACTAACAGTAGACGACGCCGCACTATTACTTGAAGTCATATCAGGCCATGACGCAAAAGACAGCACATCAGCAGAAATTCAAGTACAACCACTCGACACGCCTGGCGCAATCAACGGACTAAAAATCGGAATAGTCAAGGAAGCATTCGAAGAAGGCGTAGACAACAACGTGCGCAAAGCAGTCATGGAAGCAATCTACAAATTAGAACAAAAAGGAGCAAGACGCATAGAAGTTTCTCTTCCAATCTCAATGAAATACGGACTGGCAGCATACTATACTCTAGCCATGACCGAAGCAAGCACCAATCTCGCCAAATACTGCGGACTACGCTACGGCGCAACAGACCAACTAACAGGAACTTATAATGAATATTTCTCACGCGTAAGAACCAACAATTTCGGAGAAGAAGCAAAAAGAAGACTATTATTAGGAACGTTTGCACGAATGGCAGGATATAGAGACGCATTCTACAAAAAAGCAGCACAAGTCAGAACACTCATACTGAAAGAATACGCAGACGCGTTCAAAAAAGTCGACGTTTTAATAACACCAACAATGCCGATAGTCGCACCAACATTCGACGAAATAAAAAAATTAACACCACTACAGAATTACCTGATGGACATTCTCACAGTCTCGCCAAACATCGCAGGACTCCCGCACATCACAATACCATGCGGAACACACAACAACCTTCCAATCGGACTAATGATAACAGGACCACACTTCGCAGAACAAAAAATCATACAGGTAGCAAAAGCACATGGAAACTGACATAATAATAGGACTAGAAATCCACGTCCAGCTCAAAACAGCCACCAAACTATTCTGCAGCTGTCCAACAGAAGCAACAGAGCCAAACACGGCAATCTGCCCAACCTGCCTCGGACACCCAGGAAGCAAACCAACACTAAACGCAAAAGCACTAGAATACGGCACAAAACTCGCGCTATCACTCGGCTGCGCAATAGCGCCAACAGTTGTCTTTTCCAGAAAAACATATTTCTACCCAGACCTAGTCAAAAACTTCCAAATAACACAATACGAAGTTCCGCTAGGCAGCAACGGACAAATCGTGCTAGAAAACAAAAAACTCATCACAATACAACGCGTCCACATAGAAGAAGACCCAGGAGCGCTAATACACGAAGCAGGAGGCTGCTTAATTGATTACAACAGAAGCGGAATACCACTCTGCGAAATCGTCACAGCACCAGACATGAGCTCACCAGCAGAAGCACGCGAGTTCATGAAGAAACTATTGAACATTCTCGGATATCTCGGAATTTTTGACCTGAATACATGCGTCATCAAAGCAGACGCAAACGTCTCAATCAAAGAAAAAGGCTACACCCGCGTTGAAATCAAGAACATTACCGGTTTCAAAGAAATAGAACGCGCACTAAATTATGAAGTACAAAGACAAAAACAACAAGAAGTCAAAAGAGAAACAAGAGGATGGGACGCAGACAAAGGAATAACGTATCACATGCGAAGCAAAGAACTAGAAGAAGACTACGGCTACATAGTAGAGCCGGACCTGCCCTTATTCGAAATATCACAAGACTGGATACGAAAAGTGCAATCAACAATACCTGAATTGGCAGAACAACGCGCGCTACGCTGGGTAAAAGACTGGAAAATAGACGAAGACGACGCACGAATTATTGCGACAGATCTTGATGTGGCAGTGATCTTTGAAACAATCGCGAAAAAAACAGATCCTGTATTGACAGCACGCTGGACAAGAAGAGAAGTTCTTCGATTACTGAACGACAAGAAGAAAGAATTACGAGAAACAGCATTCGAAGCGGCAAGTTTAACGGAATTATTCAAACTCCTGCACGAGAAGAAAATAACAGACAGAATCGGGCAAAGAATCATAGAACAACTCGCAGACAAAAAATTCTCACCAGCCGCGTACGTCACAGAGCAAAAACTCGAAGCAGTAGCAGACGAAGGCGCATTAAAGAAAGTCTGCGAGGAAGCCATAGCCAAAAATCCAAAAGCAGCCGAAGACTACAAAAAAGGCGAAGAAAAATCACTCATGTTCCTGATAGGCCACGTAATGAAAGCCACAAAAGGCACAGCAGCGCCCAATGTGGTGAAAGAACTCCTGAAATCACTGCTGAAATAAAGCATTGAAAGAATGGTCAGATGAACCGTCCGAAAACCTGAGGTAATCGAAAGTAATTTATATGCTAATTTTCAGGGAACTCTTTATGAAAAAGTTGTTGATTATCATAACTCTTTCATCTCTGCTTTTATTGACAAGCTGCGCAACCGACAAATCTTATTTTAGGAAGGCGGTTGAGAAAGAAGATCCTGCATATTGTGAAAAAATAGATTCGGACGCAACCATTCTTAGAGAAGCAACGAGAGGCGTTCCTTCGGTAATGCTTCCAATGCGAGATTATTGTTATTTTAGATTTACATCAATGGATCCGTCATCGCTTTGCCCTAAAACAGGAGTTTTCAAAGAATACTGTCCTAACGGCGTTGTAAAAACTAGCTTTTGTAAGTATGGAACCATAGAACAGGAAGGAAAAATACTTTGTGATAATGCATTCCAAGTCTGCAACGAATTATGTCGCTATACAATAGGAGTCCAGTTCGGGCAATATGAAAATAATCAACCCATCGTCCGCTGCATGTGTGATATTCCTTGGGAAAATCTAGCGGTGAAATAGTCCTACATCCTCTACCTTTTAGGAGGGTTAGTTCTGCAACAACTGATCCAGCTCCGCATGCAGTCTTGACTCGAAATCAGCGTTTCTCTCGCCTTCCAACTTTTCAGAAGACAAAGAATGCATCAATTTCTTCGCCAACTCAACATCATTCGCAGAGAATTTGAACTGAGAAGCATGCTGCTGCAACAATGAATGCTCAACCTCCTCAACATTAGCCTCCTTCACCATAATCACTTCCAAATCCTTGCTGGTGAAAGCATTCGAGTTCTTCATCACAAAATAAGCCTTCCTAGAATAAACCTCATGGAAAACATCATTCCAACGAACATCGGCAGGCCTGCCCTGGCGCAAACAACCAGAAACACGAATAGTCACAAGAGCATTTGATAACTCATTCTTCAACAATTGCTGCCTAACTTCAGCCTCGACCTCAGAAGGAGTCTTATCAGTCGCATCCAGACTAATGCACACCGTAGGATGCACGACAAGAGGAACATGCAGCACGTTGCCATTCTCAACAATCACAAAACTGCCATGCTTCAATTTTTCAACTTCAGCAAAATTGTTAGGAAAAATCGGGCCGGGATAAACAATATTCTTGTACTTACCAATAGTCTGCCTGTCAACCACGTGCACATGACCGCCAGCATAATAATCAAAACCAGAAGGCATCAATGAAACAGCCATCGCATCCATCTGCTCCAAATCCTTCGGCTTTAATTCAGCTAATGCGCTGTGGAACATGAAAATTTTGAAACCAGGCTCAGATTCCAGATGCTCCTTCGCAAGCTGATAATAGTATCCCTTCTCAAGACCGCCCTTCTTGCCAAGCATCCCAGTAATCTTAACACCAGTCTTCTTGTCAACAGTAAAATGCAATTTGATCCTATTATCCGGCAATTCTTCACCACGCGCAACATTAACTGCAAGACCTGCATGCTCAAGAACGTCCAACATCGTCTTGCCAGAAGGAGAAAAGTCATGACTGCCAGCAATAAAGTAAACAGGAATGTCGGCGTCTTTAATTTTTTTCAACTGCTCAACAGCCATCTTCAAGCTGTCGATGCCCGGCACTGCCGTGTTGAACAAATCACCTGAGATTAGAATAAAATCAACTTTTTCAGCAAGACACTTCCCAACAGCCATGATGAACGATTTCGTATTCGCATCACGAAGCCGAGGCTCACGCCAGCCACCAATATGACAATCAGACAAATGAGCGAATTTCATACAAGCTTAATCCCTCCAAAACTCTGCCTTGCTTTAGGCTTCACCACATATTCTTCATGCAAAATCTTGATCGGCGTGGCAAAACTCAAAAAATTGCTCGTCACAATAGCTTCGCCCTTGTCAAGGCTGGCGATCATTCTGTCGTCACTGCTCAAGTCCTGAGCAGCGCTCTCTATAATAGATTGACGTTCTGGCTTAAGCTCAATGCCGAGAATAATCTTGGTATTAATATTAGCAAGCACTTCCCTTGGAATCAAAGAAGGCAATTGCGTAATAGCAAGCAAGCCAACATTGAACTTCCTTCCCTCGCGCGCAATAGTAGAAAACACATTCGGACCTCTTTCCAGCACGTCCTTGCCAAGCACGCGAGGAGCCTCCTCCAAAACAATACTCACAACAGGCTTGCTCTTCATCTCATGCAAAGAATAAGCCTTATGGCGCTCCAAAATCATATGAGCAATCATGCTTCCAATCAAAATCTCAACGTTACCATAGAAAGAACTCGTGTCAATGACAACAGTTTTTCCAGACTCAATCGCATTAACAATATCAGGAATAGTAGTCTGGCCGGCAGACGTATCAAACACGCCATGACAAGAAATATTTTTCTCATCATCAACATCCAAACGCAACAACTGCATAAGCGTTCTTTTAACAACAGCTAGAGTGCCCTCGTGGAACTGCTGCCGCAACTCATGCTCTCTCAAAACAGCCTCAACCCAAGAATCCTTGTAAGCCTGATAATACGCAGTCAAGGCCTGACGCTGAGCATCAGTCCACTCGACAGCACCATCAAAATGGCGCGGATTAAGCTGGCCAAGATGAACCTTCAAAGTACGGCCGCCAGGAGGAGGATTATACGGAGTATAGTAAACAATCCGCTCACGCGCATCAGGATGCTTCTGCAATTTCTCATAATATTCATCATGAGGATCAAGCACAAGCATTGCGCAATAATCCTTGTCAAGAGCATCCCACAACAAATTAGTCATCAACACGCTCTTGCCACGACCAGTAGTGCCGGCAATCAAAATATGGTGGCTTAAAGCCAATCTTCCATCTATTGCGACAGGAACTTCCAACACCTTAGAACCACTCCTCAGCTTGCCAAGAAACAACGGATTAGAAGGAGTCGTGATAAAAGAAACATCAGAAGCAAGAATCTCGCGCACTTTCGTGAAAAAAGTCGGCAAAGTCTTGGCAGAACGCGAATTCCTTCCAGAAATAAAAGCCAAATTCTTCAAACGCGCAAGCACATAAGTACGCAATTTAGCATCCATGAGCTCAAGTTTTTCATCTTCCTCCAATTTCAAACCGGAAATAAGCTCAAGATGCTGCTGAGTCAGCTGAGAACCATACAACAAATCAAAAGCCTGCAATAACATCTGACCATTGCCAGTCTCAGCGATCAGAAGCTCGCCTAACTCCAACGCCTGCTCGCTCTTCTGGCGGACGAGAATATTACCAAACTCTCCCCCAATAATCAATCCTTTAGTCACAGGAAAAACTCACTTTCAGCACTATATATTATTTGTGCGACTAGAAAATAGATTTTAAAAAGAAAAAATATATTAAAGAAAAAAATAATTTATCTGCGGCCGCCGCGTGCCATCTTTGCACGTGAAACATCGCCTGCCTTGTCGACAAAGTACAAGAATCCTGACTGCTTCTTAACGCCGACTTTTGCGACTTTTTCAGCTTTGCCTGCTTTTCCTTTTCGGCCGCGTGCCATCTTTGCTCTGGAAACGTCTCCTGCTTTGTCTACAAAGTAGAGATAGCCGTCTGCTTTCTTTACGCCAACTTTTGCTACTTTTTCTGCCATTTTTTTATTCCTCCGTCTTTTTTAGAAAGGTCTTAGAAAGTAACCTTCCCCCGTCGATATTTTTTATCTGACGATTTTCTGAGAAATGGCTGATGTTTATAAAGTTTTCTTTTTTCTCGTCGGTGAATGCGCTTTTTTGTTAAGTTTCTCGTCGTGAACGAACCATTGAGGCTTGAGCAATTTTCTTAATTTCTCCGCCTGTTCAAGTCCGTCTTTGTAAATGGCAGTAATTTCCTCTCTTGTCGGCACTGGAATCTTTTCCAATTCTTTTGCCCGTTCCATTGATTTCCTCACTTCTTTTTTCATTTGAATTGTTTAGACGCCATAATCTTATAAATTTATCGAAGCTAATGCCCGTTGGCTTAACGAAAACTATATATACTACGCCGTAGGCTAAATTAGTGTAACAAAAAAGGTGGGTTTGATGCTCAAAAAAATCAAAAAATTCTTCGCAAATTTTTTCGGAGGACCAAAACAAAACTTCAAACTAGGACTCTATGGCCCTCCAAACTCAGGCAAAACAACACTGGCAAACAAAATCTGCCTTGACTGGATAGGAGAGGAAATGGGAAAAGTAAGCCCGGTCGCGCACGAAACGAGAGAGATCGGAGTTAAAGAAAACGTCACAATCAAAGGCAAAGACGGACAAGAAATCATTTTCAACCTAATCGACACGCCAGGCATCGCGACAAAAATCGACTACGAAGACTTCATGAAGTCAGGCATGTCAGCAGGACAAGCAAGAAAAAGAGCAAGAGAAGCAACCAAAGGAGTCATAGAAAGCATCAAATGGCTGGACGAAGTCGACACGGTAATGGTGGTTCTTGACGGCACACAAGACCCATACAGCCAGGTAAATGTCACCATCATCGGCAACCTGCAAGCACGCAATATACCAGTACTGATAGTTGCAAACAAAGCAGACCTGAGAAAATGCAAGGTCAAAAAAGTCCAATCAGCATTCCCACAATACGAAGTGCTTGGAGTCAGCGCCAAATACGGAAAAAACGTCGACAAATTATACGAAAAGCTTTTCGAGCTCGCGAGGAAATAAAATGGTAACAATACAATTTGTACCTTACACTGAAGTCGAAAAACTAAGCGGGCTCGGCAAAATCAGAAAACTCCTAAACATCGCAAAAATGAACAAAATAGTATTATTGCAAGGGCGGCTCAAAAAAGAGGAAGAAGCAGAACTAATAAAAACAACAATGGAAGAAATCGATAAAAAATTCAAAGGCATAGAACTCGCAGTCATCAACCCAGCGCAAACCGCGAAAGAAGGACTTCAAAAATTCAAATACGACCTGCTAGGGTTTTTTCTGGGAGAAAGCCAAGGCCTGACTATCATAGGACCGTCAAACATAGTCAAAAGCATCAAAAGAGATCCCAACAAGATAGAACTTCTAACATCGGAGGCGCGCAAGCGCAGATAACAATGCCGCACCAGTGCGTCAGATGCAGCACCTTCTATGAAGACGGCGCGCAAGAAATCCTCAAAGGATGCCCATGCGGAGCAAGACTCTTCTTCTTCATCAGAAAAGAAAAACTCGAAGCAGCAAAGAAAGTCCTGCCAACAGAACTCCCACCAGCGCAGAAAAAACAGATAGAACAAGACGTACTGAACCTAGTCGGATACAAGGAAGACCTGCCAGTTGTTCTTGATTTTGAAAGCGTAAGAGTCATCGAACCAGGCAAGTACGAGCTAGACCTCGTACAACTATTCAAAGGAGCGCCCCTGATATTCAAGCTCGAAGAAGGAAAATACGTGATAGACATAGTGGAAAGCTTCGAACGGCTACGAAAACCCAAAAAGTGAGAAAAGTAAGATTTATATATAAGAAGCAGTTAAGAATGACTATTACGTTCAAATGAGGTGACCGTCAAATGGAAGAAGAACATCGAGGAATTGCACTCGTCATTCTTGGAATAATAGCAATCATCGCAGTTATCGGCCTTGTGCTAATGTTCTCAGGAGCAAAGAAAAGCACAGGAGCCATATTCACCAGCGCAACTGACGGTACGTACGTCTGCCCGATCGATACTGAAATCGGACAACCACAATGGTTCCCAGTATTAGCAGGACCTTACGAAAACCAGGCATTCTTACAAAGATGGATAGCAGCAGGCTATGAATGTGTACCTGCAGCAGGCGCAACACAGTTTGACGAATACAGCTATTCAACCTGGTGCTGCAGAAACCCAGTAATAGGCCAAACAGGCATCAACCCGCAAGTCCTAGACAGAGGAGATGTTCCACTTGACACACGCCAAGGATTTGGAGTGCCAGTAGGCAGCAACGAATACGGCGGAGCCTACCCAAGAGAATATCCATACGGAGCAGGTCAGCAAAACCCGCCACGCCTCGGCCCATAAATGCGTTTTTATTTTTTAATTCTTATTTCTATTTTTATTATCAGCGTAATAGCTGTATTAACAGTAAATTCTATAACAGGAAACATACCAGTCCTGAGCGAGTGCGGGCAAGGATGCACGCTGGCAAGCTACGACAGCCCTGAAGAAAAAGCACGAGTCTACAACAGATGGATAAACGCAGGCTTCACTCCTGCATTCGAAGCAACAGCGCCAGGATTCCACAACGAAGCAGAAACAGCAGTATGCATGTGCCCTGCAAACTAATTATTCTTCATCGATAACCAGGCGGGAAACATTATTCGTTAATGTGACCATGTTCCTGAACAACTCAGAAATGCCCGGAGGCAATTCGCCGGCTTCTTTCAGCAAATCCTCACGCTGCAAAGCAACAGAATCAGCAAGCTTTTTATCACGCGTAAAATAAGCCTTCATGACATCCAAATAACTCTTCTCAACCTTCTGCAAAACGCCCTTCACTTTATCCTTCTTTTTCTCCTTAATCAAATAATCAGCCAACTGCTTAGCACAATCAGCATAATTCTCAAGATTAATCGTCAGATAATAATAACTCAGCACTTTCTCATTAGACAACTGGAAAAAGTCCGCAATCTGCTTATTCTGCAATGAACTCTTCAACAAGCGCATAAGCAAGAAATACGCCCTATTGACCTCGTAATCACGCACCATAACGCTCTGCGCAAGCTCAGCATTCTCCAAAGAACCAACGCTATCCTGAATCATACTCCTTACCAGCATATCCATACGCCTTAAAGTCTTATCAATGCTTATTTCCTTCAAGTTCAACAAATCCTTAGCAATAATGCTGTTCGTGGTCTGATCAGCAACTTCCAGCGCAACAAAATCATGAAGCATCTTACGAATATCCTTCGTAAGCCTAGTCACACTCTGCCCATTAAGCACAATAGTGTTGTAATTGTTAATATACGCGCTCGTAATCTCACGCTGAATAGTACTAAGGTCCTTATCGTCAATCGGAATAGTAATCTCTTTCTGAGGAACCTGCTCATCTGCTTTGCTTTCAGGAGTAACAGTGAGTTCCTTATCCCCTTTTTCATACAAATAAACCAAGTCACCCTTCTTTAGCTTATGACGATCAAGCCATTCCTTAGGAAGAGAAATCGTATGAGACGCCTGCCCAGCCTTGACTAGTCTGCGAATAATCATTCAATCACACCTCTTTAGTCGTACTATCGTACATACTGTACCATAAGTATATATAAATCTTTTGCCACAATAAAATAAGACAATCACGTGTATAACAACACGAAGCCCAAGAAAAGCCCGGCTTTTCCTGGTCAAGAAAACCGCAAGGTTTTCTAAGCATCACTCACAGGGCAGGTCCCAGGACCTGCCACTTAATGATTATGCAAACCCTAAAATAAATTGGCGCACCCCCCTCTTTTTCTCGCGCCAATTCAAATCAACTTAGCATGAGCAACATCAAAAACCCCCAACTGCTTGAACGCGTGGACGATTTCCTTAGAAACATCACCAAGGAAGACAGAGTATGCATTATACACGACACTGATCCAGACGGAGTGTGCTCAGCCGTCATAATAGCAAAATGCATAGAACGCCTGCGCGGAAAGAAAATAGAATTGAGAATACCGCTTGATAAAAAACAATACGGAATAACAAATTACATGAAGAAAAAAATCAAAACAAAAAAAATAACCAAACTAATCACAACAGATTTCAGCGCAGAACACGACATACCAGTTCTAAAAGAAATAGAAAAACAAGCAGACATACTTATCGTTGACCACCACAAACTCTACGCGGACTACAAAAGCAACAAAACAACCCTTTACAAACCACAATATTTCACGACGATAGAACCGAGCACGTACTGCACGGCAAAACTCGCATACGACGCTGCGAGTAGAGTAACAGACGTCAGCGACTTAGACTGGATGGCAGCAACAGCATGCATAGCGGACATCGCCACCGCGCCCTGGAAGAAATGGCTTTCGAACGTCTTCAAAAAGTACAAAGTAAAAATGAAAAAAGAACTCTTCCAGACAGGCATCGGACAAGTAGCTGCCACCATCAGCAGCACAGAAGTCTATGACGTGAAACTCGTTCCCCAATGCTACGACGTCTTCTACACCGCAAAAAAACCAGCAGACATCCTCACATCCAAACTCGGCAAGTACAAAAAAGTAATCGACAAAGAACTCAAAAAACACCTCGCATGGTTTGAAAAAAAAGCGGAAAAACACGGCGACCTGCGCATCTACGAGCTTGTTTCACTATACAGAGTCCACTCGCCACTAAGCACGATACTGGGCCTTAAACACCCCCACAAAACCGTCATAATTATTAATAAAACAGGCAATCCAATATCAATCAGCGCCAGAAGGCATGACAGAAAAATAGCGGTAAATAACCTGCTCGAAAGCGCAATCAAAGGCTTTGCAGGAGCGAACGCAGGAGGCCACGCCCCAGCAGCAGGAGCAGGCTTCCACAAAAAATACCTATCAACCTTCAAAAAGAGGCTAATAAAATGGAAGAACTAAAAGTCGGACTGGCAGTGGCGAGCATCATAACGGCAATGACCATATTCGCAAGCATGCTAATACTCAGCGGCAGATTTGTTTTCATCACATGAGCATGAAAGTTCTCATCTATTCTGGAAGCAACTGGAACGGCATTTGGTCACACAGCCATGAACTCGCAAAACATTTTGCAAAACACGACGAAGTAGTTTTTCTAAGCGTGCCAGCATGCCAAGACCCAGGCCACCCCAACATAAGCAAAAAAACAGAATGTCCAGTGCCAAAGAACACGACAGTCGTATTCTCAGACAAGGTATTCCAAAAATACACGCTTCTATATCTTATCTACACACAATTCTACACAATAGCCAAGTTCTTCTCCATGAAAAAGCCAGAACACTTTTTCCTCTACAACACATACGACATCCCATTCTTCATACTAGCAAAACTCTTCGGCAAAAAAGTACACTTCATGTACATAGACGATTACCCAGCACTTGCAAAGCATCCGCTTCTCAAAGCAATCTCAACAATCGGAACCTGGCTTTTTCTCAAATTCAGCGAAGACGTATTCTGCACGGCCAGAGTGCTTGAACAAAAAGCAAAAGAGCATAACAAAAATGTCTATTACGTACCAAACTCAGTAAATCTGGAAGACGCAAAAAATCTGCGCCCAAAAACAAGAAAAGAATTCATCATAGGATTCGTAGGCACAATAGGACATTGGGTTAGAACAGATCAAATACTTGACATAGCACGCGCAATAAAAAATGCAAAAATATGGATAGTGGGATCTGGAGAAGGATTGGAAACACTGCAAGAGCACAAAAAACAGGAAAAGCTCAACAATCTTAAACTGTTTGGGTTCGTGTCTCATGAAAAAATGTACAAGCTCATGTCCCAATTTGATGTAGCCATAATCCCATTCCACATAAATGAAATAACAAACGCAGTATCACCAATCAAGCTATTCGAATACTGGCTTGCAAAAAAACCAGTCGTATGCACAAAAACAACAGAACTCGCACAGTTCAAAGACGAAGTGTTATATGCAAACAGGAGCGAAGACTTTATTAAACAACTCACGATGCTAAAAAATAGCACGGCGTTAAGAAAGAAACTGGCTGGAAAAGGGCACAAACGCGTAATAGAAAAATACAACTGGAACAAAATGATAGAGGTCTACAGAAAAGCACTATGAAATTCTGCATCATAGTAGGCACGCGACCTGAGATTATCAAAATGGCACCTGTAATCAGGGAATGCCAAAAAAGCAAAATAAACTTCTTCATACTCCATAGCGGGCAACACTACGATTACAAAATGGACAAACTCTTCTTTGAAGAACTAGAACTACCTCAACCAAAGTATAATCTCAAAGTAGGTTCACAACCATTCAGGAAACACGTAGGCCTCATGATGAAAGGAATGATGAAAATCTTCGTCAAAGAACAACCAGATGCTGTGATAATACAAGGAGACACCATAACAGTGCTTATGGGAGCAATGGCGGCAAAAAGATGGGACATTCCTGTAGCGCACCACGAAGCAGGCCTAAGAAGCCATGACCTTACAATGCCAGAAGAAATAAACAGAATATTGACAGACCATTTATCAGAATACCTATTCGCGCCAACACAAGACTCAATAAAAAACATAAAAGAAGAAGGGCTAAACGCCAAATACTACTCCAGAACAGGAAACACCATAGTAGATGCAGTACAACAACACATAAAACTGGCAGACAAAAAAGTAGATGTACTTAAAAAATTCAAACTCACTGCGAAAAAATACTTCTTAGTCACAGCACACAGGCAAGAAAACGTTGATAGATCACAAAGACTTAAAGAAATTCTTGCCGGACTAGGAAAAGTAAAACAAGCTTATCCCTCTTACGAGATAATTTATCCAATGCACCCCCGCACAAAGAAAAAAATAGCCGAATTCCAATTCACAGTGCCGAAAGGAATACGAGTCACAGAACCAGTCGGCTTTCTCGAATTCTTGCAGCTAGAAAAAAATGCGGCACTCTGCATCACTGACTCTGGAGGCGTTCAAGAAGAATCAAGCATCCTTCGTGTTCCATGCGTAACAATACGAGACAATACAGAACGACCAGAAACCATCAAAGCAGGCATGAACATACTCGCCGGAACAGATCCCGGCAAGATACTTGATTGCGTGAAAACCATGCTGAACAAGAAAATAAAGTGGAAAATGGTATTCGGAGACGGACACGCAGGAGAAAAGATAGTTGAAGAACTAGTACAGCAAATAAAGAAAAGAAAAAGCCCCGCAGAAAGAATGAAATGGATGATGCGGCTTCTAAAGAAAAACATTAAATCAATAGTCTGATAAAATGCAAAAAGCAAGCACGTATCATGATGAATATGGAAAATATGTGGTTAAAGGAAATGAAAAAGCAAGAATATACAAGATATTAAAGAACCTAAATCCGAAAGGGAGCATCCTTGATCTTGGCTGCGGAAACGGGTTTTTCTCACATTTCATGGCTACGAATTTTCAAAACATGACGGTAACTGGCTATGATGGAGATGAAAAGTACATTAAATATGCCAAAAATAAATATCGTCTGTCAAATTTATCTTTTGAATGCGTTAGATTTGAGAATTTGGATAAGGAGTCAAGGCCAAAGTTTGATTATATAATATTTTCTGAGGTTATAGAACATTTGCCAAATGTAAATGACATATTAGTAAAAATAAAGACCAATCTGTGTCACAAAAAAACTATCTTCATTGTTACAACAGACAACATATTCCTTTTATCGAATTTTATAAAGGAAATATATTATTCTTTCCTTAAACCAAAAATTTCATATCAACAATGGTACAAATCAGAAGGTAGAGTTTTTTGGTGGAATCATCATCTTTACACTTTTGACATACGAACATTAGCCACAACACTTAAATTAGCAGGTTTTTCAACAATGAGCTACTATTATGAGAATCATATACCAGCTTTAAGCTCAGTCACAACTTTCTTTTTGAATACACTGGGTACTGTAATTCCTGCTTTACGCCCTAAGGTGGTTGTTGTAACAGAGGCAGAATAGGATGAACTATTCCGAAAACAAAGAACTCGCACTCCAGTGGCTCAGAAGAGCGCAGAGCGTTACAGGAAAAGGATTCAGCGCGTGGTATACACCTTTTATCGGCTGGGCGCAATCGTACCCCGAAACAACAGGGTATATCATACCAACCATTCTACGCGCAGGAAACAAGAAAGACCAAAAAAAAGTTCAACAAGCAGGAGACTGGCTTCTAAAAATCCAAATGGAAAACGGGGCAATACCCTGCATAGGCACAACAATGCCACTAGTATTCGATACAGGACAAGCAATATTCGGAATGGTAGCGCTATATAAGGAGACAAACAATAAAAAGTATCTTGAAGCAGCAAAAAAAGCTGGAGATTGGATAGTAAAACAACAAGACCCAAAAGGATACTGGGTCAAGCACGCATATCAAAACATGCCACACACGTACTATTCAAGAGTATCCTGGGCATTATTACAGCTCTGGCAAGCAACCAAAGACAAAAAATACAAACAATCAGCAGAAAAGCAGCTCGCCTGGGTGGTCAAACAACAAAAACCAAACGGGTTTTACCTATACAGCGGATTCTTCAGAAAAGACTTAGCAGTGCTGCACACCATAGCGTACACAATAGAAGGACTCATAGAATCAGGAAAAATACTCAATGATAAAAAGCTACTTGATTCGGCGCGAAAGACATGCGACGTGCTTGTAAAACTGTCTTCAGATGGAATACCGTACGGACATTATGATGACAAGTGGCAGCCAAGGCTCACAGGCAGATGCATAACAGGAATAGCACAAACAGCACTATGCCTATTGCGCCTAGACCCCAAAAAATATAAGTATGACGCAGAAAAAATGCTCAACTACTTATGCACAATTCAGAACAAGTCAAACAATCCAAACAAAAGAGGAGCATTTCCAGGAAGCGTACCATTTTGGGGCTGGTATATGCCATTCAGATACATCAATTGGGCGGCAAAATTCTTCATTGACGCAGTAGACGCACACCAACAAACATGAAAAAACTAGTAGTATTCCCAGTAGACCCGCAAATAGCCTACCTGAAAAAAGGCGAAATCAAAGACCGCTATTACAACCCAGGCAACTATTTCGACGAAATACACGTAATAGACCTGTCAACAGAACAGCTAACACCAAAACAACAAGAATCAATAAGCCAACTCGCAGGAAAAGCCAAATTCATAGTACACTACTTTTACTGCCCAAGCAAACTGCACATCTTCACACTCAAAAAACAAATACTAGAAAAAGTAAAAGAAATACAACCAGACTGCATTAGAGCATTCGGCGTATACCATGAAGGCTACCTAGCAAGCTATTGCTCCAAAAAGCTAAACATACCATTCGTCCTATCAATACACGGCAACTACGCACACCACAAATACCTCGTAATGTGGTCGGAAAGCTTCAAAACAGGACTATTACACGTAGGCTTCCTATTCTTCTTCCTCAAACAAATAGTAAAACAAGCAAACGAAATAATATACGTGTACACACAAGCATTCGGCACAACACAAAAATACGGCCTGCCAGCAGAACACCAACACCTCATCTACAACAAAGTATACTTCAAACCGGCAAAAAAAGAAAAACACAAAAAATTCACTTTGATATACGTCGGCAACTTCTTCCGCGTCAAAAATCAGAAATTCCTGCTTGACGTCATCGAACCCCTGGATGTAAACCTAATACTAATAGGAAAAGGACACACGAGAGAAGAACTAGTGCAGTACTGCCAGAATAAACCATCGCTCAAGAACAAAGTAACCTTCATCGAAGCAGTTCCAAATAAAGAACTGCCAAACTATTATGCAAAAGCAGATGCGTTCATCAGCGCAACACTAATACAAGAAATAGCAATACCAGCAATAGAAGCAATGGCATCAGGACTACCAATAATACACAGAAAACCATACCCTGACGAGCCAAAAGACCCATTGCATGATGCGATGTATCTTACAGACTTCAACATACAAGCATTCAGAGACGCTATTGAAAAGTTCAAAACCAACCCGAAACTCATAAAAAAATACTCAGAAAAAAGCAAAAAAGAATTTGGAAACATAAAAGGAGAAAAAATGGAACAAAAAGAAAAACAAGTCTACCAAAAACTACTCGGAGAAAACAAATGAGCCTGTTCACAAAACCCATGTCAAGCTACAAAAAAGTACATGGGGTAATAGTGCTGAACATAAACCCTGAAATAGAAAAATACCAAAAACAAAAGCCAAACTGGTATGTAGTATCGCAAGGAAAAGTCAGAGACATATACAAACACCAGCACGACCTAAGAAGAAAACTACTCCAAGACGACGTTGAAAAAATAATAGCGTCATCAAAAAAAGAAAAACTCGTGTTTCTCGACGTAGGCTGCGGAGACGGATGGGGCATCAAAGACGTTGAAAAATACAAAAAAAGACTAGACCTTTACGGATGCGACTACAACATGCTCAGATTGCTAAGAGCCAAAAAACTCGTGCCAAGCGCCACAATCTTTCTCACAGACGTGAATGAGGAAATGATAAAGCCCAACAGCTGTGACATAATACTTCTAAACCACGTGCTGGAACACGTTCCAAAAGATGTTGAGCTGTTAAAAAAATTATATTCATACCTAGCGCCAGGCGGACGCCTGCTTTTAGGAGTTCCCCAAGAAGGAGCGCTCCCATACTTTATACGTGACAGAATAATAGAACCATACCTGATGCTACTCACAGACCACGTACACTTCTACAAAGACACAGAAGTAATAGAAAAAGTAAAAAACGCAGGATTCAAAGTAGTAAGACTAGACCACCTTAACTATGCTTTCCCGCACTCAATAATAGACAGACACCTAAGAAAATCAAAAAGAATACACGACTTCATGGAAAAATTAGGCAAAAAAGTCTGGCCAAGAATGGGCGCTGGCGCACTATGGATGATAGCCAGAAAACCAAGCAAAAACTTATAAACCACCAAAAACGACTTTCAAATGAGTGATGCAATGAAAATCTGCGTTATAGGACTAGGATACATAGGACTTCCAACAGCTCTATTGATGGCAAAAGCAGGCCTGCAAGTAACAGGATACGACGTTATCAATGAAAAAATAGAAATGCTCAACAAAGGAAAAATGCCCTTTGAAGAAAAAGGCCTGCCAGAACTATTTGAAGAAGCAAAGAAAAACTTCAAAGCAACAAACAAGCTCACAGAAAGCCATGATGCATATATCATCTGCGTACCAACGCCACACACAAAAGGCAAAAAATGCGATTACGCATACACAATCTCAGCAACAGAAGCGATAGTTTCAGTGCTCAAAAAAGGAGCGCTAGTCGTTCTTGAATCCACAGTCGGACCAGGAGCAACAGAACACGTAGTAAAACCAATCCTTGAAAAAACAGGACTAAAAGCAGGCAAAGACTTTTCACTCGCAATGGTATCAGAAAAAGCAATACCGGGAAGCACCCTGCACGAAATGATACACAACGCAAGAATAATAGGCGGATACGACGAGCAAAGCAGAAAGAAAGCCAACGAAATCTACAAGAGCTTCGTAAAAGGAGAAATTATCCTAACCGACTGCACAACATCAGAAACAGTTAAACTAGTAGAAAACACTTACCGAGACATAAACATAGCATTCGCAAACGACCTAGCAAAAATCTGCGCGCACCTAAAAATAAACGTCTGGGACGTAATAGCATACGCCAACAAACACCCAAGAGTACACGTTCACCAGCCAGGACCAGGAGTAGGAGGGCATTGCATAGCAATAGACCCCTGGTTCCTGATAGAAGACAAGCACAGCGAACTGGTCAAAGTGGCGAGAGAAATCAACGACGGCATGCCACACTACATCTTCTCAAAAATACAACGCACGGCAAAAGAGAAAAAAATAACGCCAAAAATAGCAATACTCGGAGTGGCATACAAGAAAAACGTAGACGATCCAAGAGAAAGCCCGGCAATAGAAATAATAAGATTGATAAAAGAAAAAAAATGGCAAGTGGTTGCACACGACCCGCACGTCACAAGATTCGATTACCCGCTTGAAAAAGACGTGAACAAAATACTCAAAGACGCAAACATGATAGTAATCGTCACAGACCACGACTTTTACAAAACAGTCTCATTGCCAAAGAACAAAATCATAATAGACACGAGAAATATGGGAATTCCTGGAAGCATCCTGTTAGGACGAGACTTTTAATGGCGAGCTTAAAAAACAAAACAATTCTTATAACAGGAGGAGCAGGCGCCATAGGAACCAATTTAGTAAGCGCCCTATTGCCAATAGCAAGCAAAATAATAGTCGTAGATGACTTATCATCAGGACACCAAGAATTTGTTGGCAAAAACAAAAAAGTGGTCTTCATAAAAAAATCAATAAATGATGACAGACTCTACCACCAACTCGCAAAGCACCCAATAGAAGTAGTATTTCACCTGGCAGCACACTTTGCAAACCAAAACTCCGTAGAGCACCCGCTAAAAGACCTTGAAGTAAACGGGACCGGAACACTAAAACTACTTGAGTACGCAGTCGCAAGCAAAATAAAAAAATTCATCTACGCATCATCATCCTGCGTGTATGGAAACGCAGAAGGATCAGTAAAAGAAAACGCGCCATTCCACCTAGACACCCCATACGCCATCACAAAACTCCTAGGCGAGAGCTATGCAAAGTTCTTTCACGAATATCACGGCTTAAGCACAGTCATACTAAGACTCTTCAACTCATTCGGACCAGGAGAACTGGCAGGCAAGTACAGAAACGTAATACCAAACTTTCTTGATGCAGCAATAAAAGGCAAGCCGCTAACGATAACAGGAACAGGAAAAGAAACAAGAGACTTCAACTGGGTAGGAAATGTAGTCCATGCCTTCATTGCATCAGCAGAAAAAGACAAAGCGGAAGGAGAAACATTCAACATTGGCTCTGGAAAAGAAACAGCAATCACAGAACTTGCAAACCTAATAAAAGAAATCACCGGAAGCAAATCACAAGTAGTCTACACTGAAAGAAGAAGCTGGGACCATGTACTAAGAAGAAAAGCAGACATAACAAAAGCCCAAAAAATACTAGGCTACAAACCAGAAATCAACCTGGCAAAGCACCTGAAAGCAACATACGACTGGTACAGAAAACAAAAACACCCATTGAGACAAGCAGAATAATCATTTCTTCTCAACAACAAAAATCAAACGAAAAGCAACCTTCTGAAAAAGCTTATTCTTAATGAACTTCTTATCAAACATCTTAAAAAAGTCAGGAATCAACTGCCTGTACAAGATTTCCCGCACCTTAAAGCCCGCATCATTAATCATCTTAATCAAAGCGCCCATGCTCCAATGAAACTGAGGGCAATCAGAAAACATAAAACGATCATACCAAGAATTAACAGAATGAATGTTGCCAAACTCAAAAATACCAATGCCCTTTTTCTTCAATACACGACAAATCTCTTTCATTGCCTCATCAATTTCATTTATGTAGTATAGTGTACTAAAGGAATAAGCAAGATCAAATTCATTATCCAAAAAAGGCATATGGATAATATCGCCCACAACTGCTTCCATTCTCTTTGAATCGAATTCATCACGCGCTTTCAAAACTTCAATACTCTCCTTAGAAAAGTCAATACCGGAGATTTTATGATTAGGCAACGTCAACAAATAGTTGCCTGTTCCGCAACCAATGTCCAAGACTTTTTTTATAGGCAAATTGAATTTGTTCAATAGTTGCACTCTCCAAGGACTTAAAACAATTGGATATTTCTTGGCCCATTTAGCATAATATTTCTTTGTTTTAACCTGATACTTTTCCATTTTTATAAAACTCCCCTATCTTTTTACAAACAAACTCTGCTTGTTCAACAGTCATCTTTGCATGAATTGGTAGTGATAACTCCTTTTTCCATAATTGATCAGTATTTTTAAGTATGATTCCTTTAGCATATTTAGCGAATTTTGTCTGCAAATGTAATGGGTAAAATGTCCACTGGGTTTCAATTCCATTCTCACTTAACCATTTAGCCAACCTGTACCTGTTTTTAACCGCAATCGGGAAGTAAGTGAAACTATGCGCGTTATTTATCGGAAGAGTTATCTCCTTAATGTTGCTTAGTTTTTTCCTGTATATTTCAGCAATTCTTGCTTGTTTGGATAAAATCCTTTTTATGTTCCTTAATTGAAAAAGCGTAGTAGCAAGTTGTAATCTGTTAATTTTTCTAGGTACAATTGTAACTTCACTTTTGTTTATATTTTCGTATAATTCGCATATATTCTCAAGCCTTTTCTTGATTCCCAGCTTTATCAATAATGAATAGGCATTTATAAAGAATCTTTTGTAATAGATATTTGTCAAAAAGAAAAGTATGTTCTTGATTCTTCCTCTGAGAACACTCCGACAATCAAAACTTTTTTTAATGTTACAATTAACAAGCCCTCCTCCAAATGACACGATGGTCTTTCCCATGTTGAAGCTTACAAGTGAATAGTCACCAAACGTTCCAACAAACCTTTCTTTATATTTAATGCCGATGGGTACGGCCGAATCTTCAATCAAAATTATTCCATTGCTCTTGCAAATACTTCTCAATTTTTGGATTTTACACATTTTTCCGTACTGGTGTACGGCAATCACTGCCTTAGTATTCTTTGTGATAGATTTACTTACACTTTTTGGACTAATGTTAAAATCGTCATCAATATCCACAAGTACGGGCGTTCCCTTAGCGGACAAAATCGTATTACTCACGCTTTTACACACGAATGATGGAAGAATAATCTCATCTCCTTTAGTGATCCCAATCTCCTTTAAAATCAAAAACAACCCGCTTGTTCCGCTATCAACCAAACAAGTATTGTTCAACCCTATTGAAGAAAGAAGCTCTTTCGTTTTGGCCTCCAAATTCTTCTCAAAAATAATTCCTATGATTTTTGGCAAGTTCCAATAAGGAATTGAAAAAGGCACTTTCACTCTTCTTGGCAATGGGGGAAACAAAAATTCTTCCATCATTTTAATTACTCGTTGCAGTAGTAATGCTGTTGGGTTTTTTATAGACTCCTTCTTTAATTTTTTCTAAGCCAGCATCTGCGCACCACCGTTCATATTCCACTTTTAAATAACTCCTTCCGTGCGCTTTCCATTCTTCCATGTCATGAATTATTAAATACGGATATTGCAATAAGTATCTATTTAGTCTCGTTCTTAACCATGAACCCTCTAATATTGCTTCTCCGGTAAGCAAAAGCAATCCATTCTTTTTTAGAGCTCGTGACATTTCTTTAACGGCTTGTGAAGGATTGATTGCGTGGTGTAGACTCCCGTGACAATTGACAAAATCAAATGACTCGTTTTCAAATTCCAGTTTTTGCATGTCCATTTTTATAGTTTCCTCGTGGAGAGGATTTATATCTATCATAACAACATTTGCGCCTCTTTTTTGAAATTCATTTCCACACCAACCAGTACCTGCTCCTATGTCTAATACTTTTTTATCTTTGAAGTATATTCCTTCGATGACGCTCATAAACTCTTTCCTATGCGTTTCTTCATTATACCCTTTCTGGCCGTAATGCTGTGTTCCTTTCCTCCAGCACCTTTTAAAAATGTACTCATAATAAAAATCACCTTCCCATTTTTCTTTGAATTTTCTAAGTTTTTCATCTTTGCTCCCTGCTGAGGGATGAGGGTTGCAGCCCGCAAAATCATAGTATTTAATTTGATGTTTTTTGCAGTACTCAAGAATACTCCATTTAAGATAATCATTTGCATAATATACTTTATCATCCCTTGCTGCATTAACTTCTAACATATAATTCTCATTAGAAATCGTTCCTAACCCAGCTACAATTGAATCAGTTTCTCTTAATTTTGCAATAAAAATCTTATAAAATCTATTTTTGAACAATTTTTTATAATTTCTGTAACTTGCAGTCTTAAAACCTATTTTTTCCCGTGATTCTTTCAGCAAATTGTAATACTGTCGTAACTCTTTTTCGTTTGTGACTTCATTAAAGGTAAGTCTCTTATTTCCAATTCTGACATTCTTGAGCGTGTTATTATCCAAGGTTACATCTTTTTGCAAATCTTTAATTAATGTGCCCCATATTCTTTCAAGCCTGAACCCATTTTTCTCCAAAGCTTCTCTCTCTTCAGCAAAAATCTTTTTTCTTATTAAATGCAATGCCGTATTTTTGTTCAATTGCTGCAGCAACTCAGAAGATATGTTGTCAATTATCGTAAATTTCTCAAAATACTCTTTTATGAAATTAACCCTGTTAAGGAACCCCAATCCAGAAACGTGCAGTTCATACTCCTTCCACTTAGAAGGATTCAAAAAATGCCTATTCTCACGCCACTCAGACTCGCGAAAAACACTCTTCATATGTTTAAACAACCACTCCCTACTTTTTAAAAGTTGCTGGCAGAATCCGGTAAAACAACTCCCTAAGCTCCTTAACATCAACAACGCGGAACAAGAACACCAAGACAACATAAAACACTCCTGCGGCAGCCAAAACAACTCCGGCCTCCAACCAAACAGGCAAGACAAGAACTTTCTTCAAAACAGACATAAAACCAATCATAAGAACACAACAAACAACATTCTTGCCCCAAGCCCAAACAGGCGGAACAATAGTAACAAGCTTATGAAGCTTCCAAGCGCTCAAAACAAGCAAAAACAAGAAAGACAAAGACGTCGCCACAGCAGCGCCAAGCATGCCATACTTAGGAATCAAAGCTAAATTTAGCACAAAATTGGAAACAGCTGCAAGCGCAATAACAGAAGTGACAGAAAAAGGCCTTCCACTAGCGTTCAAATAACTCAAATTAATCTGGCCAACAACATTCAACAAAGAACCCCAAACCAAAACCTGCAAAACAACAGAGGCAGAAACATAATCAGCACCAAAAACAGTCTGAATAATCAAATCCGGAAACGCGAACAACACTGCAACAACAGGCAATGCGACAATAATAGAATACTTGTACAGCAACCTGAAGGCTTCCTGCACGTGAGCGTGCATCCTGCGCACGCACAACTCAGAAAACAAAGGAAGAGTAATTGTGGTAACAGCAGTGCTCATATACAAAAACAAGTTTGTGAAAGGCAAAGCGGCATTATACAAGCCAACCTCCTCAACAGACCTCATATAAGTCAGCATCAAAGCATCAGTGTACTGCAAAATGAACGCTCCAATGCCGGCAAGAAACATCTTCGCGCCAAAACCAAAAAACTTTGAAGTAAACTCGTGAGAACGCTCAGTACGCGCAGACCAGGGCACCAGACGGAAAATCAGGAAAAACCAAACAACAAGCATGGCAACATTGCTCACGAGCAAACCAAAAACTGGAGCACGAACATCATCAAAAAAGCCAAACAAGAAAAAAGTTGCGAACAACAAAACAGCAGGCTGTACAACACCCATAATCGAATACATTACAAAACGCTGAAGCCCCAAATAGACAGACACAAACAATGCGTACATAGTACCAATGCCAAACGCAACAGCAAAAGCCACCAGAGCAATCTCAATTCCGGGCAGTTTGAAAAAAGTATTAGCAATAAAAGACCGAAGCGTCCAAGAAATACCGATAAGCACGACAGATACGATTGCACTGTAAACAAGAGAAGCCAAAAATGCCTGTTTAAACTTCCCAGAAGATCGCTTAATCACCCATTCAGGCAAAAACTTGATCAGCGCACTTTGAGTGCCCAAATCACGAGCGATAAAGACAATAGAGAAAAACGAAAACAAAGCATAATACAAACCATACTCGGCAACACTCAAACTCCTCGTCAACAATATTCTAAAAAAGAAAACAAAAACCATGCCGCCAGCATACATGCCAAGCACTGAAAAAATGTCCCAGAACGCCTTCCTCGTATAAGTCATGCCAGCAGTTCCTCAAGCTTTTTAACAGTAATATCCCAATCAAACCTTTCACGAACAGTCTTTTGCAAAGCAGAGCCGAACTTTTCACGCAATTTCGAATTTTTAATCAGCAAAGAGAGCTTCTGTCGCAGTGCCTTAACATCGCCCGCCTTCACTAAAAAACCACTCTTTCCATCATTTACAATCTCTCGTGTGCCACCAACATCAGTCGCAACGACAGCCAAACCCATCGCGCCAGCCTCCAGCACGGCAGTTGGAAGACCTTCACCATATGATGGATTTACAAGAATATCAGATGATGCAATAATCTTCCGAACGCCCTTAGAATCCTTCTGACCGACAAACCTTCCACCGAGCTTTTTCAACTCACCCTCATACGGACCTTTGCCAATAATGACAACTTCTGCCTTCAAACCTTTAACAGCCAACAAGTCCTGTACGCCTTTATCTTTAATCAACCGGCCAACAAACACAATCCTTAAACCTCGATGCTTCTTCTTTTTTCCATAAAAAAACTTTGAGTCAACACCATTATACAAAACATCACACTTCCCAGCGCCCAATCCTTTTGCAAAATTACACGATGCCTTTGAAACTCCAGCAACACGAGCATGACGCATAATCCACCTGCCAAAAATAGCGTCAATAGTCCTCACACTAGCCCGCAAAATAGGATTATCATACTGCTGCCGAGTTCCATGCTCGATATGCAGCCACGGAATATTATGACGATGAGCATACAAGCCGGCAGCAAATGACAACGGATAAAAACGCGTATTAGTAATAATCGCCTCAACTTTACCGATCTTCTTCAATACATCAGACAATGGAGCCAACTGAAGCGTCAAACGGTCGGACAACAATTCAACAGAAGGAATGCGCAAGACAGAAATGCCGTCAATCCTATCACTGTTCTTCAAACCAGGCAAACGAGCAGTCACAACCCAAACCTTATGCCCGCGCTTCACCAATCTTTTTGCCGTCTGGTGAACATAATTCTCCACACCACCCCTATGCGGAAGAAAATATGAAGAAAAGATAAGAATTTTCATTTCTTTAAGGCGATCTCCCTTACCAATTTCGTAATCTCGTGCTCCAACTTGTCAAGCTTCAGATTCTGCTGGAAAATCAAGTAAAATAACATCATGATAGCGATGTATACTATAAGGTCAATGCCCCTGCCAACACCAATAGGACGGGACAGTGCATCAATAATCGGAGTAATCGAGACGATCAACAGGACAGCGAACCAGACGAAAAACCAGAAAATCGCAGTCTTTAATTGTAACTTCTTCGTCTTCCACAACGCCATAATACGAGCTATATGAATAGCGGCGAAAACAAACGCTGCAATCTGAATCGGCTGTAAGCTCATTTTGTCAACTTATGCAAAAGCATCTTGTAAAAAATCTTAACCGCGTTCAAGCTGCTCTGCCCATGCTGTTTACTATACTCAGTGTATTTAATGATTACGGGAACCTCAACAAAACGCAAACCATGCTTCTTAATCTCAGACAAAATCTCACTCGCATGCTCCATCTCGTCCATGGTAATATCGATCTGCTCAGCAGCATGGCGGGACAAAGCGCGAAAACCATTATGCACGTCAGTCAGCTTAATGCCGTAAAACAACCATACCACAATAATGCCCGTCTTTAACACCAACTTGCGGAAAAAAGGAACATCAGTGCCCTTTGACAAGAAACGGCTGCCAAGCGCAACATCAACCTCGCCAGTTTTCACAGGCTCAATCATCCTTGGAATGTCTTCAACCCGATGCTGGCCATCAGCATCAAACGTCACAATAATATCAGCATCCTGATTCAGCGCGTAATCAATACCAGTCTTCAAACCAGCACCCTGACCCCTATTAATCACGTGCTTCAAAACATGCTTAGTGTGCTGCTTTGCAATCCTCGCAGTATCATCGACTGAACCATCATCCACCACAACCACGTTCTTGTAGCCAGACTTAACCAACTCTTT
>CAZCCU010000002.1:0-71835 GCA_964497645.1 uncultured Methanosarcinales archaeon
GTTAAACAAGTCATCCATAGCAATAACCGTGAAGCGCAAGTTTATAAACAATTAGCTCTTGCTGAACATAGAAAAAGAGGAGCATAATGAAGCATCAAATCCTGTTATTATTAAGCGTAGGCATCATCTTCTTTTTCATACTCCTAAGCATTGACATGCCAGGAAACAATATAACAGGCGCGGCACTTATAAAAGAAACAGAAACAACGTATGCCATCGCGATGAGGCACATCGTCAACAAATTCTTCGACATCCAAGGAGTGCAGTTCCCAACCGGTTCATGCGCTGAAATCGCACGCGACCTCTACGTACGCGTGGTAAGTACCAGCCTGGACGAAACATCAGGCTTTATCACAGACGGCCCAAACAAGCTCGCCACCATCGGCTTTGACATAGAACAACTCGACATATTCGGAACAGTAGACATGGTCAAAGGACCTTTGATAATGGATGGCGAAGAAGCGGACAGCCTGATAACCATAAGCGCAGAAGCAATCATCCGCGTGCCAAAAGAAATCAAAACAACATATTTCTTCCTCGACCTGTATGGCGAATCAGAAGAAACCTTCCAAGTAAAACGCGGAAGCTTCTCAACACCATCGGTCGACTGCAGTTTTATCACACGCGACGGAGAAGCAATCTGCGATTGTGACGTGCACAGAGTCAGCGGAGTCAGAACCGGAGGAATCACAGCATTACGGCCGGTTGTCAACGGAGTCCAAAACGGATAAGTATATAAATGGCAAATGGCGTGATATTAAAAAAGTGAGTGAAATGAAAGTTTATCCAGATCCGGGCACAGCAGAACTTCTTCCTGTTAATGTTGAAGACACTGCCCTTCTTATCGCTAAATCAGCCGCAAATACAAAAAAAGACCTTGGCGCATTGGCTGATATTTTTATACCAGTTCTGACCCCAGCTCTCGACAAACAATCACCACTTGAATATCTGTTCTTAGACGAAAAAAGAGTTTGGCACAGAGAAGCACATCAGGAAAGAAGACTGATTCCCCTGAATGAAGAACAATTGAAAATTTATTCAAATGGCAGATTATACGCCCTTGCCCGCACAGGTTTTCCACCAGGACAGGACGGCACAAGAACATTCGCCCTTTATTTCAAACGATAATTCTAACAGTAATATTTATAAAGTGATAAAGCAAAACATACTTTCGAAAAGAGGCAACGCCGAATAAATTCGGCTGGTCTCTTTTTTGCATAAATCAAAAAAGAGGTACTAGTAATGAAGTTCAACAAAAAAGCAGCTCTAGAACTATCCATCACTGCAATCGTCGTTCTTATCATCGCAATAACCATGCTCGGACTCGGCATTGGCTTTATCAAAAAACAATTCGGAGCAGGAACAGAACTAGTAGGAAAGGAACTGTCCAATATCAAAGAACAGCTCAAAGAACAAGTCAGAACAGGAGGAGAACTGCTCGTATTTCCACCACCAGAAGAAGTCAGCATAGGAAAACCAGTCAACACGTTCATAGGAGTCAGAAATACGGCAGCAAATCCGGACGGCGAGCAAGTCTGCTTTAGAGTAGAAGTAAAGTGCAAAAAACCATTCACTCCAGAAACATTCTGCGATCCAGGCACCAGTCAGAACGACATAGCAGTAGGCGGGTACGACATGATAAATGGAGATTACGTCAAAGGCAGCCGCAACTGGTTCAAAAGCATTCTAGGCGAATTCGACCTGAAAAACTACGAAGGAGACGTCTTTGACGCAGTCATGCTTGTCAGAGCTATCAAACCAGACTCGTACAGAATGGAAATCAACGTTTACAAGGAAAAAGATGACAAAGATTGCTCAGACCAAGGATTCAGTACAGGCACTGACGGAGCAAAAGAATCACTTTACGCAAGCAAAACATTCATTTTGAAAGTGGTGTAAAAATGGTAAAAGTCAAACGACGCTTAGCAGGACACGAAGAATTTGAAATAATGAAGCTTGTCTTAGACAAGTTTTTATGGATCGGCACTGCCTTGATGGGCTGGGGATTGTACAGAAGCCTCGCAGTAGACTACAAAGACGGCATCTGGTATATCCTGACCGGAGCAATAATAATGCTAGTATTCGCCTGGGTAATCATCAAAGAATTCGAACAAGTTAGATAAAGAGGTACATAGGTATGCGTTTTAACAAAAAGGCAGCTCTAGAACTATCAATCACTGCAATCGTCGTTCTAATCATCGCAATCACAGTACTTGGGCTTGGTATTGCATTTATCAAAAACTTCTTCGTCAAAGGAGAAGTAGCAATCGGGGATCAATTCAGTATGATTACAGAACGCTTAAAGGACGAATTCCTCTCTCAAGGCGTCGCTGCAGGATTCAGCACAGGTGCAGACATTGAAGCCAAATTTGGCAAAGCAAAAGAATTCTACATAGGCATTCGTAATACAGAATCCATCAAACGATGCTTTAAAGCAGAGGTTATCTGCGAGGGGCCATTCACTCCAGGGAAAACCGATTGCGGAAAATCAGCACCTGGAATGAGCATTATAACCGGCGACAGCAAATGGTTTTCATTATTCCCACCAGATGTAGAGATTGATGGAAATAGCATTTACGTTGCACCTGTAACTCTCCACATTACCGACACCCCAAAAGACGCATATCGTATTGCACTGAAACTTTACAAGTCAGATGAATGTCCATTAGAAAATCCAACAGAAGAACAATTAATCGAGACACGTCTTATGCACATAAAGGTGGTCTAGATAGCAAAAGTCAAACGACGCTTAGCAGGACACGAAGAATTCGAAGTAATGAAGCTAGTGCTTGACAAGTTCTTATGGATAGGCACAGCCTTAATGGGCTGGGGATTGTACAGAAGCCTCGCAGTAGACTACAAAGACGGCATCTGGTACATTCTGACAGGCGCACTAGTAATGCTCGTCTTTGCATGGGTAATAATCAAAGAATTCGAACAAGTTAGATAACATTAAAATAGTTCTAAGCTTTCTGACTATCCGTGACAAAAGAGGAAACAGCACTACAGATAGCAAAACTTGCAGACGACGGATTTGAAGCAACACTGGACGTTTTCAAGAATATTTCTACAGAAACAGTACAGTTGTTCGGAGATATCAAAATAATAAGAAGATATGGTTCAGCAATAAAAGCCTTCGAGGCATTAATGGAAACTATAAGAGCCTTTGAACATATGAATACTGAGGCAGACGTGGAAAACGAATTTGTTTCAGAAAGCGTAATAGACAGCCTTTATCCAGCAGTGCCCATGGTAAAAGAGGGGCGAGTAGTCACAGGACCAGAATATTCTTTTACGGGAGGCAAAGCGCAAATCGTAGGAGAAAAAGTGCAAAGAACCTACAGCCCGCCAAGCCTAGCCCTCAAATGTCTGGCATGGCTTGCAAAAAAATACCGCATTGTTTCAATCCTCGCAAAACAATTTGAAAAAGACGATGAGGTATATAACAACCTGATACGTGCAGCCTACAGCCTGCAGGAGCAATACGACGACGCCAAACTCTGGGCACAAACATATCAAAACGAATTCAAACCTTTGGAAGAGCGCAACCACCTCACAGACATATTCCCAAAACTAGCAGCAGCTAAACGTGAAATTTCAGAAGGAGAAAAAACTGAAGTCCGCAAAAGAGACGACACCACCAGAATAATGCCGGCAGGCATTCGGTAAGATTTATAAACATCACAAATAGACCTTTCTACCATGAAAAGAGGTACACTGATATTTTGTATAGTAACACTTCTTCTCCTTGCAGCCTGCGGGAAAGCAGAATGCAAAAAAGATCCAGACTGCGTAAGAGCTCATTTCACAGGAAAATGTGTTGAAAAGAAATGCGTTTACACGCCCATTCCGAATGAATGCGGAAACAAAAAGTGCGAAGAATCAAACAAAGAAGACAAGTGCAACTGCCCGCTCGACTGCGGATTATGCGAAGGAAAAGTAGACGGAAGCCAATTCTTAATCCAGCAATGCGTACAAGACAAATGCATAGAAGACGTAGAAGAATCACAAGTCAAACCAATCTTCAGCTCGGTAGACATAACCAACGCGGGAGACAAGTTCAAGATTGACACAGTATACAAGCAACCGTTCAACATGAAAAAAGACACCTTCAGCATAACAGTCATGCTATCCGACCAAGGACCAAGCAACAGCGATGAACACATAATCAATGCAGAGCTCACAGCAACAACAAAGGATAAGCGAACAATAACACTCTCACGCATAGACATTGACAAATACCTATGGACAGAAGGAAGCGCAATCCAAGAAGGACTCATAATAGATTTCCCAACAGTAGAACTTGAAGGAGAACTCACCAATGTCGTATTAAAGGTCCAATACGAATATGCAATAACACAATCCGGCAAGAAAACAGTAAAACAGGCAGTATTACAGAACCGGTACAAGGAAAAATTCATCTTTGTAAGACCAGGCGCGAGCTATCCATGTCCGGCAAGCTGCGATGACAAGAACGCAGGAACAAAAGACACGTGCGGGCCGCAAACAAGTTTCTTCTGCAGTCATGAGCCAATACCAAACGCGTGCGGAAACTTCAAATGCGACGGCAGTGAAAACAGATGCACCTGTCCAACAGACTGCGGAGTATGCCCGGGAAGCGCAGGAAACTTCCTAGACTACGCTTGCCAGACGAACAAATGCATCACCAAACTCAAAGCAGGAGTTTCCGTGCAGTCAAAACCATTATTTGATGACAGAAGCCTCGGACCAGTGCAATTACACAACAACTACAAATTCAACAGCCCATTCAACATCAAAGAAGACTCATTCAACCTCGACTTCAAGATTTACAGGATAGATCCAAGCGTCACAGGGTTTACGATAGAGACTATCAGAATCCTTGAGGGCGCCCAGCAATTCGTAGAAGTCGCCGTTGACCAAGAACTCGGAGACACTCCAACACCAGTCGTAGTAAAAATACCAAGCATCCAGCAACCAGAAGAAGAACATTCTCTGAACATAGGAGTCTGGTACAAGTACATGCAAGACGACAAGGAAAAAACAGGCAACTTCCAAAAACCACTTGGAAAAATAACGCTGATTAACCCAGGATGATGAACAAAAAAAACAGTCTTTTTTTCCCGCGAGGAAAAAAAGGCATGGAATTCAGCATCGGAATGGTTGTAGGACTCATACTCTCAGTCCTCATCTTCTCAATGTCAGTATATCTCGTCTTCAAATGGTTCGGCTCGGCAGGAGACATCAAAGCAGAAATAGACAGGCAAACCCACGACCAAATCATGGCAGCGCTGAAAACAGGAAACCAGCTGGTAGCCATACCGATCTCAATCCAAGAAGCAAAGAGAGGCAGTGCTGCCATTTTCGGAGTCGGAGTAAGAAACATCGCATCAGAAGATTCGTTCAGCATGGCAGTCTCATTCTCAGGAGCGTTCACGCCGGATGGAAAACCAATACCAGTCGACAGGCAGCACATCGACCAGAAATGGATAGGCACAACAGAAACAGTGGACACGTTTACCCTGAAAAAAAATGAAGAGAAACTGATACCATTACTTCTCAAAGTAGATGTCAACACTGCACCAGGAGCACAAACACAAAAAGGAGATTATGTTTTCAATTTCTGCGTGTACAAAAAGCCATTAACCTCGGATGGTAAAGCGCCTGCGCCGTGCAGTAAAGAACAATTCCAACTAAGCGCAGACGCGTTCTACACCAAGAAGATATACCAGATAGTGATCAGAGTGATATGAAATACGACGCTATAGTGCTCATTGGAGGAGGACTGAAGAAAAACGGCGCTTTTCCACTCTGGGTTAAAAGAAGAATAGCGAAAACGCTGGAATTATTCAACGGCAAAGAATACATAATTGCGACGAGCAGAGCAACATCGCACAAAGCACCGCCACTTAAAAAAGGATTTCCCGTTGATGAATCAATAGCAGCTGCTAAATATCTCATACGAAAAGAAGTGCCTGCAAACAAAATATTGGCTGAGACAGTCTCGCTGGACACGATAGGCAACGCTTACTTTGCAAGAGTAATACATACAGAACCGCGAGGGCTAAAAAGACTGTGCGTGATAACTTCAGAATTCCACATGCCACGCACAAAAGCGATATTTGACTGGGTTTTCGGACTAAAACCACTTCATAAATATAAGATAAATTATGTAGAAGTATCTGATAAAGGCATTGATGCAGAATTGATGAAAGTCCGATATGCAAGAGAAAGACAAAGCCTGAAAAAAGTTCTCGCAAACAAAAAAAGCATCACGACCTTGGCACAATTTCATGCATGGCTGTTCACAAAGCACGAGGCGTACGCGCCCGGACTCAAGCCCAAAAAAGTTAAAGGCAAAATATTAGAATCCTACTAGCACATCCTTCCCTTATGCGCAACAGGACGGTCACGGAAGGTTTTTCTCAGGTAAATCATATCAGCAGACGCCTTTTTCACAGTCTCCTGGTCTTTGGTCACGTTTCTTAATTGAAGAAGACGCCTTATAACGGGAGCGTAACCATCACGCTTGACCAACCTTTCAAGAAGCAACCTTCTTTGACTCTGAGGTAGTTTCTTGCTCCAGCCGCCAAGCTTCCCAGACTCGAAGTGCGCCCACTTGCGAATGTATTTCTTCGGCATAATCTGCCATTATGCAGTCTAAAGATAAAATAGTTCATAGTCACGAAGGAGTGAGCAGAGATATCATGTTAAAATTAATAATTGAAAAAAATAAAAAATTATTGTTTACGGTGCCCGTATGCTACAATCACGATCAAACTAACAATAGCCAGCAAAGCAATTATGAACGTCGACGTGCTGAAAGTACCTTCAGGCAAGTTCATAACGCCAGTCGCTGCAGGGAACGTAACTCCCCCTGTGAATAGTGCCACAGGTGATGGCGATACAGACGTGAAAGTATAGGGGCAATCACAACGCACACAATTCTTATTGTTGTTTGCATTGTCGTTAGCATTCTTGAGACACTCTTGGTATGCGCGCCAAATAGCGCCGGCAAATGCGGTCGGATGAATTGAAAGCTCAACATTCTTTGCGGCTTCCAAGTCGGCAATACTAATGAAGTTGTTGCCAACGCCAGTATTGCCGCAACCAGGCGCATAGACCAAGGTAGTTCCGATCACAGAGCCATGTCGGACATTGAGTGTCATAGTTGCAAATTGTACTGACAGCATGTATGCCATGTTAGTGGCAGTACCGCCCAAAAGCCACTTCTTGAGGGCTGTCTTGCCAGCGCTTATTTGCGTAGCTGTCGGAGTAGGGCAGTTTGCAGTGGCAACAGGATCGAAGTCCGACCCATCCGCGTTTCTTAGGTTCAGAGCGGTCAGGGCGCAGAGGTCTGATCCTGTGATCAAGGCCTGGCCGTTCTTGTTGGACCAAAAGCCGAGTGTGAAGCCTCCGCACGCTCCGAGGCAGACATTACCAAACTCAACGAGCGCAGGTGGAGGAAGCGTTACTTCTACACTTGTAGGTGTTGTATCAATCCAATTCATTTCCAGCGGCACTCCTTCTACTACAGTATAGGTGCCTGGTGGTAAAAATTGGCTGAAAGGCGTTGATTCTTCGTTGCCATTGATGAATATCTGCCAGCCTGGAAGGTCATTGAAGTCATCATTAACGCCATTCACGTTCGCATCGCAGAATTTGATGACTGTCAATAGGAATGATTGTCCAGGACAATTTGTGAAGAAATCAGTTGGACAAGGTAAGCATGGCTCTGGACTCTCTACTGAGCTCGTAACAATCGAACAAGATGAGCATGAGCTCGTAAGACTGCCACTATCCAGCGCATTGTTGATGCTGTCGACAACACTGTTGAGGCCTGATACAGTCCCACCGCACGTTGCTGAAGCAAGCAGCGCTCCTCCTAAAACAGATTCAGCGTCTGCTAAAATGGCACCCACTGTATTTCCAGCGCAGGGTCCAACACCGACAATAAGGCTTGCAAGCCCTGACGGAGTGTCTCCATCGTTGGACATATCTACTGAGATTGCAAGTGCTAATACTTGTCCCGCGAATACTCCTGCTTCAGTTGCCAAAGGATCAGTATGATCCATTGTGAGTACACCAGGCGTGCCAGACGCAGGCAGGAAGCTTGTAATATCGCCAGTGCCGGAAAATGCAATCGTAAATCCATCGCCAATAGTGAAAGGCGTTTCTGAGTTATCCTCAAGAAAGCAACCTGGCTGATCTGGCGGGTGTGAAGGCTCAGGGCAAGCACTTCCCCAACCACCTTGTGTACGTGTGCAGGGAATTGGAGTGTCTTGAGCACTCACCATCGCGACGCTCATCAATGCAATTGATAATATTGTTATTAAAGTTAGAATTTGTTTCATGTTACCACCCCTATTTTTACCAGTTGTTGCTGAATGATGTATTTAAGCTTATCTAAACGTCCCAACCATGATGCCTTTCACGTTCACAAATGCCACCAGCCACGGGTCTGCAACAGGGTTCGCCGTTCCTTTTGTCCTGTAAAAACTGCTTCCATCCTGGTCAATAATCTCAATAACCATGTGAAGCACTGTTTTGTCAACAGAAGGCTCGTAAAACGAAATAACATCGCCAATATGGACTTCATCCGCAGACTCCGGAACCTTTTCAAACACGACAGAGTCATGAGTTATCAAAGGAGCCATGCTGTCAGAGCTCACCCTGGCATACCTAAGGCCAGGATAAGCTATCTGCACCTCATCAGCATATACTTTGTAAGAATCAAAAGGAATCCGCTGCGTGCTCTCCACTACAACATCGGTTGTGGCACTTCTAAAACCAATAGGAAGAGGCACGTTCAGCGAGAAACCTAAGAACAAAAATACAACCGCAATTAACACCCCTTTAAACATACATTTACCCCCGCATAGTTAAGTCGTGGATCTGTTTAAAAAGTTTCGTTGTCACTTCTGAGTGGAGTGGGGAATAAATGCTCTACCAGTATACAAAAAAGTAAACTTTTTATACACAAAGCCTATTTTACTATCCTAAGAGGGAAAAAAGAGTGAAATCACCAGCAGGATTACTATTCGCAGCATTGCTCGCAATTGCAATCGTTTCTGCAGCAAACGTAACTATCTCGCCCACTGCCATCTATGAAACAACAACTGCCTGGGAGACAGTCGACATAAGCAATTACAAAGGAACTTCTGTCATAAATGAAGTAGAAGTCGAAACAACAACTTTACCAATCACTGACTCAGAATCATATTTGGGATGGACAAAAGTGCAGGATGCAGACAGCGTACTCTGGAAAGACGGAAGCATAGAAACAAACGTCAAAAGCTCAGTATTCGAATTCAAAGTAACCGCGCCAAACGTCAGCGCGGACACAACCGAAATCGTAAAAGTCTCTCTGAACTCAATAGCAAAAACATACAACATCACAATTCTCAACGACGCAAGCCCGCCAGACATCACAAACATAAAACCAGAAAACTACGCCAGAGCAAACAACCCGGCACAATCAGTCAGCGCGACAATCATAGATGAAGAAACAAGCGTCTCAACAACATCATATAAGTGGAGCGACTGCAGCGGCGAAGACACAACAATAATTCTGACAAAAAGCAACAACACGTACGCAGGCACAGCAGACTTCACAGGCTATGATGAAGGAGAAAAAGCATGCTACACATTCACAGCAACAAACGCTCCAGGAGAAACAGCAACAAAAACAGGAGAACTATTATTTGACGGCACTCCGCCAAACGTGACAATAATCTCGCCAACAACATTCGCAACAGAAAGCACAACATTCTCATTCACAGCATCAGACAACATAGCAACAGTATTAACTTGCGTGCTGAAGCTCGACAGCACAGAACTGGGAACGTATAACGCAAACAACGGAAGCACAAAAACAGCAACCATAGACCTAAGCAACTTCAGCGAAGGCAGCTACACTTGGAGTGTAACGTGCGAAGATGGAGTAGGCCTGACAGCAACACACGCACAAGCAATACTATTAGACACGCAGCCTCCAGCAATAACTCTCGCCTACAACCCATTCCTTCTCAGAACACGAACAAACAATTTCATAGCAACAATAATTGACGCGATAGGACTCGCGAGCGTCAATTCGACATTTGAAGGAAACGACGTTGCGCTATCCCAGTCAGGAAACGCGTACACAGGAAGCATCAGCTCAAACACATTAGGAACAAAAACACTGGAAGTCAAAGCAGTAGACGGCGTAGGACACTCAACCACAGAAACAAAAACAATAACAGTCGTTCCAAACCACCAGATAACACTCACATTGAATCCGTCAACAACAACTGAAGGCACAGCAGTAATAGCATCAGGAACACTCACAACAGACGGAAACGTAACAGAAGACGACGTCGCGGTAAAAACGCCAAGCGGAGACTTCACAGTAGAATTAGACGAGAACAACGCGTACAGCATACCATTCAGCGCGCCAAACCCAGGCACGTACACAGTAACAACAGAATACACAGAAGACGGCTACACGTACAAAGCAGAAGCAACATTACTAGTGCAATCACCAAACGCACAGCGGATAGAAGGAACCTCTGGCATAGGAGCGGAAGCATGGAGAACGAGCGGGTACGTCAAACCAGACGATCCACTGCCAACAACCAGCTCAGACAGCAATAACGCAGTAATACCAGACGAGCCAATAGAACAGCCAACCGCGCCTCCACCAGCAGAATACGAGCCGCTGCCACCAGAAGCACCAAGAGACGCGCTCATACCAAAAACAACAGGAATATTCACGCTAAGCAAAGGCATCAAATGGCTCGCACTACTCTTAGCACTGGCACTTATCGCAGGCCTGGGAGTTTACGCTTACAAGAAACGACCAAAAGATGACTCAGGCATTGACTGGAACGGGTACTTCAAAGGAAAGTAAATGGTGCTGGAACAATTCCTTGACAGAAAACTAGTCATAAAGCACTTTCCCTTTGTCTTCATTCTCAGCGCAATCTACGTATTCGTCGCATACGCAGTCCAAACACTGTTTTTTCCAGGCCAAAGCATAGCAACAGTTCTACTGCTGACAATACTGCTTGTTCCCAGCCTGCACCATCTGATAGTAATCGAAGAAAAAATAGAAAGAACAGGAGCCTCGCACTTCTGGAAAAAACACCGCACGATAGTAAAGTGCTATGTAGGAGCGTTCTTCGGACTTCTAGCCGGATTTTTAGCGCTCGGATTTGTCAACTCGGAAACGCTCTCATTCCAAATAAGCCAGCTCGAACAAGACCACCTGAAACCAACCGCAATCGAAAATTTTGCAGGCAGGCCCTACATTCCAGACGTCCAAACAGCAATCGCACTATTCTCGCACAACGTAAGGTACTTGCTTATCGGATTCATACTATCAATCTTTTACGGAGCAGGATCGGTTTTCCTAATAGCGTACAACGCATCATTCTTCGCAGCATTTGTAGTAGAGTTGTTTTCACGATGGACAACAGCAATACAGATGGCATCAATATCACTGGTTCACCTGCTTCCAGAAAGCACGGGCTACATTCTGACCGCAATAGCGGGAGCGACACTATCGCGCGCCATCATACACGAAAAATTAGCCAAAGCGCCATTCAGAAACGTGCTCAAAAACTGCTTCATCCTGCTCGTACTAAGCCTGATATCGCTCCTTTTAGCAGCATTTATAGAAACATACGTGACTGCAAGCGTGTTTCACAGAATGATCTAGTTTTTCTCGAAAATGAGCTTCTTGAGACCGTTTAGAATCATTTCATTGTTATCCAATGTTTCACCAGCATTCCTGTATTGAATGCCAATCTTATCTGCAGGGATGCCTGAAAGCATTGTCCTTGCAGATTTGATCTTATCAAACAATCCATTAAACTCGGCTTCCTCAATTGGCTTTTTCTGCAGCTCTGTTTTGTCGTCATATCTTTTCTGAATTGAGTCAATGCCGTCAAGAATCGGTCTGACGAATGAGCTTTGCACAGTGTTGAACATGTCAACAAATGGGCCATACGCTTCGAATTCTTTTTTCAACCCTGTATATTCCTCGACGAGAACAGGGTGTTTTTGCTTAACGTCATCATTTTGCACGGCTGTTTCTGCCCTTTTAAGACAGTCCCCAAACGCAACATAATCCTGAGAATCATTATATTTCTTTGCGCCCCTCAGCAATCCTGTGGCGCTCTTGTTGGACAATGCGACATTCACATCTCTTTCCAAAGTGCCGAGCCTGTCCTTAAGAGGGTCATACCTCACTGTTTTTGGAAGTTTTTCAAATAGTTCTTTGATACGTGCTCCGGCCTCAGTTAGCTCTCCAGTTTCATAGAGTCCGTTTATCTCAGCAATAGTTTGCTCAATAGTTTTGTAATTCAGACGCGTATCCAGTTCCTGTTCTTTGTACCTGAGTTTTTTTCTTTGCCTTCGTGTTCTGTCAAGCTCTGCCTGGAGTTCAGCAGGTGTGAGCTGCTTTTGATCTCCCTGCTCGGCATGCTTTTGTTTTTTTATGATGTCTCCCAGTTCTGCCTTCATTTCACTCATTTTCCACCGGTCACCAGGCACTTTCGAACGTGCGACTTCAATAGTTGTCGCGAATTCAGGCGAAATACCAGTTCCGTGCTCCCAGACATATGATGGATGAGGGACGTCAAGCTGTCCGAGCGAGTGAGCAAGAACTGTGAAGTCTGTGATTTCGTATGCCCTCTTTCCAGTAACTGCAGTGTAAAGAACGGTTCCTAACTGGAAAGTATCGGTTTCTTCAGTTATCTTTTCAGCACGAACCTGTTCAGGCGCCATGAAATGAGGCGTGCCAACGGGTTTGTTTTGAAGTGTGAGCCCCTCATCATCATCAACCCATTTGCCGATGCCAAAGTCTATAATTACAACACTGCCATCTTCTCGTATCTTTATATTTGCAGGTTTGAGATCGCGATGAATAACGCCTTGTCCGTGCGCGTACTGCAATGCGTCAGCGAGCTGATACCCGATCTTGGCAGCCTGATCCAACGGAACCTTTTGGCCCGGCAACTGCTTCTGCAACTCGTCAAGGGTTTTTCCCTCAATCCACTCGAATAGAAGGCAATATCCCATTTTGGGATCGTTCACGATTCCAAGGCGCTTGACGATGTTCTTGTGATGCAACTTTTGCAGTATGAGGTTTTCCTTTTGGAATCTGCTTATGAATTCCTTTTGTACAGAAGCATCCAGTTCTTCGTTTTCTCTTGTGCGAGGCTTAAGCACCTTGACGGCAAGCTGGCTGCTTTCCAAGAAATAAGGATCGATAAGCTCAAGGAGTGAATGGTAGTGCTCTTTTGCGGCTTTAGGATCTTTTTTATGAAGTTCGGCATACTCCTGCCACATCGCGTACGCGGCAGTATAGATTTGTTTGATGTGATCTTTGTCCGTGATAGGCTTTGGAACCCAATCATCGAGTTTTGTCGTTGGAGCTTCAAATGGAATGTCGTTCAGGCCAAAGAGCACAGGGTTTTCCTCTCCCCAGACCATACGTTCCGCGAGAATCGACATCGCGTTTCCCCTCTTGGCGCGCCAGACTTCGCCCATTCCGCCATACGCAACGAGCTCTTCAAGAAAAGCAATATTATTCTTTAAAGCAATAGGCTGTGGAGAGACAAGTATGGTTTTATCGCCTAGTGGACCTCCACCTGCTCTCGTATCCGTCATTTCTTCACTCCTTCCTCGCCTGTGATTCTATGTCTGGCATACTGTGTCTTCACCGCCAATATGCAGAATTCCCCTTTTTCTACAATAAAAATAAGCAATGGCGGTGTTCTATATATAGTTTTTGACATACGGAATTTATAAATGTTTCGGTATTTTTACTACTGGAAGGTTGTTAAAATGGGAAGATTTAAAAAAAGAGACGATATTCAGGAAGTTATGGCAACAGGCGGAAACTTAGAGCTCAGGATGCATAATACATCACTCTACGCCTCAACAACTCATGACGGACAGAAAGTTTACAGGGCAATAAACGCATTTGCTTCGTTTCTCGATGTAATAAAAAATCCCGGTCCACAAGCCATCAAAGGCTTGTTCCACCTAGCATCAAAGCGACTGCTGCCATACAACCATGTAAATTCACTGCTTCTGAGCGATGAAAATCCATGCAAAACTCCGATGGACGTATGTGAAGTTGTCATAGACGTATACCGCAAACTCGTATTGCATAATGCCAATCCGACCCATCGAAAACTTATTTCCAAAGGAGCAGTCAGGATATTGCACGCGAACAAATATGAGATTCTTAAATTTAGAGATTACGCGCTGCGTTAGTGACTGGTGAGCCCACGCACTAATTGCGTCAGCGCCTTCTCAGGGTCTTGCGCGTTTGTAACACCGGAAGCAACCAGAATACCCTTTGCACCCAGTTTTACTGCTTTCACAACATCGTCCTTTGTCTTGACACCGGCACCGCACAAAATAGGAATGTCTTTGATCTTACTGGTTGTTTGCGTGATAACTTCAGGCTTAGCCTGAGAAATAGCAATATTTCCGCCTATTAATTCAGGAGGCTCCACAGCAATAATGTCGGGATTAAACTTGGCAATTTCTGCAGCCTTAGCAGGAGTATCTGCGCAACAAACAGACAACATGCCGAGCTCTTTTAACCGCTTAACTGTTTCCTTAATCTGCGCAAGAGGAATCTGATGCTCAGAATGATTTATGAGACTGCCAACCGCGCCCATCTGCTGAACACTCTCGGGCAAAATCCAGCCAGTCTTCGCGCCAAACACAACAGCATCAACATGCTGAGCCATAACAGGAATTTTCACATTCCCAGCAACAGCCAGAATATCAGCAGGCTGAACCGCAACAACAATGTTCGCCCGCTCTTTCTTCGCGACCTTTTCACAGATTTTTGCCAACTTAATAGCATTCAAACCCGTAGAAGTCTGGTAAGCCTTGAAATTAATAATGGCGAGCATCAGCCCAAAATAGATGCCAGCTTCTTCTTCAGCGTAGCTTCGTCCTGAAAGCCGACAACACGGTCAACCTCTTCACCGTTCTTGTACACGATAATGCAAGGAATGCCCAGCACGCCGTTCTGCGACGCAAGCGCACTGTTCTCGTCAACATTCACCTTAGTGAATTTGACATCCTTCAATTCATGCGACAATTTCTCAAAAACAGGAGCAATCATCTTGCACGGGCCGCACCACGGAGCCCAAAAATCAACCACGACTGGCTTATCACTCTTCAAGACTTCAGTTTCAAAATTATTTTCGTTTACTTCCATTTGTCGGAAACCGCTTACGCGGGCACCTCTTCCTTGATTACGGGGTAGGAAATCCAGCGGTTTCCGAGCACGCTCAAGAACCGCTTGACCATCCTATTGTCTTCTGACATTTTTCGCACCGTTTGATTTACTGGGCGGTTCTTGACGCTCAGCTCCCATATGATGCGTTTCAACTTCCTTGTTAACAGGAGTCAGCTTCTTAATCGGCTTGATCAAGTACCGCTTGGTATCCTTATCCAAATCCAAAAAGTGGTCAGCAGCCTCAATTGACTTCGCGCTTGCACTCTTGCCAAAGGCAACAACTTCAACACGGCAGCCTAAGGCACGCTTTAAGTGTTCTATTAATGGTACGAAGTCACCGTCACCGCTGACTATGACAATAGTGTCTAATCTTGGAGCAAGCTCAATGCAGTCCATTGCAATGCCGATGTCCCAGTCGCCCTTCTTTGCTCCTCCATAAAAGATTTGCAAGTCTTTAGCGCGGATTTCAAAACCAATGTGGCCCAACGCATCAAAGAATTTCTCTTTGCTAAAATCCTCAGTCTTGATAACGTAAGCCAATGCGCGGACTAAAGTTCGTTCTTTGACAGCGTCCTGCAAAATCGTCTTGAAATTAACGTGCGAATTATACACAAAACGCGCAGAATAATACAAGTTCTGAACGTCAACAAACACGCCAACCCTTTGCGCTCTATGAATTTCACTCATGTTTTCAACCTCACTTCGTAGCCGCAAGCGCTACACACCACGCGATTTGTCTCAGTGTCAAACGTTAATGACAATTTCCTGCACCGCGGACATCTTTGTGCCTGCGTCGGCGGAATTACCTCTTTTGGCAACGCCATACATGACTTGTATATTATTTGTTTAAATAAGTATCTGATTACCTCGTGGGAGTAAAGTATAAATACGAGTCAGAATCACGCAATTGCATGACTGATGGAAATCCGGTTGCAACAATACTTTGTTCTGTATACGATCGCAGCATAAGCGCACTGCTTGATATTCATATCAAGAATATGGGCTACCGCACTATATGTGTAAGCGACTCAACAGAAGCAATTCCCCATGTTCCGCGAGCAGATCTCGTAATAAGCGACATCAACAATGGCGGTTATGCAGTATACGTTTATGTAATGGGTAACCGTCATGGGGTAAACGTGATACTCATAAACGAAGCCGATAAATCTGTGAATATGGCAGCGCCAAAAGCAGCAATTCTCAGAAAGCCCTTCACGCCTCAAGAGCTTGAAGCGATCATCAAAGCAAACCTTCCGGAACATTTAAAACCTGTCAAAACGCGATAATTCTTGTGGGCACAACATTTTATCCAACAGACATCGCATATACTGTAAGGAACGGCAAACCAATCATACAGCTATACGGCCGGACTGTTGAAGGCAGGCAGATCTGCGTTCTGGACGAGAATTTTGAGCCGTACTTCTACGTTGTCGGAGATACAGACGTAAAAGTTCTAGAAGCACTACGACAAGACGATTATTGCGTTGTGCGAGTTGAGAAGGTAAAAAAGAATCTCAACGAACACCCAACTGAAGCTCTCAAAGTATTCGTCAACATACCAAAAGGAGTGCCCGTTCTCAAAGACCTGGCAAAAGAACTGCCAGGCGTTATAGGAGTGTACGAGTATGACATCTTATACACGCGCAGATACCTGATAGACAAAGGAATCATTCCACTAACGCTGACAAAAGTAGAAGGAAAAGAATCACCATTCCAGTCAAAAGTGCCGTGCATAAAGGTGGATGAGATCATGCCTGCAGGAGAAGACACGCTCAAGCCCAAATTGTTAGCTGTTGATATCGAAACTTACAATCCAGAGAACAAAATAAACATGAAAAAGCACCCAATACTGATGATTGGGCTGTATGGAGAAAAGTTCTCACGCGTGATAACTTGGAAAAAATTTGAAACTAATGAGAAATACATAGAATTCGTGCCAACAGAAGCTGAAATGCTCCAAAGATTTGTAGAATTAGTAAGCGATTACGGACCAGACATGCTGGTCGGATACTTCACAGACGGATTTGACCTGCCATACATTGTCGAACGAGCAAAAATGCACAAAATAAAATTAGACTTAGGGCTAGACTACAGCCAGCTGGAAATAACCGGCAGAATGCAGGCAGAAGCCAAAATAACAGGCATAGCGCACATCGACATTTTCAAATTCATCAGAAAAGTCATCGCTCGATCACTCAAAACTGACAGCTATAGTTTGGATGCTGTTGCGGGAGAGCTTATCGGTGAACATAAACATAAAGTCGACATGGACGCGTTCTTCAGAGCATGGGACGAAGGAGGAAAACAAATAGAAGAATACTGCAAGTACAACCTCCAAGACTGCGCGCTGACTTACAAACTAACGGAAAAAGTACTGCCTAATCTTATAGAGTTTGTAAGGATAATAAGACTACCACCATATGACATCAACAGAATGACGTTCTCAACATACGTAGAATGGTTTTTGATGAACCAAGCAAGCGCGCGAAACGAAATATTGCTCAACAGGCCATACAAAAGAGACGAATTGAGCAGAATGTCAGACAGGATAAAAGGGGCATTCGTCTACGAACCAAAACCAGGATTTTACCAGAAAATAGCAGTGTTCGACTACCGCAGCTTGTATCCAAGCATCATCGCCTCGCACAACATAAGCAAAGGAACACTAAACTGCGACTGCTGCAAAGACACACCCAAAGTGACGACCGAAAGAGGAACATTCTGGTACTGCGCGAAAAGAAAAGGACTATTCAGCACAGTAATTTCAGACTTGATTTTGAGAAGAGGAGAAATTAAAAAACAGCTTAAGACGAGCAAAGACCCATTGCTTGCTGCAAGATCAGAAGCGCTCAAAGTCCTCGCCAACAGCTTCTACGGCTACATGGGATTCGCGCCAGCACGATACTACAGCATCGAATGCGCGGAAAGCACAACAGCCTGGGCAAGACACTACATACGCAAAGCGATAGAAACTGCGCAACAAGCAGGATTTACTGTGCTTTATAGTGACACGGATTCCTGTTTTATTCTTTTGGACAAAAAAACAAAAGATGACGCGATGGCATGGATGGAAAAAGTAAACAAGGACCTCCCAGGGCTAATGGAGTTAGACTACGAAGGATTCTATCCAGCCGGCATTTTTGTTAGCTTGAAAACAGGAGAAGCGGGAGCCAAAAAGAAATACGCGCTGATTGATGAAAAAGGAAGCATAAAAATCCGAGGCTTTGAAAGCGTAAGACGAAACTGGAGCTTCATCGCAAAAGACGTGCAGAAAAAAGTTCTTGAAATAATCCTGAAAGAGCACGATGCGGCAAAAGCAAAAGCGTATGTAAGAGAAGTTGTTGAGAAAATGAGGAAGAACGCAATTCCATTGGACAAAGTCGTAATCCATACTGCGCTATCGAAAGCAACAACAGGCTATACCTCAATTGGCCCCCATGTGGCGGCAGCGCAACGCATGGAAGCAAAAGGACAAACTGTAGGAGCAGGAAGCGTAATCAAATACGTTGTTGTGAAAGGAAAAGGAAAAATACGCGACAAAGTCAAACTGCCAGATGAAGCAACACAAGAAGAGTACGATGGCGAGTATTATATACAAAACCAAATCATACCGGGAGTGGAAAGAATATTCGCAGTGCTTGGAATCAAGGTAGACGACCTTCTCAGCGCCACCAAACAAAGCTCGCTGGAAGGATTCTAATTGTTACTTAAGAGGAGTAAAAATAGTAACATTTATATAGCCTAAAATAATAATCAAAACTAGGGGGTAGAAAAGCCTAGGGAAAGCCCTAGACTACTGCTTCCACAGAGACAACAATGCCAAAAAAATTAATGAAACTGCCGCCTGAAGAATTAGAAGCGAGACTTAACGAGCGAACGCTTGTCATGTGCAAGCCTGAAGCAGTATTGCTCAGCAGGCACGGAGAAATTCTAAGCAGAATAGTCAATATTTGGCCCTTGAAAACACCTTTGATAAAAACTTTCAGCTTTACAAAGGAAGCCATAGAAGAATTCTATGGACACGTCATAGAAGATTACGAGCCCAAAGAAGACATTCTTGCATCATTCCACAAAATGGTTGGATTGCCAACGCTGGCAATTGTCGTGCAAGGACCAAACAGCATTGCAACCATGAGAAAACTAGCAGGCGGGCTTCCAAAATACGCAATCGACGGAAGCGACGTGCGGTTCAGAGGCTACAGCGCACAATTCGATCCTACACTGGCGCCAATTGGAACAGTCAGAGGCGATATGTGTTCGGTTAGCACAGACTTTGCGAACTCAATCGGTATGCCAGTTCCAAACTTCATGCACGCATCCGATAGTCCAGACAGCTATAAGAAAGAAATTGGATTGCTAAAGCACCACAAACTAATATCAGATGGTGACTTTGTCGATTACAAAAGACCTGATCAAGATATATACAAATAAGAGCTTAAAAAAGGAGTGAAGAAAACGCCAAACTGGGACCTCGTAAGACGGATAGTAGCAGAAACTGGAGAATTAGATGAAGATGAAGTTGCAAAAGTTCTTGATTCGTCAGACAAAAACCAATTTTTGTTCCACGGCATAAGCTCAACCGAACTTTATAGAAGTGCGCAGCAAAAAGGTATAATGCCAAAGCCTGGAAGAACCCCAATCTGGTATCTCGGATCCAGAGCGTTTGGAAAAATTTCAGTGACTTCTACACCAAAGCAAGATGAAGGCTGTTTGTTTTTATCGGGTGAGGAAGAAAGGCCGATGACTCCGGAAGAGGAAACAAAAGAAGGAGAGCTGTTCGGTTACGACAGCGTTTTCTACAACGGCGCGCATGCACATGACCAGGACAAGAATGGCAAGTCGTATGGAACACTGGCAATAACAAGAATCGGAGACATCCAACCGCAAGGCGTACTGGTGAACTTGACAGAAGAAGAAATACCGATAGTTCAACAGGTGCCACGCAGGCTTATCCATATAGTGCGCGTAGAGGTAGACCACAGCGACGCCCGAAAAGAATCAAGAGAAATCGGCAAGATTGTGGAACGCACTTTGTTCAAGCACATTTATGATGTTGTTGTAAACAACAACTATCTGCCAGGGGATACCAATCTGGACCAAATAAAACTGGAACGCTGATTTCTTTAAATTTTATATAAAATTATAGGGCTAAATATAAAACGCTGAAAGTCAATCGTATTGCAACTACATCTTAAAAGAGGACGTATACTGGAGGGAGTCAGACATGGAACCAATAAAATACTTTGACACAGCAGACCTGGTAGAACCACATTGCAAAGGATGCCAGCACATCATTCACTATGATAGAGACGGCGTGTTTGACAACAAAAAACAAATCCTTACTTGTTCATTCTGCGGAACAGCGCTATAGAAATGTTTAAAAAGGGCTCATTATAACCGCACACACATGGGACTCTATAAACACTTAGTCAACAGATGGCAGGAAGACGGCATGCCAGCCGATTTGAAACGAGCGCGCTTGATAGCATGGAGACGCGAATCTGCAACAACCCGTTTAGAGCACCCGACAAGACTTGACCGAGCACGCGCACTAGGCTACCGCGCAAAGCAAGGCATATTCATTGTCAGACAACGCCTCACCAGAGGCTCGCACAGACGAGAAGACTGGAGCGGAGGCAGGCACTCGCACAACATGGGCGCGCGCTTAAACCTGCACAAAAACTACCAAGCAATCGCAGAAGTAAGAGCCAACAAGGCATATCCAAATTGTGAAGTTCTTAATTCATACTACGTCACAGAAGACGGCAAAAACTACTGGTATGAGATAATACTAGCAGACAGAGCACACCCAAGTGTTCTAGCAGACAAAAGAACAGCATGGATCGGCAAGATACACGGAAGAGCCTTCCGCGGAATCACCAGCGCAGGCAGAAAGCACCGCGGACTTCGACATAAGGGCAAGGGTGTAGAGAAAGCACGCCCATCGCGCAGAGCACACAAACGAAGCTTGTAATCACATAATGAGGTGGTTTAGTTGCCAAAAAAGAAAGAAGTCAAGACAGAAGAATACGACAAAGAAGAAGAAGAAGTAGTAGAAAAACCAGTAGAGGAAGACGATCCAGTTGTTGACAGCAACGAAGACGCAGAATACGAAGAAGACCTTGAAGTTTCTGATGGGAAAGAAGAAGACGTAGAAGAATCAGCAGAAAATTGGACAGACGAATAAATTTTTCTAAAATTATTTAAAGTGCGCCTGTTTTTTTGTCCATATGATTCGTCTTTACGGGAGCGATACGCTTTTCATAATCACAGGCTGGTTCTACAATGAACAAGATGGTCACAATAGCGGCAATTTTCCATTTGGCGGTCATTTTAATCTTGATTCTGAAAAACGTCTTGAAGGCAGGCTGTCTGACGACGGCGGCGCCTCGCGCATAAACGGCACGATGACACGCGGCGTACTTGAGTTTGAGAAAACATATGAGCCTAAAGGGATTCACAAAAAACGGACATATTATTACAAATTCGAGAAAAAAAGCGGAATCTGGGTGGGAGGCTGGTTCACTCGAAAGATAGAGACCACCTACCTTGACAATAATCCTTCCCTGCAGGCGCGCTGCCAGACACTGCGTGCTTGGGATGCTTACCGCGCGATGAATAAACTACGCCTTGATAAAAGATAAAACTGCTGCCCCATATTATTACGCTTCTATAATATAGTCTCTTCAAGTTGATTTGGTTACTACTGCCCAGTGCTAATTAATAGAAACCTTTATATATTGGTATGTGTTTTACTCCTCTTCGGGGGTATCAAAACATGCTTAATGACAACAACACCCAGTCAAAATCACCTTCAACACTCGAATCACTATTAGATTTCTTCAGACTTAAAGCAGTTCCAGTTGTCGCAGCAGTCGCAGCAATTACAGGATGCAGTGCAACAGGCACAAACGAGGCATCAGATGAAGCCAAGGGCCGTCTCGACACAAGAATTCTTCCAAAAGAATACAGCGTTAAAGACGCAAATCAAGTTAATGAAGCACTTGACAAACAAATCAAGATCGACACAGATTCTGCAAAAAGCTTAAGCCAATTCGAAGATGCACGCCTAAAAAACCTGAAAAAAATCGTAGACAAACTTCCAGGAACAAGCGCAGACGTCAAAGCATTCAACGAGTTAGAAAGACAAAACGAATTATTGTATAATTTGTTCAAGACAACCGGAATCAAGCACGTACTTATCCGCGATTTGAAGCGCAACGTCGACGTTGGCTCACTTCAATTACCAGAACTTTCAAATGACCAGATTTCACAGGCAATGAGCTACCTTGCGCCACTGAAAGTATCACTTGACGCAAAAGACCTCAGCTATGATGCACGACAAAAGCTCAGCAAGCGATTTGGCAAAAATGCAGACTATATAAAAATGTCTGAGTACAACCAAATCCTGTTGACGCTGCTCGACCAAATGTCAGCAACCCAGGCAAAAATAAACCATCATGAATTCCAACTGAACCAAATCGCATCAGCAGAAGACCTTACGGTAAAGATCAACAAGTCAATTTCTGGCAGAAAAGTAAACGATGTAACGGTTGCCAATGACATGTACGAGCATGGCGAACAAGCGCTCGCAGCAATAAGACCTTTGCCGGTAACCGGGCGTATCTCAAAGGAAAGCCCACTGGGAGAAGAATACTCAGACTTCGGAAGCAAAACAATAGGCGCGTTGTACGATGCTATAATGACCGCTGCAGAAAAAGAAGCAGCAGACTACGGCAGAGGCAGCAAGCACACAATCGGACAATTCCACTATTTCCACCTGAAATCAATCGGAGACCAACTGCACAAAGCAGGAATCTTGAGAGACGAAGACTGGATAGCACTTGAAAAAGTCATGACAAGAGACTTTGCCAGAAAAGTCGTTCACGCACTTCCAGAAGAAGAAAGCGTCAAACTCCTGCCAACACTCGGCAAAGCAGTACCGCTCGTCGGATGGTACTTTGGCGGCAAGAGCTTAGTAAGACTATTGCAAAACACAACTTACTCCTCAGGATCAATCATGGGCATAGTCAAGGACGGCACGTACCAGCAATATGGAGCTGGCACAGGATACAACAGAAAGGACAACAACGCACAAGACCTTGCTGATGTAATCTCAACCGGAACTTCAATGGTGATTTCTGGCATAGGAGCCTACTTAATCTATGATCATAACAGATCAAGCAGCAGCGATAGTGGCAGCGGCGGAAGCTCATCCGGCCCTGCAGGACTCTTCGGCACAGAAATAGGAGGCCCGGGTACAGGACCATGATGAAAAAACTCTTACTAGCATTACTTGTACTTTTAGCAATTCCAATAGTCCACGCAGCAGCTGACGTCACGTACAATTTCAACCAGAACAACGTCAACGCATCAGTTTACAACTGCCTTGACTCAGCATGCAACCAAGTCGGCACGTTCGGCGGAAGCATAAGAGACGGTCCAAACGTCACAGACGGAACACTCACAATCAGATATCCAGATACTCTAAACACGCACGGATACGGCGCATTCTTCGTAAGCAAAGGATACAGACCATTAGAAATCAGAGCAACTTGGCATACAAACGGAAACACCGGAATCGCCAGCACATCAGTCAACTACGAATTCACCAAATACCCGATCACCTGCCGTGCAGTCGTATCACAATTAACATTCGTAAACGAATTACAACCGAACGTACCATTAGTGGTTAACATGTCTGCAAAACTTGACGCCCAGACAGCAAGCGCATTCCAATTAACCAACAACGAAGTCGGCTATGTGCCTCCAGAATTCAAGCAGGAATACTACGGTGCTGACACCATTGTCAAAATGGAAGTGCTCCAAAGCGGCTCAGTCGTACACAGCCAGCAGCAGGAATTCAGCGCAGTCAAAGGCAACTCACTGATCGCAGACAGCACAGTACCAGTGCAATTCACATACCTGCCAACATCAACAGGAAATTTCGCAGTAAAAGTCACAGCACAAGTCGTTGACGACCAGTGCGCGGCAACAGAAGACGTAAACGCGCAAGGAGCGTTCACAGTATTACAAGCACTGCCAACAAGCCAATTCTACACAATATTGAACGGTTTAACGATCAACAACACGCACCCGCGAATCGGACAACCAGTACTAGTTTCATACAACAAGATAACAAACCACGCAGACGGCGTACTAGGACCATTAACACCAGTCCAGACAGACGTAGATTATATCGTAAAGAACGGCGCAACAACAATATTCAGCCATACTACAACCCTGTTCGAAAACCCAGACGCAGTCAACCCAGTAACATACTCATTCACGTTCAATCCAACATCAGCAGGCGTATATAATATAACAGTCAAAGGCAGAGCAAACTCGGCAATCCCGACCACGAACCCAGAAATAACAGACGAAGAAAGCCTGCTCCTTACAGTAATCGGCTCAATGTCATACAAAGTAGCATTTAACGTAAGAAACGCAGACAACGGAACGCCAATAGAAAACGCAAGCGTTTCACTCTCAGGAATTGGAACAAACGCGACAAACGCAAATGGAACAATAAGCTTCTCACCAGTTCCAGAAGGAATGTACACTTACACGATAACAGCCCAAGGATTCGGAACAAAGAACGACAAAGTAAGCGTCACCACAGACAAAACAATATCAGTTTCACTGCACTCAGGCGCAAACGAAAGCGACGCGAACACAGCACCATTCATGAACCTTCCAAACCAGATTGAAGTAGAAACAGACTCATACGCACGATTCAACTACCACGACTACGTCCAAGACGACCAGGACTCAGACAGCTCACTCGTATTGAGCGTTGTCAGCGGAGACGACGACATTACAGTCAACATCAACCAATTAACAGGCGTTGTAACATTGACTCCAGAACCAAGCTTCAGCGGAAGCAACACAATCCGGTTCAGAGTGACTGACACTCAAAACGCATCAGAAACAGACAGCATCACAGTCACTGTTGACGCGACCGCAGTCGCGCCAGTCTGGGCAACAGTCTCAGACATTGAAACAGATGAAGACACGGCAGCAGTACGCGTATTGAACTTAAGAGAATTTGTTTCAGACGCAGACACGCCAGTCGCAAACCTTGTCTTCAGCGTTGTCGGAGTTGTGCCAAGCACGCTAGCAACAGCACAAATCGACAACGGCCAATATTTGACAGTATATCCAAAGCCAGACGCAAACGACTTTGGAACAATCAACGTCACAGTATCAGACGGCACAACAAGCGTTGAAACAAGCATAGACTTGGACGTAACACCAGTCAACGATGCGCCAGTAGTCATTGCTGTTCCAAGAATACCAAACATCAACGAAAGCACAAACTACACGCTGAACTTATCACAAGTATTCAGAGACGTAGACGGAGACCCATTATACTTCAACGTCACAGAAACAATGAATGTAGGCTTTGCAATCAGCAACTCAGCACAACAGATGACAATACTTCCGGAATTCAACGTCACCGGCACAAGAACATTCAACGTCACAGCAACAGACCCAAGCGGTCTGAACGCAACAGCAACATTCACACTCTACCTGAACTTTGTAGACGACTCACCATTCTTCACACAAGTCATACCAGGCATATTAACATTTGAAGAAACACCAAACTCAAGAGACCTGTCTCCATACGAAGATGACCCAGAAGACGGACCAGGCGCAAACGGAAACACACTCACATGGAAGATGCAACTGGCAAACCAGAGCAACGTCACACCTGTAACTTTCATCAGCCATCCAATATTCAACGCATCAATAAACACAACTACAGACTTCTTCCTAGTATTGCCAAAAGCAAACCAGACAGGAATCGTAGAAATGACACTGTACTTGTTCGACAGCACAGGAAAGAACGTATCACAAAACATAACAATCAACATCACAAACGTCAACGACGCGCCAGTATTCGTAAACTTGAGCAACCAAGTCGTAGAAGCTGGAACAGCATTTGTCTATGACGTAAACGCAACAGACTCAGACCCAACAAATGATACACTTGCGTTCAGCTTGAACAACGTCACGCCATCACTTTCAGGATTCAGCATCGACAGCGCAACAGGCATGATCAACTACACTCCAATGGTTAACGGAGCATTCAACGTATCATTGCAAGTATGCGACAACTTCAGCGCGTGCACCAACGGAACGTTCGCTTTAACTGTTACAGACATCACAGCACCAGTACCAGACGGCCAGATAACGCCTCTAAACCCAAGCGTATACGCACCAAACGCAAGCTACACCTGGGGAATCAACTGGTCAGACAACGGAAACATAACAAACGTAACATTCCAGCTAGGAAACACGAACTTCACAAACGTAACACAAACCGGAAGCTTCTACCAGACAACACTACTTGACCTTGCCGCAGGAAATTACACATTCGCATGGTTCGCAAGAGACGGCGCAAACAACGTCAACATGAGCAATTCAAGCAATTTCACAATCCTGAAAGCAAACAGCACAATGGACCTATTGCTTAACGGAACAGCAGGAAACATAACAGTACCACAAACAAGCAATGTTACAGTGATGGCAAACATCACAAACACCACAGGAACTGTTTCAATATTCAGAGACGGCAACCTTGTAGGAACAGGCGCAGCGCCATTGTCAATCAATCAATCATTCCCAGACCAAGGAACGTTCAATATCACCTCAAGCTTTGCAGGAGATCAGAATTACACAGGAACTTCAGCCACGCACTTCGTAATAGTGCCAGACACGACTCCGCCAGTATTTGGCACACAAACAGTAAGCCCAGCATCACCAGCAATGTTCACATCATTATACAACTTTAAAGTAAGCGTGACAGACAACGTTGGAGTAGCAAACGTCACACTTGAATTAGACAATGCAACAAACAGCACAGCTTCACAGATAGGCAACACCAGCACATGGGAAGCAAACCTGACATTCATATCGGTTGGCAACCACAGCTTCAAATGGTTCGCAAACGACTCAGCAGGCAACCAGAATTCAACTGCCATAAGCAACTACACAGTCACACCAGGAATCGCAGCACTCACATTGACGATAAACGGAGTAGCAGGCAACACGAACGCGCAAGTAAGCGATTCAGTCACATTTGTCGCAAACGTAACAAACCCAGCAGGCGGACCAGTACAATTGTACATCAATGGAACGCTTGCATCAAGCGGAGCCTCACCTTTAACACACGTCACAAGCTTCGCAAGCACCGGAACAATGCCGATATTGGCACTATTCCCAGGCGATGCAAACGTAGCAACTGGAAACATCACAAGAACCCTCACGATAACACCAATTGTAACATCAGCAAACATAACGCCAGCAAGCGGAGCATCATTGAACTACAGCACATTCCTCATCGCGCTTGACACAAATGGCGCGACAACCTGCAAGTGGAGTTTCACAGACGTAGCACAAGGAAGCATGACAAACAGCTTCACCACAGCAAACGGTCTGCAACACACAGCAAACGTCACAGGCTACTTGCTAGGACCATTCAGCGTCTCAGTAGCATGCAACGGGCAGAGCGCAATCACAAACACAGACTTGAGCTACACAGCACAGAACTTCCTAGACGGAAGCACACTAAACGGCCTGAACAACATAAACAACAGCATATTCACACAAGGAATATCAAACGTCTCAACAGTACTGAACAGCAACATAACCACGAGCGAGTCAACAAACAGCGCACTTACGAACGTTACAGCAATAAACTCAGAATTCATTGATTCAACCCTGACAAACTGCGTCGTGACAAACAGCATAGTCAAAGACATCATAGCAACAGGATGCACGTTCACAGACAGCTTTGTAGACCCAAGCAACCTGACAGGAAGCACTATAATATCAAGCAACACTATTGACAGCAACGTAACATTCTCAAACGTAACAGACAGCACGATAGTGAACGCAAACGTCAACAACAGCAACGTAATGGACAATTCGGTAATACATGTTGGAATCAACAATGTTGAAAGCAGCAACCTTTCAAACGTTCACATGCACAATTCAAATGTCACAAATTCAGCACTTACAGACGTATTTATGGATTTGACAGTTGTTACAAACTCAGTCATCGACTCCGCAGATTTCATATACAATTCAACAATAACCGACTCAACGCTAGTAGATGTCCTTACGATAAGAAACTCAATCATCACAAACTCTTATGTTGAAGATTCAAGCCTATTCGATGTCACAGTAATAGACGCGAACATCACCAGCGGAGTCATATACAGTGGTGTAATAATCTCTCACTTGATTAACCTGACATACAACGCAACTCAAGACGGACCATCAAACCTGACCAATTTTGTAAACTATGCGCCTTTTGTTTTAATGACGATAAGCCCAACCAGCGGAATCAGAGTTGGAACAACTGTAACTTTCACAGCAAACGCGTCAGACGTAAACATTGGCACACTGCTTAACGATTCAATCGTAAGATACGAATTTTACTTGATTGACGATAACACTCCTACAATAACTGTCAATACCTCAAACACATCTGTAAGCGTCACACACGCATACAATGCAACAGGAACATACTTCCCATTCGTATTAGTTTATGATTCATTCGGAGAAGTCGGAGGCTTTGGTGATACGGTAAACGTCTCAGCAGCACCAAGTTCAGGAGGCGGCGGAGGCGGTGGCGGTGGAGGCGGTGGAGGAGGCGGTGGTGGAGGCGGCGGAAGCAACATACCACGCATAGCACTCACAGACACACCTGTCACAAGAATAGTCTACCAAGGACAGCCATTGCAGTTCAGCATCGAAGGCAAATTACAGCCATTGAGCGTCACACTGCGAAGAGTGGTTATCAGCGGAAACGGTTCAACAGAATGGATGTCAAACGGAGCCCAATCAACAGTAATGACAGGCGAGCACATGCTCTTCGACCTTACAAGAGATAATATTCCAGAACTAGACCTAGAAGTTTTGAGCGTCAGCAGAGGCAGCACAACAATAAGCATGAAACTAGCAAGCGCACCAAGCGTTACAACAATGCCTCCATTGCCAGTATTCAACTTCACACCAGTACGAGAGCAGCAACCGCCAGTGGTTCCACCACCAGCAGTTGTTCCAGTAGTACCAGTAGTAGAAGAGGAAGAAGTTGAAGTCAAAGCAGAAGTCAAGCAAGGCTTCTGGCAGAAACTCAAGGACATGTTCACAATCAAGCTCTCAGCAAAATCAGCAGCTGTGCGAATAGGCATAGTTATTGCAGTTGTTGTAATCGGCTTGATAGCGTACGCATTCTTCGTGCGCTGGGAATCATTTTAGTTTTTCTTCTTAGAATTGCAATTTATCTGTAGCTCTACGGCTTTATTTTTAGCTTATTCAGCAGTCTTGCGCAGCCAAATTGCCATCGCTGCTGATATCACTATGGCAACCCAACTCGGCCATATAGCAATAGACCAGTTTCCAAACGTCACAGGCATATTGCCAATCACGCGCACCAAGTGCGCCAGAGCGACCAGCGCAAAAATAACTGCTGCCACGATATGAACTGTTGAATGATTGTTCTTCTTTGCCATAGAACGCATATTGATTTACTTATATAAATAAATATTGTATTAAATAGAACGAAAAGGTGAGTATTCTCTGCTGGTTGCTTTGTATTTAGCTGACAGGAAAAAGCTCAACACCACTAGATTTTGCTATTGCTTTCAAATCTTTCCGTATTCGTTCATTTGCTTGGCGAGGGTCTCCTGGAACAACCCTTAAATCCGGGTTATCTGGCGCATAAAGTAATTTTGTTCTTGGTGTTACAACCATGCCAATAAAATCAGGATAGTGTCTCAATTGGTCTTGATAACTTTTTATGTCTGCATCTGAAAAATGAGTTTCATAATAACTGCCGTGTTGACTGATAGTGCCTTGGCTGTGAGTGTGAAACTTCACATACTGGTAGTCTGGATTTTTCCTAAAGAATTCATTGGCTACTTTCATTTGTGAATCTTCCGCCACCACATGAGAAGTAGTTCCTATTCCTGTCGTAAGAATAGCTTCGATCGGGCAATAATCCCCTTGACGTCTATACAGTAAGATGCCGTTTACTTCGTTAGTAAGTTGTGCCATTCTATCTAACGCACTGTTAAACCTTTTTGCTAGTAATACTTGTCTAGACATAAAGAATCAAACAATAATCCATTATTTAAATCTTTCCATTTTTACCACTCTTGAGTGTCTAAAGTTGCAGCAATCTATCCAAGTCTTCCGCGGATTGTTCGCTTCTTTTTATTACTTCTTATCAGTGGTAAACTATGGGAAGCTTTTTATAAGTGAGTTCTTTACGTCTGTATATGAGTGGCGCGACTGAATTCGGACGACGCAAGTTTCTCATAATGAGCGGAGCAGCACTTGGCGCAGGCTGCAGAGTAGTCTATGAAGACGGCGTTCCTGTCGCGCGCGCCACAGACGGAAAGATTGATCCTGGCGTCACTGAATATTATAAAAACACGCCACGCGTACAAGAATATGATGCCGAGATAGCAGATGTCGTGAACGAAACATGGGTGAAAGAGTTCGGGAGAAGCATTGATGACCGTATCACAATCAGATTTGTTGACAACGCCAGCGCAGTCTGCGGGCATTTCAGCGCATGCTATGACGCAGGCCACGACGTTGAATGGAAAGAGCTTAAAGATGTACATTGGAAACGCATCTGGATGCAACGCGGACTTCCACCAATAATAACAACAAACGTAATAGCACACGAGCTGGGCCACCAGTTTGACCGTTCTGAGAGCATTCCAGAGCTGATGAGCTTCCGTCACGGAGTAAAGTCAAGCGTCCACTTTCCAGAGTTCAGCAAAAATACGGAATATGGTCTTCTGAACCGCGCGTATTATTCCATAGCAGAAGCGCACAGCGCGATCTGGACGTCATACGAACCTCCCTTAGGCAAAACACCGCACAACATGGGCAAACTTTCAGCACTATTCGCGCTGAACCAAAACAATGGCGCCTTTGAGGCTGCTCATCAAGCCCTTTTAACAAATGGACACGCGTATGCAGACCTCACTGACCGCTTTATCGAACACGCTGCAGCACAACCTGAAGTAACTGTCATACACACACTACCAGACAAAACACAATATGCAAGCAACGGAGTGTATTTCTTCCTCGCATTCGCAGACCTTATGAACGTGGTCACGCATCAACTAATAGAAAAATACGTCAGAACAAACAACGTACTCGGTGCTGAAACTAAAGTGTCGCTGGAATACGAACTCCAAAAAGCGTCATTCAACCATCTTGGAAGCATTTACAATCCAGACATTCAAAACCCATTTATTTTCTATCCTTCAGATTACGACTACAGCATTCCTATGGGAAAATGGATGCCCGAGCCGGAAAATACCCATCCAGGACACCCGCATCCACACACAAAATAGCTTTTTTGCCTACAAATGCAGCAACCTATCCAATTAAGGCCGTAAAAAAGCAAACGCTTAAAAACCATTGCGCATGTTTATGAGAATAAACAGTACTTATGGAGGCAGTAGAAAATGAAAGGGAAAGTAAAATTTTTTAATACGCAAAAGAAATTCGGCTTCATCGCAGGTGAAGACGGAAAAGAATATTTCGTCCACGAAACCGGACTTGAGTCAGGTGTTGTATTGAACGAAAATGACGAAGTCACCTTTGAGATTGAGCAAGGAGAAGGAGGCAAAGGTCCGAAAGCAGTCAAAGTCGCGAAAGCGGCATAATTTTTTTAAATTTTCTTTTAAGTTTTTATAATTGCAATAATCTATCTGTCATTACTTCGACATTTTGTTCTGCAATGAAAACCAGTAGAACATATGCTCTGGGTCAAACTTGAAGAATTTCTTCACACTTCCAACCTTCTTAAAACCGTTCTTTTCATAGAATTTCCGAGCCCAAACAGTTTTGCTTCCAGTATTCACGCTGATACCCCGCATTCCTTGGTCGTGCGCATACTTTTTCACGAAATCGAGAAGCTCAGTCCCTATCTTCTTTTCTCTGTAATTTTCCAACACAAATATGAAGTCAAGAAGAATGCGATCCTTGGATGGCTGCAAAATCACCCATCCCAACGCTTTTTCATCTTTAACAAATAAAAACTTCTTAAAGAAAGATGCTTGGAACATTTCCTTATTTTCTTTATCCAAGTGAGGCCATACTTGAGTTCTATATTTATTCTTGAATTCGACAATCATATCACAACCTCAGCATCTTGTCCAATTCTTCAGCAGCCTGTTTCATCTCTTCCATCGCTCTCTGCATGTCACGCTGCAAATCGTCGACTAACAAAGACAGGTTGTCTCCGCGCATGACATAACGATTGCCTTCGTGGCGGACAATACCGCGCTCCATCAAAGCATTTAGATGATGAATGACGGTCGCTCTGGTAAGACCAAGCCTATCGGACAATTCATCACTAGACAAGCCGCCGGTAGCTTTAATGGCTTTTATTAGTTCTAGAAAAATGCGGTAACAAGACTTGTCCTTGTCACGCTCGCCAAATAAGCCAAGCGAAGACCCAAACCACTGAAGTTCATCATTTACCGACAACTGCCTGGGCCTTCGCACATTAACAATGGTGATTCTGCGGACGAACATGCTCAGCCCAGATACGTGGGCACGTCAGTCGTTTGTTCAGCCTTCTTCATCATCTCTTTCTGCTTCTTTTCTGCTTTTTCCAATGCCTTAGGCTTCTGAATCTTGCCGAACTCCTGCTCATACTTCTGGATAACGCTTGTCAGAACATTAAGCAAAGTCTTGGCATGCCACGGGTCAAGCATGATAACATTATGTTTTAACTGAAAACTCGGCTTCTTGCTCCTCGGATCACTCCTGGGAGTGATGCACTTGTAATCCATGGTCAGCTGCGTGGGAGTAAAATTTACCGTGACCTCGTGCGCGAAAAAAGGCTCTCCCTCATTGATGTTTATGTTAATCTGTTCTTGTGGCATATGATTCACCTCAACAGCCGGAAGATGGCTGAAGTATATAAATTTTGCCATAATTAAGGAAAGATTTATATATTAGTTATGTCTACTGTCAACTTCGTTGACTTAAAGTCAACCAAATGTGGGTAGGGAATTATCGACAACTTCGTTGTCGGAACTTCCTCGGAGACCTCGGAAGCATGGACGAAAAGGACAAGAAAGAACCAGTGGAGCACGAACAGTTCAAGCAAGAACTGGCAAAGAAAGAAGCGCTGATCGCAGACTACACTGACCATTTGAAAAGACTGCAGGCAGAATTCGAAAACTACTGCAAACGCGTTGAAAAAGAACGCAAAGACTTTGCAGGCGTTGCATCAGAAAAACTCATTGTCAAGCTATTGCTTGTAATCGATGACTTTGAACGCGCCCTGGCGACGCTCAAAAGCGTGCCGGAAGAAGCGCGAAAAGGAATCGAGATGATTTTCAAGAATTTACACAAGATTTTGCATGAAGAAAGAGTCGAGCAGATAAAAGCAGTAGGACAAAAATTAGACCCGTACAAGCACGAAGTCCTGCTGCAAACACAAAGCGACCAGCCAGACGACATCATACTCGAAGAATTACAAAAAGGATACACGATGAATGGAAAAGTCATCAGGTATGCTAAAGTAAAAATCAGCAAACACGGAGGAAAATAAAATGGGTAAAGAAAAAATCATAGGCATAGATCTCGGCACATCGAACAGTGCAGCATCAGTTTTAGAAGCAGGCAGGCCAAAAATAATCCCGTCAGCAGAAGGAGTATCGCTATACGGAAAAGCATTCCCGTCATTCGTCGCGTTTACGAAGGATGGACAGCTTCTTGTTGGCGAGCCGGCAAGACGACAAGCAGTCTCAAACCCGCACGGAACAATCTACGCTGCAAAAAGAAAGATGGGCACTAATTTCAAATACCAAATCCACGGCAAAGAATACACTCCTCAGCAAATTTCTGCGTTTATCCTGCAGAAGATCAAGCGAGATGCTGAATCATTCTTAGGAGAGCCAATAACGAAAGCAGTGATTACAGTTCCTGCCTACTTTGATGATAATCAGAGACAAGCAACCAAAGACGCAGGAACAATCGCAGGATTGGAAGTTGTACGCATTGTAAATGAGCCAACATCAGCAGCACTCGCATACGGTCTTGACAAAGCAGGCCAGGAACAAAAGATTCTCGTGTTTGACCTTGGCGGCGGAACATTAGACGTCACAATCATGGACTTCTCAGAAGGAGTCTTTGAAGTCGTAAGCACATCAGGAGACACGCAGCTAGGTGGCACAGATATGGATAATGTGTTGATTAGCTACATTGTCAAGGACTTCCAGAAAGAATCTGGAGTTGATTTGAGCACAGACGCAGTAGCAATGCAGAGAATCAGAGAATCAGCAGAAAAAGCAAAAATAGAATTGAGCACAGTACTTGAGACTGAAATCAACCTGCCATTCGTCACGGCAACACAGCAAGGACCAAAACACTTGCAGATGAAGCTCACACGAGCCAAATTAGACGAGTTGATTGATCCGATAGTTAAAAAATGCAAGAAATCAGTCGACCAAGCAATAAGCGACTCAAAATTAGCAGTCAAGGACCTACACAGAGTCGTCCTTGTAGGCGGACCAACAAGAATGCCACTAGTCCAGAAGTATCTGGAACAATGGTTCGGCAACAAGGTTGAAAGAAGCATCGACCCGATGGAATGCGTCGCAATGGGAGCAGCAATCCAAGCAGGAGTGCTCGCAGGAGAAGTAAAAGACATACTGTTGCTGGACGTCACACCATTAAGCTTAGGAATTGAGACACTCGGAGGCGTGTTCACCAAATTAATTGAAAGAAACACAACAATTCCAGTAAAAAGAAGCCAAAACTTCAGCACTGCGGCAGACGACCAGTCAGCTGTCACAATAAGAATCTCGCAAGGAGAACGACCAATGTTTACTGATAATAAACTGCTCGGACAATTCGACCTTGTAGGAATCCCGTCAGCTCCCCGCGGAATCCCGCAGATTGAAGTTACGTTCGATATTGACGCGAACGGAATACTCAATGTTTCTGCAAAAGACCTTGGCACCGAAAAAGAACAGAGCATGAGAATAACAGCTCCAAACAAGCTGGACACGGCAGAAGTCGAAAAAATGCGCAAACAAGCAGAAGAGTTCGCAGAAGTTGACAAGAAAAAGAAAGACGAAATAGAAACAATCAACCAAGCAGACACGCTGGTCTACACTGCAGAAAAACAGATGAAAGACTTTGAAGGCAAAATAAGCGAAAAAGAAATAAAGGACGTCAAAGACAAGATAAACGAGCTCAAGAAATTATTGGCAGAGAGTCCACGAGACCCTGCAAAGATAAAGAAAAACCTTGACGAGTGCAACCACGTCCTGCACGCGGCAGCCACTGCTTTGTACCAAAAAGCAGGCGCAAAAGCGCAAAAGCCAGGCAAGGGCAAAGAAGAAGATGTCGTAGACGCGGAAAAAGCATAAGTTCAAGAGACTGAACCAATGGAATACAAACTATATGCGTACATCGCATTTGCACTCTTAGCAGTCTATTTCTTAGTGCGAATGGCAGAGCAATGGGCGATAAAAAAGCTCATAAGAGCAGAATTCGAACACGTTATTCATAGTGAGGAACACAAGGTCAAAGGACGATATCAATGACCAAGGATTATTACAAGATTCTCGGAATAGAAAAAGGAGTGTCAACAGAAGACATCAAAAAGGCCTACAAGAAACTAGCCAAAAAATACCATCCAGACATCAACAAAGAAGCCGGTGCATCTGACAAGTTCAAAGAAATAAACGAAGCAGCAGCGGTATTAGGTGACCCTGACAAAAGAGCGCAATACGACCAGTTCGGCACAGCAGACTCCGGACAACAATTCTCAGGATTCGACTTTAGAGACTTCGCTGGCAGTGTTAATTTTGATGACATATTCGACCAATTCTTCTCAGGATTCGGCTTCAAAAAAGGCAGAAGCGGAAGACCAGGCAGAGATTTAGTAGCAGAAGTCGATATTACACTAGAAGACGTAGCTAAGGGCGCTACGCGAGAAATCGACGTGCAAAGAATGGTGCAGTGCGCAGAATGCCGAGGCAAAGGCGGAAGCAATTTCACACAATGCAACACCTGCCAAGGACAAGGCGTGGTAAGACACGCAAAAAGAACACCATTCGGAATGTTCGCAACGACAACATCCTGCAATAACTGCCGCGGCAGCGGAGAAGTCGCTGAAAACATCTGCAAAGAATGCGACGGAGAAGGAAGATTGGTAAGCAGAGAGCCAGTAAAAGTCAAAATACCAGCAGGAATACATGATGGAATGCGATTGCGCGTCAGCGGAGAAGGAGAAGCAGGAGAGCACGGAGCGCCAGCAGGAGACCTTTATGTTCTAGTACACGTCCCTGAAGACAAAAGATTCACCCGAGATGGAGAAGATTTGATCATCGAACAGCCAATCAGCTTTTCAACAGCATGCATGGGTGGTGAGCTGACAGTTGAAACACTTGAAGGCAAGAAAAAAATCGATGTAAAGCCAGGAACGCAGAATAATTCTGAGATAAGGCTTGACGGAGAAGGACTTCCAGAGCTAAGAAGCGGAAGACAAGGAGACTTTGTAATAAAAATATCAGTTGAAGTCCCAAAGAAAATAAGCAAAAAACAGGCAGAGTTACTGAAAGAATTCGAGAAAGAAGGCAAAAAGAAATGGGGATTGTTCTGATTATTTCTTAATATTTTTAACGTAAAAAGTTGACTCGTCCCCGTCAAATTTCAGCGCACGAGCGCTGTCATCATATATTTTCTTGAAATCATCAATAAGTCTTGCTCTCTTTGCCGGCTCTTTTCTGAACAAAGGATGTTTTTGTGCAGGATAAAGCCACACTTGATTAATATTGCCTATGCGGGCAACTTCGCAAGCAACTTTGAGGCCGAGAACACTGGTAGGGTCCGCCTTTGGATAATCAGTGCGGGTATCTTGTATTTGGTCAACAACAATAACATCGTCAGCTGCCATTTTCCTATACCAAAAGCCAACCGTGCTCAAATGCTGGTATGGTTCCTCTGAGCCAGCTGGATGATGCAGAATTTCAATGTTGAATGGAGCATCAGAAACAACCGCTTCACCAGGCCTGTTACCAATGCCGAAATTCGTCCTGACTTTATAACGAGAACTGAAATCTTCGCCCAACCTGACGCGGTCGGTAAGTTCAGCACGCGTGTTGAATTGCCGAAGATAATCGATAACGCCATTGCTGACAGTTGGTTCTGTGCCAATTAGATATGCCTCGAGAAGAAAATCAGGAACTGCCATTTTTCTTGCCAAAAGAGGGACAAGCGCTGCAGGCATCACTCTAGGCGACGGTCTTAATTGATCGCCTGCAGTGTCAAAATAATTGTCAGCACCATCTAAATTACTTAAATCATCCTTGAGTAACTCAAAAGCATCAGATAAGTCTTTGTCCGAAAGGGGCTCTTGTGTATTTAGAATGGTTCCAAGATTGCACCGCAACTCAGAAAACCTACCTTCGCAAGTGACCTCTCTCTTACGTCTAGAGTCCCCCATAACCACCGGCGAGTGATTAATATATAAAAATCTACCGTTTTTAAGCATACTTATAACACCTTCTTATAATAAGTACTTCTGGTTCCTGTAAAACCTAGAGCTTTAGCACTAGAGTCGTAGTACCCAGTAAATTCACCTTTCATTCTTGGCTTTCTATCCGGAAATTGCATAAACATAGGGTGCTTGTCTGCGGAATAGGTCTCTATTGCTCCGAAGCCCAGTTGTCTGGCTACCAGCTCGGCAATCTCCATGCCAACGATTCCCATTTGGGAGTCATTGCCAGGAAGCTGAGCCTTCTGGGGCTGCTGAATCTGGCTAATAACCATGACATCTTTCTTTTCCATAGGATCGTGTTTATACCAGAAACCAACAAGCAAAGACGGCTTTTTATCAGGGTTGAAAAGCTCAATACTGTACGGAGCGTCTGGAACAACAGCATCAGCTTCAGTGCGGCCAATGCCAAACTTGGTTCTTAATGAAAATCCTCTTAAAGGAGCTCTATCAGGAGCTAAGCGAATAGGCTGTTCATAGCCCTTTTTAGCCTTCTCGTGATCCTTAACGGTCTCTTTTCGGATAGCTATCCGCCTTGAATCCAGGTCAAGATCAAGCTCTTCTTCAAGGTCCAGACCTTTGTGCCATTTTCCAAGGAGGCCGGCCATCCTGCTTCCGCAATTCTGGCGTTCTAAATAGCCTCGTGGTAAGCTTTCTTCCATCACGAATGCTCTGGAAATAAGCGGGACGAGATCTATGTGGGCATCAGCATCTGCATGTAATGAGTTAGGCCTAATAATATCCATATTTGACTGGAAATATGGGTCCAGTGGGTCAATAGTTTCCAGCCGATTAGCAATTAGGAAATAGGCATCCCTTAGCTCTTTAGGAGTCACACTCCTACTAAGACCTGGGGGCAATAGCAGTTCAAGAGCTTCAGTCAATTCGCCAGTAAGCTCGTTGAACCTTCCTTCACATTTTATAGTTCTTACCTCGTTTTCCATAGTACTACTATGTAGTGGTTAAAGTATATAAATCTTACTGTTTTTACCACTTTTAAGTGACTAAATAAGAGAGGTTTAAATAGCGAAGACAATATCACTTACTTCTTTAAAGCAGGTGAAAACAGAATTTGTAATGCTCTAGGCACACAGTTCTCTCAATCTCTTCAAAGCGCGAGCCTTGAAAGTGCGGACTTTTGACGCCGGTACTTTCAGCATAGCCCCAATTTCAACAAAAGTATGCGGTTTTTGGTCGTACAAACCATAATGGGAAGTAATCACGTACCGCTCATGCAGAGGCAAAGACTTCACTTCCCTGCAAAGCCTGTTAATAGCCGACCGGTCCTCTCTATTAATGATGTCATCCAGCGGAGTCCGCCCATGCGCAGCATCATGATCAAGAGAGTCAAACGGCTCAAAGTGCCTCGACCGGCGCTTTTCAGTCTTAGTGATGTCCATAATCTTACGGCCCATGCACGTACAGACATACGTTGAAAAAGATCCTTTTTTAGGATCATACTTCTGGGCAACTTCCCACATCCTGAACGCTGCTTCCTGCGCAGCATCATCACGCAGATAAAGAGGGCTACGATTTTTTGCCATCGCATACGCCAAGCGCATATGAGAAGCAACCAAAGAGTCAACCGGCTTATTACTTCCCTGATAGTCCCCACTCATGTAAATCAGGAATTTGGAGAGCTATAAAAAGATATCGCGATGATTTAAGTCACAATCTTTATAATAGCAAAAAACTTTTGCAAGATCATGGGGGAATTAGCTATAGCAGTTCTAATGCGCGAACTAATATGCAGATTGAGCCCTTCATATGGTGATGTCGCGCGGAGATTTAAAGACGAACAAGACAAAAAACCCCACAAGCCATACGACGAGGCAAACATCCTTGGAAAAGTATCCAAACACTACCTCAGATGCATCATCGAAAGCGCACCACGACTGTTCAAAAGCGTCCATGAAATCGAAGGAAGAGATTCCTACTATTCAACAGACAACGGCTGCCAAATGCTTGTCGAAACAGCAGCCCTTGACCCAAACAGGAAAGACGTGTGCACTATTGACACTCTGACAGAATTCAACGGCCGCACAGCCTTAATCGACATAAGAGCCAGCGATTGGGCAAACATACGAGAGAACTATTTCACAAAAAGAAAAGGATACGTGCCAATACTTGATGCCATCTTTGGACAAGATGCATATGACAGAATCCTATTATTATGCAGCGACGTCCCGCCAACACGCGATGAAATCGGAAGGCGGATAGACAAAAGATTCCACAGAGGAGTCCACATCGTAAAACTGCAACTTGAGCTTGCACAGCTGGAAAGAATGGCATCCAACATCGGACGCCAATACAAACTGCTCAGACCAGTCAGCCCTATCACGCCAAAGACTACAAGTCCATAAAGCTTAAAAGCAGGAAAAAAGACATTTCTCACATGGTCAGCGTATATCTTCAAGGCCCAAAATGGTTCTTCGGAGCAGATGCCAGTTTAGAAGCTTTTGCAGCAGTGATTGCTTTATGCGTTGCGTTCGCGTCATTTCGCGTCTACAGGATGACGCGCGAGAAAAAATACGGCTATTTCACAGCAAGCATGATGTTGTTAACGCTCAGCTTCCTATCACGCGCAATAGCTGACACGCTGCTTGAAGAGTTGCTATTCACACTGCCCAGCAACGTGACAGGGTTAATCTTCTTCATAGGATACGTCGCGCACATTCTACTCGCATTGATCGCATACCTGATCCTAGTAATTGTTACATACAAAATAACTGACAAGCGCATCATAACATTGCTGTTCATTCTCACACTGCCAAGCCTGCTGATCAGCGGCAGCTATTTCCTAAGCTTCTACGGGCTAAGCGCCATATTGCTCGCATTCATCGCGTTTTCATATTACCAAAACTACCGCAAAGTGTGCAAAGCATCAGCGTGCATGGTATTTGTATCATTTCTGCTTTTGACGCTCGCGCAAGTCCTGTTCCTGTTCGAAGCAATCCATGACCCGCTCTACGTCGCAGCACACGTCACACAAGCAGCAGGATATCTCGTATTACTTTCCGCACTGGTTAAAACCCTACTCAAATGAAAAGGTCAAAACTCGACATTGTGTACGACATGCTTCGAGCAATCGAAGACAAGGGAGGAAAGATTATTCCCACACACTTACTTTACAAGTCAAACCTTTCACACCAACGAATGAAATTGTATCTAGAAGAGTTGAAGCAAAGAAACCTGATTGCTGAAACACGTTTCAAAGAAAAATTACACTATATGTTAACAGACGAAGGCAGAAAATTCGTGCAAAACTACAAACAGATGAAACAGTTCACTGAGGCGTTCGGACTTTAGGCTTAACTAGAGCGTATACTTGGCCGTTCCATAGATATCCAGCGGCTTTTTCTTTCACAACATCAGGAAAGTCTAGAAGCTCGTGGAAAGCCTCAATATTGTTTGGCAGGCCAGAAACATAAGCCGTGCTTTTCGCCACCTGTTTTTTAGTATCCCGCACTAAAGCAGTAGCGAGAAGAAGAGCATATCGGTCTTCCTCAGCCATGCTGTTCTTCCATGCGATTTCAACAGTCTTCCTGCGCAGAGCTTTATGGTCCTTGCGACCAACACCAGCAGTGTAGTTCTCAAATGTTGCGCGGATTCTATCTATAGTGTAGCCATCAACTGGATTTTTTGCGGGTTTTAATGACTGGAACAAATGCTGAGGCAAACGCCGGTTAGAAACTCTCCTAATCGCTTTGACAAATCCATCGAGCCCATCGTAATAGGAATATGTGATTTGCTGACCCGCAAAAGGAACAAACAAAGCAGAAAAGTCAAAAACAACTAAATCATGAGCCTTACAGATACCTTCCAAGCCAAAATCTCCACCCATTAAGACGAGAAAAGCACTGTTCTATAAAAAGTTTTAGCCCTCAACGCGCTCTTTTTTACGCTCAATACGCTCAGAAGGAGAGGGCTCTTCGTCAGAAACCTTGGACGCTGGAGCCACCTTCAGACGAATATTCATCTCAAAAGAATATATACTCTTTCTTAGTATTTAAATCTTATCTGTGAAACGCACCGAGGCCACACTGAAAACCTTGGGAGTCTGGGACAATCGTCCTCCCTGTAATTGTAGTCACTGTTTAGTAGGTACTAATACAAAGTTTTATATATCTTTCGGCTTTCATCATCTTTGAGGCAATCTCATGGAAACCAAATACGGAATCATTTCCGATATTCACCGCGTAGACCCACGTGTGGTCTTTTTGGCAATCGATTACTTTAAACAGAAAGGGACTAATGGAATCATTCTGAACGGCGACATTGTTGGAGATCAATATGCCGAGCTTAGCCCGAAAGATTACCTTGCGCTCGTACTTGACCATGCAGGGAAGTCAAACATCGAGACTTTTGTCCAGCCAGGAAGCCACGAAGAAGTTGCTGAGACAGAGCCAGTGATTGAAGCGCTCCAGAACCGATATCCTAATCTCATCTACACCATAGAGCAATCGAAAAATGAAAAGCCAGACCATCACCTCGTATTCTTACCAGGTTCTGACTGGCGCTTCGCAAATGCATTGCATACGGGTTATGCATTAGAACGCGGAGAACACCAAACGGGATTGTACAAAACACCTGCGGGCCATCTTCGTCTCACGAACATGGAAGACTTGAGGAAGCTCGTCACCGACCCAGATAAGACTATCCTCGTATGCCATATCCCGAGGAAATTCTCAAATGTTGAAACAGCAGTCGATTACGCACATTACCTTGATATCATGCATGTTAATCTCTCAGGAGAACCACGCCTCAAACCAGAGGGCATACTCCCTGCGGTAATGCGCCCTCAGTTTGAAGCAGCAGGAAATCCGGTACTGCGATTCGATTCTACTCCGCAAACAGAAGAGAAAATTATCCAGTTTGCCCGCAAATATTCACCTAAGAAAAGCATCAGTATAGCTGTCGAACGGAAAGAAGACAGAGGAAACGCTGATCTCGAAGAACTAACCACTGAACTTGGAATAAAGAAATACATAACGGGCCATTTCCATGAGGCTACCCACCGCGCACACGATAGAATGGGTGCGCCTCGCAGACAAGGAGAATTAGGCGATGAGTTATTCTGGATGGCCAGCCATGCGGACAGCGGTAAGATAGGAATCCTCACAGTCAAAGATAACAAAGTCGCATACGAAAACATAGACTTGACAGAATATCTTCGCTAAACCTCACCTTTTGCTACAATCCTAAAAACTCTTTTTATAGTCGACCTTTTCTAACCGTTAAAGAAGGTGAAAGATTTTGGAATAATTTTTATAGGACACACGGGTTTCCATGCGCATGCACGAGAGCTGGCACGTTGTATGGGAGTTGATGTTGATCTTAGGTTCTGTGCTGATTTTCAGAAGCGTATGGCTGTTGCTTGACATCAATCTTGGCAACCGCGCGTTGGGATTGTTGCTGGTGCTTGGCTTTGTTCTGGTTATTCCTGCGTTATACATCCTGAACAGCCATCTGGAAAGATATTATAAAAAGAAGACGCGTTAATCATAATCCTCTCAAATTCCCTACTTTTTCTCACCGTTCGAAAAGGGCGAGAAATTCTGACGATGAGAACTGGTGGGCGAATTTGTTAAAGTTGGTCTTCTATGTATACAACTTCTTTTAACAATCCCTCTTTTAACGGCAGTTCATCAATTTTTTTAAGTTGCTGGTCTTTAATGTACGTAAGACTCTTGTACTTATGATCCACATATAACTTTTTGGCAGAATTCAAATCTCGTGCCAAAAAAATCATATCTACTATCCCGCCACCAAGAGTGTGACACCCATCATCTGACCCTAAATGAGAAAATACATAAGCTCTCAATTCACCTTCTGGAATTTCATGAGCAGAAGGATTAAAGCGAGTTTCCTTTGGGAGATAATCATCTATAGTCACAGGTTTTCGGTAAACGCCCTGAAAGCTCTCATCCATGCAATTACCAGCGCTTCGCTCTTGATGGATGTCGAATACAAAGACTATTGTCCGATCGGATCCGGGTATGCGTACCTCCTCACCACTCTCGCCTTTAGGAAGGGGCTGAAGTTGGTCTATACCTGAATACAGTATTTCTTTTGTGGCGTCGACATCAGGGCAGAAATCAGGCGTCCGGCAGTGATACTTCACACGCACACGATCATCAAGAAATTCAACATGTTCGATGCCCATAGACCCACGAAAGTAGAAGGAATATTTAAAGATTTACCCGATTGCCGGCAGTGAAGAGGTGAAAAGAAACCTCTGTAAATAAACCTCATTATGTACCCATGACTGCCTATTGCCAATATTCATTTCAAGCTTTAACATTGCGTAAGAAGGCAGGGTTTTTCTATCGGTTCTAAAATGAAGCATTACTTGTTTTTTCGTGCGGTGTGCTTCAGAAGCCATACTGAACAGGCAAGGTTCGTTGCTGCCGCTATTAAGAGAATCGCCCAGAAAGTGCTGAAGTTGAATAGCATTCGTCCATAGATTGCGAGTATTGCTACGGAAATAATGATGTTCGCAACAAAAGCCAGTTTTTTGTCAAGTATTGTTCCAATAATAGTTGCAATCATGATGATTCCGAAAGCCAGAGCTATTCCTGTATATTTATCACAATTAAAAATTTCTCCACGGAATCCCTGAACAGCATTGCAGGAGTACGCCGCAGCACCATTGAGTAAGAGCATTAATATTGCAAGTATTATCAACGAAATGCTTGCAAGAACTTTGCACAATTCTTTCATTTGACGTTTAAAAACTCACTTTATTTATATAATTAACGTCTATCACCTTCTTGAACGATTTATTGATTGTTCGCCCTAAAATCAGCCGCCCGCGCTCGTATATTTCTTCATCGCGGAATTCCACAACAGCAATGAGCAGCCAAAATAAAGAACCACTGGAATAAGATATAACAACATCTTTGGCGTAAAGCCCTCGATAAGTATTTGCGCAGGAACATAACTGCTAACCGCCACCGGAAACAGGAAAATCAGGAAAAACTTGATGCCGACCCCATAAACGTTCAACGGGTAACGAGCAAAGTCAGTCAGCTTGGAATGCAAATGCAATAACGCCTCGCTCTTAACAGCAATAAAACCCAGTGAAGCAATAAAGATCTGCGAAGCGACAATCACTGAAGTGCCGGCAAGCACGAAAAACAAGTACATCAGCATGGCAAGGCTAAACACCGCAATCCCCAGCTCGCCCATGGAATAAATCACGATAATCAAGCCAGCCAACACTTCAACAAGACCATACTGGTCAACAGTCAAAGCCATAATGTACAACAAAGCAGAATAAGGCTTCAGCAAATACTGGTCAAAATTACCCCAGTTAATCGCGTCAAGAACCCACCACGAAAAAGCATAAGAAATCGTGCGAGCCAAGCCGAAAATCATGATCAACGTGCCCTGGAATAACAACAACTGCGGCAAAGACCAGCCAGGAATACCCTTAGACGAAGTATAAATGAAGATAGACGTCAAAGGCATCAACAAATCAGAAAAGGCAGTGGAAAGAGCCTTGATGAAAAAATCACCCTTGTACGCAAAATCACGAAGCAACCAAATCTTCATACATCTCCATAGCAGCTTAAGATATTTCATACGCCCACACTCGAGTACAACTTATACGCCCGCTTCCATACTATGTAAATAAGTCCGTATAAAGCAGCAATCCAGAACAATTGAACTCCAAGCGCTCTCAACACTTCCGCATTCGAAATAGTGCCGAGATAAATCGTAATCGGCACGAACCTCGTGCTTTCAAAAGGCAAATAATGGAGCGCAGACTGCGCCCATTCAGGAAACAAAGTCAGCGGGATAAAACTGCCACCAAGAAAACCAAGCACAACCCTGCGAACTCTCCTCAAACCAGTAATCTTCTTCAGCCAGAACGCAGACAATCCCAAAAGGAAAGTCATGCCGTAATAAATGAAAAATGCCAAAAGCAAAGAGATAAGGAACGCGATGAAGTTAAAGGCAGGAGCGATACCAAGACCGAAGAACACAAAACCAATAATGAAAACAGGAATCATCTGCCAGATGATGTTCATAATGTTGATCCCAATCTCAAAAAACATGTACCACGATATAAAAGAGACAGGCCTCAACAAGCCCGAAATAGTACTGCCGTGAAGCAAATCCATCTCAACCCACTTATCGACCTCAGACCAGGTGAAAAAACCAACAATCATGCTCAGCACATAATAGTTAATCATCTGCTGAAGAGTAAAACCACGAATGACTTCCTGCCCGGTATAAGAGTAGACCGACGTCCACAGAAAATAATAGATGATTAGCGAGATGGGAACACTCAGCAAGCCCACAACAAATTCAAACCTATACGTACTCCAAATCTTTATGCCCTTCTTTGCAATAGCCCAATGCGCATAAATACCGCTCATTCTCTGTAAATCTTCCTGATTATTTCCTCAATAGGAGGATCGGCAACAGTGATGTCAGCAACATCAAAATTCTTGAGCAGGTAGTTAATCAAGTCCTGGACTGGCGCTTTTTTCGTGTTAAGCTCTATCTTAATCTGGTAATCTTGCTTGTCAATAACCTTGCAGCCTTTGAACTTGAACGTGCGGATTTTATCACCGAACTTCACCTCGATATGCTTGTCAGTGAAGTACTTCTTTTTGATGTCCTCCAACGGGCCGTCGTAAATAATCCTGCCATGATTAATGATGATAATTCTCTTGCACAACTTCTCAATATCCTGCATGTCATGCGTGGTGATAATGAACGTTGTTTTTTGCTCCCTGTTGATTTTTAAGATAAAATCTCTTAGTTTGTCTTTGGCAATGACATCCAAGCCAATGCTCGGCTCGTCAAGAAAAACAAGCCTAGGATAATGAAGCAAGGCATTAATCACTTCACAACGCATGCGCTCTCCTAATGAAAGCTCTCGCACTGGAGACTTCATGATTTCCTGCACTTCCAACATCTTAACCATAAAGTTCAACCGCTTAGAAAAATCAGGCTCTGGAACATCATACAAGTCTTTATTTATGTAGAATGAGTCAATTGGAGGAAGGTCCCAAATCATCTGAGACTTCTGACCAAACACTACTCCGATATTCGCCACGTACTTGATCCTATTCTCCCACGGAACCATTCCCAATACATTGGCTTCACCGCCATCAGGCCATAAAAGACCAGAAAGAATCTTGATCAAAGTAGACTTGCCAGCACCATTCGGACCAATAAGGCCAACAATCTCGCCTTCCTGCACTTCCAAGCTGACTTTCTTCAAAGCGTCCTTTATAGTATACTCTCTGCTAAAAAGAGACTTAACAGCTTCAAGCACTCCCTGACCGCGCTTGTAAACCTTGAAAGTCTTGCGCAAGTCCTTAACACTAATAGCCGGCATACTCACCACTTTTTTCCTTCTGCCTATTAAGAACTACTTAAAGGTTGTGGGCGCTTTTTAATACCGACGGCAACATCACGCAAGTTAATCAATAATTCGTAAGCAAACCCGATCTTTGCAATCGAAGCAGAATCCAAACCATTGCCTTTGAACGACCGCTTCTCAATCTCATAAAACTTTTCGCGCAGCCTAATAATTTCCATGTAATCCTCCTCTTTTCCATGAATAAAGAACTGGCTGCACGCGTCAACCGCTTTCTTAATATCATTAAGAAGAATAAAAACATCATTGCTTACCTTCTTAGCGCCTGTCTTCGCCAAAATCATAGGAATCATGTAAATCTGGTCTCCCACCAATTCCAACTGCACCAATGCAGCGTACAACTCGTTCCCAACCTTAACGTCCTTATGCCCTTTCTTGTTCAAAATGCGCATGCAAAAATTGCAAAACTTGTTAACACCGCGGTCATACAGCCAAACATCCTTCAACTGGTCCGGCTTCATCGTTCGCAAAGCTTCCAGCGCCTGCTCAACCTGGTCCTGCAATCTGAAAAATATTTTTCTAAAAGCAGCATCAAACTCCTCCTCAAGGCCCTCACTAAACTGCTTAATTATGAACAAGTTCGGAGAAGACTTCTCAATCTCCATGCCAAACAATTCTGTTGTGACAAGATTCTCAATCTCCTCTTTCATGCTCACCTTGCGCTGAGTGCGTGAATGAACCAGCATCACATTTTCATACTCAACCTCGATTGTTTCAGCACCCATACGATACGCTTCTGCAATATTACGGCGCAATTGAGTGATAGTGAGCCCGCGCGCGTCAATAAGCACAACTTTCTGAGAAACAGGGCCTTTCTTCGCGTTTAGAACAATAGTGCTGCCATTCTCATCAACATCAAGCTCGTCCCCAGCCTTCAAGCCATACTGCTTAATCCATGATGCAGGAAGCGTGACGGTAAAAGAACCATGTTCTCTGTCCCCCTGCCGTATCAATTTACGCTTCATACAGTACGAAATAACTGTTCGAATATATAAATTTTTATATTAGTAATATAATTAATATCGGTTAGATATAAATATGCAGCTTCTTATACCTTACTAACGGGTACGGGTGGTAGTTGAACATCCGCACTTGGTACATTGGAGGTCGGTTTGACAAAAGCACGCATTCCATTGTTACCAATAAAAGGGGGACTTGGGGTTCTTACGCTATTTTTGATACTTCTAATAGCATGCACACAAGCAGACATAATAGCAAAGCCAACAAAACTCGCAGAACAGATACCTCCAGTACAGGAATTGAGCCAAGAGTCTGAACTGGAGAAAGCAACAGCAGTATCTCCTGTAACTGCGGCAATATCACTAGACGAGCCAAAACCCAAAATAGATCCAAAACTCGTCGAAGAGCTAAAAGAGCTCAAAAGGCAGAAAAAACACCAACGAGTCAGAGTACTTCTAGAAGCAACAGATGAAGAATCACTGGAAAGAGTAAGAGAAGCAGTCAAACGAGCAGGAGGAACAGTATATGAAAGCTTCAGCATAGGCGACATTGCAGTAGCAGAACTGCATTCAGACAAAATAGAGGAAGTCGTCCAAGCAGCAGGCGTGGAACAAATATCAGCAGAAAAAGAATATGTTGCTTTACTGCAAGACAGAATACCAGCGTTTTCTATAGATACAGCATGGTCGAATAATATAACCGGAAAAAACGTCAAAATAGCGATACTCGACACAGGAATAGGACCTCACGACGACATTATCGTAGCAGCGGGACAATCATTCGTATCCGGAGAAGACACAGCAGACCAAAGCGGGCACGGAACACACGTAGCAGGAATAGCGCAAGGCATAGCCAAAGACGCGGTAATTTACAATGCAAAAGTATTGAACAAGAACGGCGCTGGAACAACATCACAAATTCTCGCGGGAATAAACTGGGCAGTAGAACAGGACGTTGACATCATTTCTATGAGCTTTGGAGGAATGTTCACTGAATTAGACGGGCCACTTTCTTCTGCAGTCAAAGAAGCAATACAGAACGGAGTAATATTTGTTGTAGCGTCAGGAAACTGCAAACAAGGCTGCGGAGGATTTTATGGAGTTACAACACCAGGCAATGTAAAGGAAGTAATAACGGTTGGAGCGGTGGACGATAATAACGTTGTAGCTAGCTTCTCTTCAGGAGATACCTTTGATGGATACATCAAGCCGGATTTAGTAGCACCAGGAATAGACATCACCTCTGCCTGGCTGAACAACGGAGAAAAAACAGTCAGCGGAACCTCAATGAGCACGCCGTTCGTAGCAGGAGTAACCGCATTATTACTCGAGAAAGAGCCAGGATTGACGCACGAACAGGTAAAGCAGAGACTGGAAAGCACGGCGACGGATCTGGGGGACGCGGGGAAGGATGAGAGGTACGGGGTAGGGCTAATAAGTGTGCCAAAATTAATTCAACCAGACCTAATTGTCAATCAGACCATTCAAAATTACACTGAAGTCTCCAGGACCAGAAACCTAAGCGAAATGCTCCCTTACGTGCTTACCAATTATACTGTATTGTATGAAGAAGGTAATCGCGGCAGCTATCAGTACACTACAATAGAGGGAGATAATGTTACTGTAAGCTTTTCTATCAGCAAACCAGAAAATTCAACAGAACTTGCCACACAAATGCAATTGCCTTCTCAAGTTGAACCAAGCGACTCTGTGCCAGCCATTTTGGAATTCCTGGCAGGAGACAGGCCACCGCAAAGCACACCGCCTACATATTTGACATTTGAAATAAGAGATACAGCTGGCGCTTTAGAAGGAATCCCACCGAGCTATACCATAACGCAATTCTTCAGAGACTTGCTTTATTCTGCAGATCCAAGTGATATTGTCACGATTGGAATAATATTCACCGCGCCGAGCAGCTATGAAACATTCACAGCATATGCGTATATGTGGAACTTTCTTGTGGCTGATCCTGTCATGATTGATATCGATTCAGGAGGAAAAAGCTTTGACGTGGTATCAAATGCTAATCCATTTGATGAATGCGACAGAGATAGCGAATGTCCAGACGACAGGTGGCGCGGCGGAACATACTGCCAAGATGGAGACATATATCAAGATTACAGAGACTGGTATTGCCTTGGAGCGTCAACAAGATATTCAAGCTGTGAAGTTGATACCTATCCCCGAAAGAAAGAGGAATGCGGAAGCAACGAATGCTGGAATGATCAATGTATTCCTCCATGCCAAGATGCAGACAAAGATGGCATCGGCTTGGCTTTCCCCTGCCCGATATTCGGTGACTGCGACGACAATGATGCAACTGTTTATGGCGGAGCTCCAGAACTGTGCGATGGCAAAGATAATGATTGTGATGCGTCAATTGACGAGGGCCTAGCAGACCTACCAGAGCTCTGCGACAATAACTTAGACGACAATTGTGACGGCCACATCAATGAAAACTGTCCATGCGGGAAAAACAGTGACTGCTTTCCTGGAATGGCGTGCGAGTTTGAATGGTACTCGGGAACCTGCCAGCCACTATCATGCACAAACAGATGCACGCCAGGAACTTACACGTGTTCTTCAGGCTCGATATATGAATGCAAGGACAGCAACGGAGACGGCTGTACAGAACAGGTTTACAGAACATTCTGCGGATCAGGCAGATGCCAAAACGGACAATCAAATTGCCTGACAACATCATCTGTTGTTGTAAGAATAGAGGAATCAGAGGGCTCCATATACGTTCAACCAGGAGATGCAATCACTGTAAGCTTATATCCATCAGGAACTCAGACAGTCCAGCTCGAATATTCCTCAATATTCAGTCTGAACACGAGCACTTGTTCAAATAGCGCGTTCTCAATCAGCTCAAAAAAAGAGTGCAGATTCCAAGTAAGCCCGACAGCAGCGCGCGGAAGATATCATATTGGGGTAAACAGTGGAGACCGCAAATATATACTCGTGCGCACCAATCCAAACATGCTTATTCTGACAAACAAGGACAAACTGCGCGAGCTATACAAGGACACCAGCGGTGTAAACTCACTTCTTAGACAGACATATGCTTACGCAAACGAACACGTGGCAGTTGTATACGACCTGATGGACTACATTTCCAACCATCCATGGGCGTCCTTCGATGAGTATAAGGAAACATACACCGATCAGGAGCATGAAGACAACACATACGCGCTTGAGGCATCAGAATTCGTACAGGACAAGTGCAATGGTTGCTCGGACACGCTCGTATTAGGAGACGATTTTGTAGTACCACATTACAGACGCAAAATAGACATAAGCACGTGGTTCGGACTTTCAGAAACCACCCAAGAACTTTATTCCGATATAGCATACGTAAAAAGGACAACCAAGGACTTCGCAGAATTTGAAGAATTGTTCTACCAATCTGACAATTTCGATGGAAAAAATGTGCTGATAATACTGCCGGACAATGTTGACAGCGCAAAAAGGGAGCAAATTAACAAGCTCAAAAATTTCCTCGAGAATCACCCAGAAATCCAAGCAGATGTGAGCCAGCGTGATGGAAATGATGCAGAGTGCAACTCGCATCTTGCGTTCTCATACTATGACGGGCACACCGTGATAGTCATAGGCTCTGAAGAAACAAACAAAGCACTGCAGTGCTTCCCATTTGTAATTGAAAACACCCTTGAAACATTAACAATCGAGCGAAACCCATGGGACGGTAGAGGGTATGCGGTTGTAGTGAACAGCGACAACACGGATGTTTTGACGCTTTTTAATGATATATTAGAAAAAGAGACTTACAAAAATCTGACCTCCTCAGGCTGGCTCGTGGCCAGAACAGCCGCAAATGTAGGAGCTGGAGTGGCGATAGGCTCTGTAGTCATTGCATCAGGAGGAACGGCTTCAATTGCTTTGCTTGCAGTAGGCACTGGCGCAAGCATTGCAACAGATGCTATCGATGGCGCGGAGTGTCTGAAATTTGCCGGAGGGCAATGCACAGAATTCGCAGTAGGATTGCTTCTTCCATTCGGAGTGGACAAAATAGGAAAACCATTCTTGAAAGGCGCAATCGACATTTTCGGCCCAAAACTCAGGTATGCGTACACTGCGCTTGGGGAGAACATAATCGGCTTTCTCAAAAAAATGGGGAAGAGAGGACACTTGAAGTTCGGCAGCGGCTATCATTCAGTTCTAAAACTAATTAATGATCGCGTGGACGACCCCATTTCAGGCCCTCTTGTTGAATACTTGGCTAAATCTGGAGACGAGTTCACCACTTTCATCTCAAAGACTGGGGAAACAAACCCAACCCGCGCCTTGAGCATCCTAAAGACAGCGCACACTATGAAATTGGATTCTGCACAACTCAAAATCATAGCTGAACAAAGAGGCATTTCACAAAAAACGCTATTGAAGTATGTTGACGGACTTGATGATGTCATCAAACTTGCGTATCACGAACAAACTCATTATGCGTCAGGCCAACTGAGGCCGCTGATGAGAGGAATTTCTGATATAACAGGCACTACAGACGAAATATTGAACGCGGTTGAGGGAGGGTTTGCCAAAACCGGCGCAAAAACCGGCGGTTTTGATTTTGCGAGGCACATCGGCTCGGGCGGAGACACTGAGCAAGCTGTAACAAGCTTCGCGCATGATTTGGGAGTTGCATATCATTTCGCAGCAGAGAAAGGTAAAGGAGCCGGCATTATTCTGGTGTATGATCCGAGAATGGCAACCATGGTGGATTCTCAGGCATCACTCAAAGCACTCGATGGAGCCGTGCCAGGCGCAGAAGTCAAGATGTATAAGTCAACAACGTCAAAGACGGTGGAGGAAGTATACACGGATGCATTGGGCAACAATGAAGCAAATCTACTCGGAAGGCCAAATATTGAGCACGTGGTTGGCTGGTATGAAGTCTGGAAAAATTCAGATGGGGCATTTGCAAAGAAGTTTGTTCCAAATCCAAAATATGTAGGAATTCAAAGCGAATGGGATCACATCAAGAGCATTGATAGTGTTAAGCAGTTGTATTTGGACAACGGAATCAGCAATTATAACACTCTAGTGGAGCGTACGAAAGAACTTGCCCGCAGACATGGAAATGAACTGGATCCTGCGGACCTCCCCATCTTTAATGAAATGAACGGCAATACTGATTTATGGCCTAGAGAGGTGGGCTAAATGGAGATACATCTTGGTTCATTAAATGCAGGTGCTCCGAGACCAAAAGTCAATCAGACAGACGAACTAAAGCGAGCTCCAAGCGAAATACTCTCGTGGCCACAGTCACATGGGTATATCAAAGGTCCAATAGAATTCAACATTCTCTGTGATCTAGTCCTAAAGGACATGCGTGCTGGCAGCTATCAGGAACTTCTTCATAGATGCATAAAGGAAGGTCACTTGCCTTCTGAAGAGAAACCAACCTATATTCTGCTAACTAACGGGACATTCAAATTTACTACTTCTGCCACAAGATTTTCAATTTCTATCATAGATTATACCCAGTACGAAGCTGCCTGCGAGGGAATTTTCGATATTCTAAAAGTCCTTACTGAACATGATTTGATCAGCAAGTTCCAGATTAGTCCTACCTATTTCCCGATCTACGATCATGGAAAACTCATATACTATGTAATACGCCATATTATTCCGCATTATGATACATACAGTGCATTTGACAAGAATTTCGACAAGTTTGAAAATTGTTTCAAACATCGCGCCAAGAACGGCCAGCTTATTTTCATGTTCAGATACGAAGATCCAATAAAACTTTCAAACATTCCAAAAAAATACCTCGACACCATCGATCTCAAAATTGAAAATGTCCCATACCCAGAGCCAGTATATATTGCACAATTCAGGCAGGACAAACTTTACAAATACTTAGTACACGTTGGCGAAATGGGTGATCATCTAGGAAGGCACTGGCAACGTGATACAAAAATCATTCTGACTGTTGACAATGTTGAAGACGTTGCCAGCGCAATTGAGCACAAACTCGCCTTGTTCGGATTCAAAATTGAGAACTTTGAACAATTCAAACAAAAAATACATGAAGCTGGAAAAAAGGTGCTTATCAGTGAAGCATAAGCCTGTTACCTGGATTTTCGCATTCATTCTTGTAATCACTATAGCGGCAGCTGTGCCCGTGAACCACGAAACCACATCTGTCTCAAGAATAGTTGCTGACAGTCCCGGACAAATGCGCAGGCAACTGTTTACAAGCGGGTTTACACTGCAAGATGCAGAACTGTTCACACAGCGCACATTTGAAACAAGATATGATGTCAATAGTATCATGACTAGCCAGTTCCAATCAATGAGTTCAATGCCGCAATTCAGCGGATGGAGATTTGCAGACGTGGAAGACCAACTCTCCAACGGGCAAAACAATTACTTAGTGCTTAATTCAAGAACGTCCAGCACACCATATAGCACAAGCCAAGGAACAATTGATGATATCAATGATTGGGAATTAACTGAAAAAAATCTGTTCGTATTTGATTCGAAATACGCAGGACTGCACATGCCTGCAAGAACATCCTTCACCAGCAAACTCAGCGCCAAAGCACCATATATCGCGCCATTATCCTATCCGAGCGCACAATTCGTAAAATCACTCGTATGCAATCTCGGAAAACATCCACGCTTGGGAGAAGCGTTCAGGCAAGCACGCAATAACTACTACATTAACACCAATCTGCGCTCGGAATTTCTAGGACTCACGCTGCTATCATACGCGTTATATGGCTCGCCAAGAACAAACGTTCTAATCCCAACCTGGAACACCCAAGCACGACAAAGACTGTGCGGTGAATACGATAACACATACGGAACACAGGCAGCAGATATCCTTGAGATACAACAACACCAACTTGTGAAACAGGTCACAGCAAACATGGGAGAGCCAACGACCGCAGCATACGATGAATTCACCATAATAGAAACACCCAACACGCAGTCAAAATTCGCAGAAGACGAACTCATAACACCCTTCAAGACAGAAATCACAAAATTCCCACTAAATACGTTAATCACAAACGTCACTTTCATCGGATTTGAGGATCCTGTTGAGCTAACAGTGGACGATACGCCAATGTGGAACGGAGACTCAATGCAGGAAAAAACATGCTACACAGAAACGGACAGCCCAACAGCAGAATTCTCATATGCAGTTTCAGAAGAAGAACTCGTGGTTGTAGCGCACATAAATCCAGTGGAAGTCATAAGCTGCAGCCAAGGCAGATTCAAAATTTACAAAACAGCCAGATATCAAATCGAGTACACTCCAAACTCACCTATCCTGATAGAAGAGGTGATCCATCCTGCAACAATGACTCCAAACCAAACCACCAACATCCAAGTAGAGATAGAGAATATACAGTCAGAACCTGTAACTGGCATACTTGCACTTGTAGGAGAAGAGGGCGTAATATCAACAGTGGAAGTAACCAGCACACAAACATCATACTACCTGGAACTCATAGCTCCTGAAGAAGGACTGCACAATTACAGAATAGAATTCGTCCAGGAAAACGAATCAAAAACATTTTCTGAATTTGAGATAAATGTAGCGGTTTTAGAAGCACAGCTGATAATACCCGAAATTGTAGGCCAAAGCGCAACTGTCACACTGGAAATAACAAATATGCTGTCAGAGACAATCAATGCCACGATCAATGACATTCTAACCCACGATGAACAAACAATAACGAGCAATGACCAGGAAATGCAACTTCCTCCTGGAACAACCACCATTAATTTGGAATATGACAATCTTGAAAAAGAGGCTATCAGCTATGACTTATTGGTAAATATCGCTTACCTGGAAACAAACAAACTACTATGGGGCACAATAATAACAAACCACGCACCAACAATACTCCAAGGAAATGTAGTCCTGAAAGAAGGCGACACGGTACAAATAACTCCAGAAGTAACTGACCTGGACGAAGATGATGTAAGCATGACAATCGATTCGCCACTCCCGCTTGATGGAAGCTATACTCTGGCGTATGAAGACTCTGGCGTGTACATAATATCAATAGAAGCATCAGACGGAATAATCACAATTGAAAAAACAATCTCTCTAACGGTGGAAAACGTCAACAGGCCGCCAACACTGACAGTGCCAGAAACAATCACGGTCAGCGAAGGCCAAGAAGCATCGATTGGCGCTTCTGCGAGCGATCCTGACAACCAAAACAGCGTAAACAATGACGACAATGCGTTAACAATCACGTATAGTGCGCCATTTGACTCAAATGGAAAGTACACGCCAAGCTATGACGCATCAGGAGAATTCACAACACTGGTCAGCGTAAGCGACGGGGAATTCACTGACACAAAAATTGTGACAGTCACAGTCCTAAACGTCAACAGGCCACCGCACCTGAATGATTTGACTGATATCACAATCAATGAAGGAGAAACAGTCTACGCACAAGTTGGAAGAGATCCAGACAACGAGAACATAGATCCAAGCGATGACAACAACATCACACACCGCTACTTCAACGTTCCACTCGACCACGAAGGCAAATGGAAAACCAACCACGAGAACAGCGGCAATTATACTGTTGGCGTGGAAGTTTCTGATGGAACGCTTGGAGTGAGAAAAAATGTCAGGCTAACAATATTGAACGTCAACAGGCCGCCAGTAATCTCCGCGCCGGAAGTAATCTACGCGAATGGCTCTGCTGACCTGTCAGTCTATATTTCAGACCCTGACAATATGAACTCTGTCACAAACGATGACAACGTGCTTACCATAAATTACGGAGGCAGCCCATTCGACGCAAACGGAGTATGGTCGCCAACAATACCAGACAGCACAGCATACACTACAATCACCGTATCAGACGGCGAATTCACAGTCAGCAAATATGTGGCAGTCCACGTAGCACAAGTAAATGTTCCACCAGCGCAAACACCGCCAGCACCACAAACACTGCCATCTGAATCAACACAGCCAACTGAAACAATCACGCCTGTGACAACCACGCCTCCTGTGGAAACAATTCCGCCGGCGCCAGCGCCACAACCAACAACCGAGCCTGAAGGAACAGCTGAACCAAATCCAGAAACAACTCCAACAGAAGAAACAACAACAGAAGAGAATATCACAGCTTCGCCAGCGCCAGTGGTAGTAATTGTACCACCAGCCACAGACTCAACTTCAACAGCACCAGCAGTGCAACCAGCGCCAGCTCCTGCACTGACTGAAACACCAGCAGTACCAGCACCCGCACTGACAGAAACCCAGCCGACACAACAAACAGCAACACAAAATACGGCGGCAGCACAAATTGACGAACTCAGCATTCAAGTGAAAGTCGGCAGCAAAAAAGTAGAAGACGGAGACTCAGTCAAAGTAAAACCAGACAAAGAACTCAAAATAGAAATAGACATAAAGAACAATGCCGCGGAAGAAAAAGAAATAGAAATAGAAGCGAGCATAGACGACCTAGACCAAGACGAAGAAGACAGCGTAACACTAGATCCAAACGAACAAGAAGAGTTCAAATACACATTTGACATTCCAAGACTCACAGAAGACGACGAATACGACCTGGACATATTCGTACGAGATTCAAAACAAACCAGAGAATGGAATATTCTACTAAAAATAGACAAACCATCACACGAAGTAAACATCAAACAGTTCAGCATAACACCTGAAATCGTTCAATGCGAGCAGACAAGCGCAGAATTACAGCTCAAGTTAGAAAACACAGGCAAAAACGACGAAGAAGGCACCATACTCTTTGAAAGCGCCACGCTTGACATTTTGGAGACCATGCCATTTGATCTGGCCGAAGGAGAATCAAAACTGTACAAGAAAACAATCAGCGCGCTAAAAACAGGAACACACGACATCAAAGCAAAAGCAGACTATGGCAAAACAGAAGAGCAAACCAAGACGCTCACTGTTCAGCCATGCATCGCAGAAGAAGCAACCGTCACGCACGCAGAGCCTGAAACTCCACGAGTAGGCATCAGCAGCGGACAACAAATGGCAAAAACAGTAACAAACGCGGACACAATGCCAGCGAAAGACATAGCCAGCATAGCATTTGTGATACTATCAGGATTATTCGCGGTCACGCTGATCATTTTCGCGATGCGATTTAGAAACTAGCCGTGAGCACTCAATAAATGCAGACCTTTCGCAGCATTCTGCAGATCATTCTTTCTGATAATCTTCTGAGACCACCTTTCTGGAATATTCTTAAAACCATAATGCGCTCCAGCTATCGCTCCAGCAATCGCACCAGTAGTATCAGCGTCCCCACCAAGATTCACAACAGCAACAAGCGTGTCCTCAAACGAATTTCGAGAAAAAACCGCATAAAACACTGCTTTGAGCGTGTCAATAATATAACCAGAAGGCCTGTGCACTGGAGACTTTTGATAAAGACAAGATGTCAGTCTGCCGTCGATAGGAAGCCGTGCCGCGATCTCCAGTGCCTCTGTCAACGAACTGCCAGCCAACAATTTGGCTATGATTTCATTCACAAGCACGCACGCGGATATGCACAGAGGATTAGCATGAGTTATAGAAGAATCCTCCCTGCTGTAATGCGCCCTTTTTTCAGAATTGTTCCAATAGGCGATTCCAATAGGAGCGCAACGCATTGCGCTGCCATTAGCAGCTGCTGGTGCAGGTACACCTGAAGAAACAGGACTAACACCTTTCTTAATAGCAGTAAGCGCTGTTCTGGTAGTCACTCCCATGTCAACAGGACCGCTCTCCAGCCATTCAACATACTTCTTAGCAGCGCCAAAAAGATCATAACCACCGCACTCAATAATTGAGTTGGCAAGACAAAGAGCCATGTCAGTATCATCGCTAACCTCGCCAGCATCCACAGACAACCAGCCACCGCCTATGATCTCCTTATGGACTTTATGCTGGCGCCAAATTTCATCAGGACTCATGCGCTCAACAGTCAAGCCTAGAGCATCACCTACAGCCAACCCGAACATACAGCCTAACATCTTATCAAAATCAATGCCGCCCATTAGCTCTCCAGAATGTCATAATAAATACAGGTATGTGGAGTATAAAAGATTTGCGCAACCGCGCTTAATCGTGCGTGTCCAGATTAAACACGGCACCAGAATCCTTCAAAGCATTCGCAACATTGTCGCCTAACGCCAGAACTTCAGATTTTGACGGGTTTTTGCCCTTCCAGTCAAACACAAAATCAAACGGGCCAAACTCAGTAGTGAAGCCAAGAGATTCCAAGCGTTTAGAAGTTTCTGATGCTGAAACTCCTTTTGTCCCAAAATACATCACCAAATATGTTTTAAAACCCATATCAATCACAACCGCGGCTTTCTTATATAAAATTATCTGTCAAGAACACTTGGGTGTTCTTGAGCATGCGTCAGAAATCCACATAAATAATCATAAATTGTGCGGATTTCTGATCGCACTCGGAAAGCTGTGCTTTCCGATGCTCGGAAACCAAGGTTTCCAACATGTAAGGTTTTTAAAGAAACGCGGGCTTCCATGCGTTATGAAAAAAGAGCTGCTGATGATACTATTCATCCTTGGACTGCCAACAGTTTTCATAATGAGCTTAGGACCACAATCAACAGGAGCGCTAGTCAATGGCATTGCACAGGTACGCGTTGACCAAATAAATCTCGCTATGAACTTTCCAATAGTGCTAGAACTGCCATACAAAGTAATAACTTACAGGGTAAGACAACATCTGAGAAACATGGCAAACGAAGGCTACTATTATCCAGACGGGCTCGGAAATGGAGATGGATATTACCTGGAAATGCTCAACCTGTTTCCAGACTTGCTGAGGCTGGCATGCCTGCGCCCGTACGAAGACCACTACATCAGCGCGAGCGGAAGAGCAATACTAATCCCGTGGAACAGATGGGCTGATGGAGAGTTCACAGACATCGGACAAATACCTTGTAATCCAGAACTAGCGCAAAAATCAGAAGAAACACTAGATGGACTTGTGGAATTGAACAACAAACTTCTGGAAATAACGATGCAAAACAGCAAATGCCCGGAGCTTGCTGCAGACAGCATGACATTAGCGCAAGAAAATGTTGAGAAAGGCAATTACGAAGCGGCAATCACCAACTGGAGAAGCGCCTGGAGCAAGGCAAAGAGCTGCGCATGAGATTCTCTAACTTTGAAATAAAGGAGATTGCAAAAGCATGGATAGCTGTCTCGCTCATGTTCGCCATAGCAATAACAGGAATCAGCTCAAAACTAATCATCGCGCTGCCATTAACATTCTTAACTGCAGGAATAGGATTCCTACTTCACGAACTAGCCCACAAATACGTCGCACAAAGATACAAGTGCTGGGCAGAATTCAGAGCGAACAATCAAGCGCTAATAATTGGAGTATTGCTGAGCTTCACCGGACTTGTGCTTGCAGCACCAGGAGGAGTATTCATCCGAGGAGCAAACGCCAAACAACACGGCAGGATAGCATTAGCAGGGCCGATGACAAATGTAATTATTGCACTTGCCTTTTATGGCATGACAAAAATAACAGCCGGACAAATGTTCGCAGCCTTTGCAGGATACGGACTTCAAATCAACGCGCTCCTGGCAGTGTTCAACATGATCCCATTCCCGCCATTCGACGGGTATTCAGTCTGGCAGTGGAACAAAATAGTTTATCTCATTGGAACTGCGGCAGCAGGCTCTCTATTCCTGCTGACCTCTCTCTGAGGAAAATAATGAGTGTACATTGTAGTAAATGAAGGATCACTGAGCAATTCAGTCCAATGCTTAACCGGCGAGTTCGTCAAGACAATATACGAAAGCACATCATAATCAGGTTTTTTTGAGCGAATAGATTCTTCTACTTTTTGAAGAGATAAGATTCCTTTGATGACTTCTTCATACGGCCACCTGCCCCTGAAATCAACAACAGTGTATAATTCCAAAGAATTCCTGTTTTCCGCAAACCCAACAACTGGCGGAAAACCCTCGTGGAGTTCATTCTCCACAATTAAGAATTTTCCACCATTCAGCACGCATTCTGCCACTGCGTTTTCAATACCAGGATTGTCAATAATACTTCGTCGCTTCACTGTCACATCTCTGCTTTAATCGTAAGCCTTTTTCAACAATTTGTCAACTTTCGGCTGCATATAATCACGCAAAGATTTGCCCTCATATTTCCTGTCAAATTGCTTCTTGGAGAGCATCTTGATTTGATCTGCCGTCAACAAGCGAAATTGCTTATATATCAAGATATCATTCTTCTTATCATAACCGCTCACGTCAATATTTTTGAAAGTTTCCCTGTCCTTGACGATTTCATCCAAAAACTCAGAAAGGATTGTTTCACCCATTATTTCACCAACCACTGTTTCCTTGCTCAAGTGGTTGCCGGCAATCTTGAAAGTATCGCCGAGCATCAGAAGAGGATTTCTGTGATACATTTTCGTAAGAATACCGCGATTTTCCCTTTCGCTCACGGTATCAATGATCAAAGCCCTCCGATCTGCAGTGCTCAACTTGTCCAAAATTTCCTTTCCGTAAATAAAATCATCAATCAAGCCCAGGACTGAACGCACTTCGCCGTCCTGCTCAAATTGCGATGTGAGCTTTTTAACAAAATCTGCCTCATCTTTCGAGGACTTATAGAGATCTCTCACGGCCATGTGATGAAGCAAAGACCCCATGCGATCGAAGAGTTTTAATTTATCTTCATACTTATCAAGAAGCTTTGGATCGGCCAATTCAGCATCAAAACCCGCTCCTTTGGTCTTTTCACCATCATAATAATTCTTTGCCGTTGCTTCAAGAACATTAACACGAATCTCAATCATATCCGTGCCTATCCAATGCACGTTTGATATGCCGGTTGAGACAAGATTTCGTTTTTGAGCCCGATATGTAAAGGAATTGGAGATCAATTCAGGCTCAACAACGCGAAGTTTGACATATTCTTTGGTTATCCCGAACAGTTCCATCTTCTTTTTTTCAGTGGAATCAATCTTGACAAGCTCATAATTAAAGGCAGTAGATTGATTAAAAATACGCAAGAACTTGAAGCGCAGACCCTGCTCATCAAAGAATTTTTCAAGCTCCTTGCAGTCCTTTCCCTGTTTGATGTTTGCTATCCCTTCTTCAGGAATACCCGCTGATTTTAACGCAACTTCAAGTTTTTGCTCAAGCTCGCCTAGATCCCTGCGTCTCACTCCCATGTCCTTATCATAATTGGCATAGATAAAGTCGCGCAAAGGCGCAATGACGTCCTGACGCACAGGTTTTTTGACAGCATCTTGAACTTCAATCGGCGCAGGCCTTTCAGAAGCAGAATTATCATTACCTAGAGCTAGAACCCCTGCAATCACCAATGCTTGTAATGTCCCCACAAATTTCACCTGTTCTAATCTGGAATGTGACCTCTTTTTAAAGGTTACGACACAATTTGTCACAAGATATTAATAGAGGTGAGGGCGAGTGCTCTAAGGGGTTGAAGTGACATACTACTGGTTTCCTCTTCCACGGAAAACCGCACAAAGCGAGGAATTTGAAAAGCTCCGCAAGCAAGGAGAAATATTTGTTCTCTACCGTACTGTTTTGAAAGTTATTTCAAAAGGCTGTGATTTGCCTGCTGTTTTTGACCCGGCTACAAAGGCACTCACAATGCTATTGCGAGGCGAAAGCAAGAAAAATCTTTATCTTTCAACAGAACCACGCGAGCTTGATGCATTAGTGAAGCTTGAGTTAAAAGACGGCAAAAAAATAAGCCATTCAGCGTACATGAGCGCGTTAAGACCAGTCATACTAGAAAGGTTCACTGCACGCGGGCTCACATATCGTGATATCCTTGCTGCTTCTTCAGACAGAGTCCCCAAAATTTATCGCGAGACTTTTAATCGTTCAATTGCAGACATTATTGAGAAGTATATAATTGAACCACGGGATTTCACTTAAACCCATGCACTCACCCTATACGGCGGAACAAATACCTATTTTTAACGGTTTTGACTGATTTCTACCATAAAATATATAAGAAAAAGGATGAAAGATAGCCCAGTGGGGCTCAATCTGATATGAGATATAGCGATCCGAAAAAACGAGAAAAAATGCTCAAGACTGAGCTACGGAACGGGCTGATATGGGTGCTCTATAAAGAACTTCAGCGGTCTCAGAAATGGATTGCATATGTTATGGGCACAAACAAAGACGTTATCAGCTCTGCTGTTTATCACGTTCGTGATTTTGACAAGCTATTCAAAGAATGGCTGGCCCGAGAAGTCTATCTCTCAGCTCACAACATTACTGACAGGAGGAGCTATAAAACAGAAATCGAACAACTCTGCATGCAAAATCAACATGTCCTCCATGAGCAGGCAAAACTTCAAGACGAGAAAACAAGAATTGCCTATAGGACGATGTATGCCACTTACATGGCACTCATATGGAAACGCCTGCAACAAAACAAGCCAGCAGATATTTATCAATACCAGGGCACTATAGTTTCGCCTAAAACAAACCTTGATGGACATTTCATACTGGTGCCAAGAAAAGAATTGCCTTGCTTAGTTGTTTCGAGTAATTCAAGCAGCATAGAATTATGCGATGAAAATGGATACGAGTTAAATGTGCAGATTAATGGAATAGGCAAAACTGACCCTGCAAAGGATAAAGTTATGCCACTCCAAAGTATTGCTAATGGTGAAGTATACAACACTTGTCTATCATATTTCCAGAGAAATAAATATGACTCAAGGAATGGCCTGCTCTGCCAAATAGAACAACGGGCACGCAAAGAACTTGCTCCGGTTCACATGCGGCTAGAGCACCTTTTCCTTGCAGAGCCGCAATACGCTTCTAATGGGAGAGAGTAAGCATCACACGACCGGATAGCTTTGCATACCGCTTATTTTCACTGGACATTCTCGCATAAGCTTTTTATAGCGATGATTTAGCTATTGTGGTAGAATAATATGCAATAATTATTTTCAATATGGAAGATAAAGATTTATTGACGTGGAAGGAAAAGCCCAACACCGAGACAGAAGTAGATGCAATACTCAACCCAACCATCAAAAAATGGTTCAACAGCCGATTCCCAAGCTTTTCACTGCCACAACTCTTTGGAGTGCTAGAAATACACTCACGCAACAACATACTTGTCTCAGCGCCAACAGGAGCAACAAAAACACTGACAGGATTCTTATCAATCCTAAATGAACTCGTTGATTCAGCTGAAAAAGGAATCCTTCAAGACAAGGTCTACTGTGTTTACATCTCCCCTTTGAAAGCACTATCAAATGACATTTCAAAAAATCTGAAAGAACCACTAGAACAAATCGAGCAGATTGCCGGCAAAAGTTTAGGCATTCGAGTTGGCGTACGAACAGGCGATACAACCGCAACTGAAAAAAGCAAAATGCTCAAGAAACCGCCACACATCCTGATCACGACACCAGAAAGCCTCGCAATCATGCTCGCCTCTATGAAATTCAGAGACCACTTGAAAAATGTCGAATGGTGCATAGTAGACGAAATCCACGCACTCGCAGAAAATAAACGCGGAACGCACTTATCTTTATTATTAGAAGGACTCCAAAATATCTCAGGACACATGTGCAGAGTAGGTCTTTCTGCAACAGTTGCGCCAATAGACCAGATCGCCCACTTCCTTGTTGGAAATGAAAGACCGTGCAAGATAATAGACATCCAATTCTTGAAAGACTTAGACTTGAAAGTACTTTCTCCAGTTGACAATTTAATTGACACTCCTCACGGAGTTGCACACCACGCCATGTACACGTTAATTGACGAATTAATCCAACAGCACAAAACAACACTCGTGTTCACCAACACCCGTGCGGCAACAGAACGAGTAGTAGACCACTTGAAAACACGCTTCCCACAAAAATATATCGGCAACATCGGCGCCCACCACGGCAGCATGAGCAAGCGGATGAGGCTCGAGATAGAGGATAAATTGCGAAAAGGAGAGCTGAAAGCAGTAGTTTGCTCAACATCGCTTGAACTGGGCATCGACATCGGCTACATTGACCTCGTCGTATGCCTCGGCTCGCCAAAATCAGCCGCAAGATTCCTCCAAAGAGCAGGAAGAAGCGGGCACAAACTCCACGAAACTGTCAAAGCAAGAATTATCGTCATGGACCGCGATGACTTGGTAGAATGCGCAGTCATATTGAAAAGCGCAATCGAGAAAAAAATCGACAAAGTGCACATACCAACCAACGCCCTTGACGTCCTCGCACAACAAATCATCGGAATGGCACTAGAACAAGTCTGGGAAGAAAATGAGCTCTACAAGACAATCAAAAAAAGCTACTGCTACAAAGACCTAAAACGAGACCAGTTCAACCAAATACTAAGTTATCTTGCCGGCGAATTCGCAGAACTAGAAGACCGGCATATTTACGCAAAAATCTGGCGCGAAGACGGAAAAATGGGCAAGAGAGGCAAGATGACCAGAGTCATCTACATGATGAATATCGGCACAATCCCAGACGAATCATTCATCACAGTAAAAATCGGAACTGAAACAGTCGGAATGCTCGACGAAGGATTCGTAGAAAAAATGAAACCAGGAGACGTGTTTGTCTTAGGTGGAGAAACTTACATGTTCAAATTCACCAGAGGAATGGTGGCGCAAGTCTCAGCATCTGTTAACAGACCGCCAACAGTCCCGCGCTGGGCATCAGAAATGCTTCCACTAAGCTTTGACTTAGCGAACGAGATAGGACGCTTCAGAAGACTGATGCTGGAAAAATTCAACGCTGGCGAGAATAAAGCAACAATCATCAAATTCATCAATGAACACCTGTACGTCGATGAAAAAGCAGCCAACGCAATCCACGAATACCTCAAAGAACAATATGACTACTGCAAAAAACTGCCTTCAGACAAGACAATATTGATAGAATATTATGCAGATGAACGCGACCAAAAAATCATCTTCCACTCACTCTTCGGACGACGCGTGAACGATTGTTTAAGCCGAGCAATAGCCTTCGCGCTCAGCAGAACAGAGCACAAAGACGTCGAACTAGGCATGAACGACAACGGATTCTACATCAACGGAAACAAAAAACTCAATCCGATAAAGGCGATCAAACTGCTCAAAGCAGACAAACTGAATTTAATCATGAACAATGCAATTGAGAAAAGCGAAGTCTTCAAAAGACGCTTCAGACACTGTGCAACTAGGTCGTTCATGATATTGCGCAACTACATGGGACGCCAAAAGCGCGTTGGAAGACAACAAGTCAGCTCAATGATACTAATGAGCGCTTTAAAACAACTAGACAACAACTTCACAATACTCCAAGAAGCACGGCGCGAATGCCTTGAAGACTTAATGGACATTGAAAACACAAAAAAAGTGCTTCAAGGCATCGAGAATGGGACCATTAAACTTGTTGAGATCGAAACAACCATACCATCACCTTTTGCGCTGAATTTAGCACTGCAAGGCTACATGGACGTATTGCGCATAGAAGACAAATACGAGTTTTTGCGAAGAATGCACGAACAAATCCTCGCAAAAATAGCAGGAAAAGAAGCAAAAGCAATCAGCGGAACAGCTTTTGTGGAAAAGTCGCGCGGAGAGAGAAACGAATTCAAAGAAATGCTCAAAAAAGACGCCTGGAACCTAAAACACGTGCCAAAATTCGCAAAAGCGGAATTAGTTCGCATAATTGACGGCGAAAGAAGCAATATTGATGCGCGATTCATCGAAGGATGCAAGAAATACGAAAAAGAAATCAACGCTAACTGGCCGGACGAGCTCAAAAAGTTCCTGTTCACAGTACTCGAAGACCTGAAAACAGGAGATTTCAGCTACGAAGACTTCTGGACAGAAGAAACAGCAAAAGAAGAAGGAAAAGTCGAAGAAGAGAAGCAGAAGCTGTTTGAACAATTCAACACGGCAGCCAAGAAAGCAAGATTAGACCCGCAAATACGCTACGACGTCTACAAAATGATTGCTGGCGACAAAGAAGGATTCAGAGATGATACCCTGAAATGGATGAAACAGCTCTTCAGCAAGACAGTTCCTAAAGCATGGGAAGATGAAATAGCCAAGTTTTTACAGAAAAAATTAAAAGAGCTGGCATAATACCACTCATATGATCGTTATTGTGGGCGCGGGCAAGTTCGGACAAGCAATCTCCAAGCTACTGGGAAGCAATAAAAACCAGCTCGTAGACATCGAATCAGATGGCACTTATTCTGCAGATACAGTTGAGAAAATCAAGAAAGCAGACAAACTGATCATCTGCGTTCCCTCACCAGTATTCTCTGACTGCATAAACATGATATCGCTCATCGTAAACCCAGACGCGCCAATACTCAGCACCACAAAAGGGCTTTATGAAGGGCTAAAAACACCAACAGAACTCATCAAAGAACAGCTCAAAAATCCTGCCGCAACACTAATGGGGCCTAATTTAGCAGCAGAAATCATGCTTGACAGGCCAGCCATGGCAACAATAGCAGGAGAACACGCACGAGAATGGACAATGCTCTTCGCATCAACCAACTTCAAGCCAATATACGAAGCAGACGCTGTCGGAGTTGAGTTCGGAGGAGCGATAAAAAATATAGTCGCACTCGGCGCTGGACTCATTGACGGATATTACGAAAGCAAAGCGTGCAATACGATGGGAAGCTACATAACATTCGCCTTAAAAGAAATAGAACACTTGTACGAGCACAAAAGCAACACTGAAATACCAAAACTCAGCTTCATCGGAGACTTATTCGCAACATGCATGAGCGAAACATCACGCAACCACCAATTCGGGCACCAATTCGGAGAAGCAGTGAAGAAAAATAAGCAATTGCCAAAGCCAGAGCAGACTGTTGAAGGATTAAGAACGCTCCAAATGGTGCACGCATATGCTGAAAAAAGCAAAATAAATCTTCCATCAATCAATGCGCTCTACAATGTCTTCTTCAGAAACGGCAAAGTTGAGGAAATCATCGCCAGCTGGCGCTAACCATAAAACAATACACAGAACTACCGCAAGCATTTAAAGCAATAAACGAGTTCTTCAGAACATGAACATAAAATACAATCTTCCTCTGATATTCATAATCGACAGCCTAGTGTGGGGCAGATTCTTCATACCAGTTATAGCGCTTTTCTACATCGCGTCCCAGGTGTCAATAGAACAATTCACAATCATAATGGCAGCATTCACGCTGACAGTATTTTTATTGGAAATACCAACAGGCATCTTTTCCGACCTGATAGGTAGAAAACGAACCCTGCTTTTATCACGATTCTTCTACATCGCAGAAATATTCCTGCTAGCTTTTTACAACGGATTCTGGCCTTTGCTTATAGCGAAAATAATCGGCGGTCTTGCCCTGAGTCTTAGCTCAGGAACACAGCAGGCATTTCTCTACGATACACTAAAAAGAGTCAAGCGTGAGCACGAGCACAAAAGAATATCAGGCTTGATATACATGACGACGCACACCTTCATGGCCTTCGTATTCATTATAGGTGCGTACCTATTCACGATTAATCCAAAACTTCCAGCAATGGCATCATTGTTCCCAGTGTCCATTGCATTCCTGCTCACATTCTTCCTGAAAGAGCCATATCCGCCAAAGAAAAAAGTAAATGCAGCTGCATTCTTCGCGCATTTCAAAGAAAGCGCACTCCACGTCTGGCACCACGATTATGTAAAATACTTAATACTATTCTCAGCGCCAATCCACGCAATAATTCACAGCGCATTATCAATTTCATCAGCATATTTCGAAAAAGTCATGATTCCGATTTCTTTAATCGGCATCATAGCATTTCTCTCATCCATGACGAGCGCCATTTCCTCAAAACAAGCCCACGCAATAGAGGAGAGAATAGGCGATAAAAAATCACTATTCCTCGTATGGATTTTTGTTCTTAGCGGAACTCTGCTCATGTCAGCCATGATTCCTTACATAGGCGTTCTTGTTTACTTTCTCATCCCTCTCGCGCAGGGTTTCTTCGATGTTCTAGTAAACCATTACATGAACGTTCACGCTAAAACATCACACCGTGCCACCATCCTGTCCATGAAAAGCATGGCAAACGCGCTCAGCTTCACGATATTATTCCCGATCATGGGCCATATAACAAAAGTTAAAACCATGGGAAAATCATTCATGTTCTTATCAGCATTTTTAATCGCATATTCAGTTGTCTTCTACTTGTATTCAAGAAAGCTTAAGCTGCACATGAAAAAATTTTAATACAGAGACTCAAATCCTGCTATTATGACCGTCCGCGTACTAACCTGGAACAAGCCAAGAACACCAACAGAGAAAGAACTTAGAGCTATTTTTGAAAAAGAGGGAATGAAACCATACATTGAAGTCATGGAGAAAAATGAATTTGTTGACGCGCACGAGCATTCACATGATGAAACGCGAATCATCGTATCTGGCAAAATCGAATTCTGTGCAGAAGGACGAAGCTACACTCTAAAACCAGGAGACAGAATCGACTTGAAAGAAGGAACAGCGCACACAGCCAAAAACCTGGAAAGAGGACAATCAGTCATGCTCTACTCAAAAAGAGGAAACGAAGTTTACATAGAAAGATACTAAGCGCGTGTCTGGTTTAAGGCATTAATAACGATCGCGTCATCAACTTCCGTCGTATAATATTTTTTATCGAAATGGCACATTTCGCCTAATACATATGGCAAAGTGTACCTGACGCGCCCTCCGCGCGCTTTCTTGTCCAATAAGACCGCTTTCATGATATCTTCGTTCTTAATCTCAGCAGGAATGACTGTAGGAAGACCAAACTTTTGAAGCAAATCCTCCTGCTCTAACAATGCCTCTTTTGAGAAATAACCCATCCCAATAGCAATCCTGCCCGCGACCATCATGCCGATCGATACAGCTTCACCGTGCATGAATTGCACATATTTTGAAAGAGTCTCAAGAGCGTGACCAACAGTGTGGCCATAATTCAAGATTTGCCTCAATCCTTTCTCAGTCGGGTCCTGCTCTACAACATTTCCTTTGATCATGACGTTTTTCCTAGCGATATAAGTCAAAACATCCAGATCCCTTTTCAGTATCAGATTCACGTTCTTCTGCAAGTATCTGAAGAATTCCGCATCCTGGATGATACCATGCTTTATGGTTTCAGCAAAACCTTCCCGATAAGGACGATCCTCCAATGTAAGAACTGTTTCCACATCAATATAGATTCTTTTTGGCTGGTAGATTCTCCTCCACCGATTTTTTGCGGTCTCTGAATTAACACCAGTCTTGCCACCGATTGCCGCATCAGCTTGAGCAGCAGTTGAGGTAGGAACGAGAATAAGCGGAATACCGCCGCAGTAAGTAGCAGCGATATACCCACCCATGTCAGTAGAAACTCCACCGCCAACTGCAACAAGGACAGAATCCCTGCCAAAACCCGCTGCATCCATGTCAACACCAATTTTATCAATCGATGATAGTCTTTTGTTCTCTTCACCTTCTTCAAAATGAAGAATTCGCGCCTCAAGACCCGCATTTTCCATGGCGGTATGCAATAGAAGCACATGAGGCGTTTTTATCAGCACATTAGAATCAGAAAAAACTCCGTGCCTGTAACCAAGCTTTAACTCTTTCAAATCACTTGCAATCCGAAAAGTCAGATTCCTGCCAACAATAACATCAACAGGCAAAATAGGGCCATCAGCTTCATTTCTCAGACTTAGCCTTATAACGTCGCCGTCGATAGTCACCATTTCAGACACTTGAAGGAAGGTAACTCTTATAGTTTATCCGCAAGATATAAAAACCCAGCATTAACCTACATATTGGGGTGAAAATATGCCATTTGAAGCCAAAAATTTCGACCATCTAATAGGAATCAAAGGTCTTTCCGACCAATTGATGAAGAATCATTTTACGCTGTATCAGGGCTATGTTACGAATACAAATAAGTTATCTGACGCGATTTCAGCAATGGTAAAAGCAGGAAATGTTTCAGCACCAGAATTTGCTGAATTAAAACGACGCTTTGGATGGGAATTCAACGGCATGCGACTCCACGAACTATTCTTCAGATGCCTGACAAAAGACGCGAAACCTGTTGGAGATGGAGCGCTGAAAAAAGCGCTTGTTCGCGAATTCGGCTCTGTAGAAAACTGGGAAAAAGAAATGAAAGCAATCTGCACAATGCGCGGAATAGGATGGGGCGTCGTATATTACGACATATCCACTGGCAGAATATTCAACTGCTGGATAAACGAGCACGATGTCGGGCACTTGTCATCTTGCGCACCACTGCTAGTTATCGACGTCTTTGAACACGCATTTATGATAGATTACGGATTAAAGCGAGCAGACTACGTTGAAACCGTGTTCAAGAACATCAGCTGGGCAGAAGTCGAGAAGTTATTCTCGCTTGTCGGAGGAAAATAAATGGCGCGATTAATTAAAATCGGGGACAAACATCCGGCAAAAATAGAAGTCGGCGGGGAAATGAAAAAAATCTGCATGTGCGGACTGTCAAAAACAAGGCCATACTGCGACGGCTCACATCACCAAACACACACTGAAGAAGAAGGAAAAACTTACGTTTACGAAAACGGGCAAAGAAAAGAAGTATGAAAGTCGCCGTTGGTTCCACAAATCCTGTAAAAATAGCCGCGGTCAGGAACATTGTCACAAAAATCTGGCCTA
>CAZCCU010000003.1:0-62561 GCA_964497645.1 uncultured Methanosarcinales archaeon
TGTCCACTGGGCCCTTACTGGGCCTGAAAGTACATAAAGCCAGAAAACAATTGTAGTGACAAGCGCGCTACAACGCTTATATCAGCAAAAAAACATCAAATTGTACGGACAAACGCTGTACAAAGTTGATAAGCGCGAAAAACAATGTATCTTTTTGTTGGACAAAGTCCGACATTTTCGAGTTACACGCTTTTATAGAAGGCGTGTCCGCAAAGTGTCCTGCAAAGTTGATAAGCGCAAAAAGCAATGTATGTTTGGGTTGGACAAAGTCTCATCTAAATGTGCTACCTGCTTTTATAGTCGGGCACAGAATGTCCGCAAAATGCGCTACAAAGTTGATAAGGTGATTTTGGCTTTATGATAGATGTGCAAACTCCGGAAATTGACGGCTTGTTCAGTGCAGGAGTCTGGAGACCAAACATGGATACGACAGACTACCATCGATTTAGCAAGCAATACCAGACGGCGATTACGAGGCTCTGGAAGGCAAAAATGCCCGAAGACGATAAAAGACTCGTCGAGAAGTTTGCACGCGACGTAAAGGCAGATGGAACGGGTTATTCGCGCCTTACGAAACTTGTGCGAAACCTTGCGGTTATCGGTGAAGCGTTAGGCAAACAGTTCAAACAGGCAACCGTTGAGGATATCCGAAGGATTGTCCATGTTTACGAATCAGGCAATTATTCTGTTTGGACAAAGCACGACGTGAAAGTCATACTGAAACAATTTTACAAATGGCTTGACGGAGAGGATTATCCGAAAGTTGTCAAATGGATTTGCACTACTATTCCGCAAAAAGACAAGCCGTTAACCCAAGAATCTGAACTTCTTACAGAAGATGAGGTTAACAAGTTGATAGCGACAGCTGACCATCCACGAAATAAGGCAGTAATCGCAATATTAGCAGAAAGTGGGGCACGCATTGGTGAAATTGGCAACTTAACCATCGGTCAAATCAAGATTGATGCAAGCGGTACTGTGTTGAATGTCTCTGGAAAGACTGGCAGGCGAAGGTTACGCATAATTTCCGCTACGTCTTACTTAGTCAAATGGCTCGATATTCACCCTGACAATGCCAACCCCTACGCTCCGCTATGGGTGAATATCGGAACGAAAGACTACCACAAACAAACGACCTATGAAGGCATCCGCAAGATTTTGATAGAAACTTTCAAAAAAGCTGGCATCAAAAAACGCTGCCACCCGTACATTTTCAGGCACAGCAGAGCTTCACAACTTGCCAGACACCTGACAGAATACCAAATGAACGCTTATTTCGGCTGGATACAAGGAAGCAGGATGCCATCTTGTTACGTCCACATTTCTGGCAAGGATTTGGATGAAGACATACTGCGCATTAACGGAATGAAGCCAGGAGAAAAACCAATACCCTACAAACCACAACTCAGAGCCTGCCCAAGATGCAGAGAAATCAACAGTCCAAACGCCTTGTACTGCTGCAAGTGTGCGGAAATCGTAGACCCCACGCTTGCCTTGAAAAGCAAGCTGGAAGAAGCCGAAAAACCTGCCAATATAGTCAAGAGTCCATTTCTCGAATGGGTGCAAAACGACCCAGAACTGCGGGAAATGCTCAAGCGCAAAGCGATGGAGTTCAAAGATGAAATCCAGCCAATCTAGTGACCCGATAGTTGACTTTGCATTTTATGGAGGAATTATCGTATTTACAGCTCTGCTAGCTCTAAGACTGGCAACAATTATCTGGCAATTTCTTACCAGTATTTGGCAGGTATGCGCGCTACTTTTTGCAACAATAATCAGCACCCTATATTTTGTCAGCGCGTTCAGGCGACTACGGTATACTCCAATGCGCACCGACGTTGATTTACAAGGAATTGAAAACTCTGACCTTTTTGACGAAGAACCCGTCAAACCTGAACCAAAGGTTCAGACCGCCCCTGCAACACAGGAAATACAAAAAAGAGAAATCAGAATTGATACTGATAAATTGTCGAGCAAAGCAGTGCACTGGTATGACTTCTTAATTCCAGAAGAACAAGAATACCTCACAAGGCAAGGTTACGAATTAAAACGCTTTGTTCCATTAGGCGAAACCCACCCGCAACCCTTCTTGATAAAGAAAAATGGCGTGGAAAGCTACGAACACACTTTCGTGGTAAACATAATTGCTGACGAACTACGCCAATACACCAAGAAAGTCAGCATACACCTAACACAATACCCCGACATCTTATTCGAGTGTAACAACAAGGAATGGGCTGTTGAAGTTGAAACACCCTTTGGCTTGCCGAAAAAACACAGACGTCTCGCACAAAAGACACTAGAAAACAACCAAAAATACACTTCACGATGGGTCATTGCGGTAACACACAGCGCTTACGCTAAAAGCTTCAAACGCTACGCCAAAGTCTTACGCAGAAACGAAGTTGAAGAATGGATTAAACACCTATTTGTGCCCCGCAGGGTACAATATACCGTTCCACAAAAACGCCATTTTGGCCGTGCCATTACCGACGATAACACCCAGAAAAAAGCAGCCGTGCCACCCACGAACAAAGCACACCAGCATCAAGCAGATTAGAAAAACCAAGACTTCTTGATGTGCCAAAAACCAAGCTCTAAAAGACTATTAAAACAACGATTGGAAAGAGCAAGACCAACACCCTCCCAAATGGCGAAGGATTTCACAAGATTTATATACTACTAAATGGTAGTTACTAATATGATAAATCATGAAACTTTAGAACAGATAATAACTGTTGCAATTCCAACAGCCTTTGTTGGAGGTTTAGTGGTCGGCAATATAATGGATTATTTGGTTGCTCGTTATTCTACGCTTCGTTCATTAGGGCGAGAACGCGCTGAAGATTTTGCTTCTGAACAACTTAAAAAATGGGAAAAATCTAATCCATTAATTAAAGTTGGAACGTATGGTCGCAAAATAGCGTATGAGCAAACATTAAGATAAACCCTAGATTTTTTAAGGGTGTAAGTGAATTTTTATAAAGTCAACAAGTATACAAAGCGTTATGGACGAGAATATTGAGAACATAGCCACGAAAGTACAAACTGTTGCACAAATGCTTGGCAAGCCGTGTGCAGCGCATGGCTGGAACTCATTTCACGCATATCAGGATGATCGGATAGTTCTTTCATACAAATGTATGACAGGAAAACCAGAAGGAATAGCAGAGGTCCGCGCTGATGACCAAACTGTTTTCTTCCAATTTTTGACCGCGCAGAAACCTGATGTACTGAAGCCAGGAGAATGGGAGCGGCGGCTGAATGATTTGTACGCGAAAACGAAACAGCAAAAAGATCCTCCCAAAACTCCGGTTGATTGCGAACATTTCTAACCATCCCAAAAGGTACCCTTTTCGAACTGTGGGGAAAATCAGAGGAATTGCTACTATTTTGTAACTACTATTAAGGGGCTAAAATAGATAGCTTTATATAATGGTGTTATTTAATTGAAGCGTAGGGCGAATACTCATATGAACAAACTCACAATTCCTGCTGGCGAGAAAGAACAGCTTAAAGGTTACCAACACTTTGGTTCTTTTGACAAGGGCGTTGCAGCCTTGAAGAAAAAGGGTCTTGAACTTATCACTTCTGAGGACCTTGCCGAGCATCGTATTGCTGCGAAAGGGCACGAAGAGTACCATCAAAGAAATACAGGAACGTGGACTGCTGAGAACTACAATTACGGTCTAAAAGGAGAGATTTTGATTGCATCAAGAAAATTTAACCCGATTCTCAAAAACCCTACGAAAGCTACGGATGCCCACAGAAGTGGCAATGAATTTTATCTTGATGCGATAACTTGGAAGGCGCTTAGAGAACGTGCTGAGACTGATCCCGAAAAGGCGATTAAAAGTGGCGTACTATTGCTTCCAAGAAAGGATTACAGAAGAAACCTTCCAACAAATGCTTTTGAAGAATACGCCCCAACACGTTTCCACTTCCGCCAACAGGCAACTCCTTATGGCAGATTCCTTAAAGCACGAGGCATCACGAGTATTGGACATTACGTTGTTGAGGAATATGATGCTCGAAAACAGCCCAAGCCCTTTGGTCAGGCCTTGTGGGTCGACTACCTGCACTGCGGGTCTAACCTCGAAGGCCACGACAGATACCGCCTTAGCGACAGCTGCGATGGCTGGCTGGGTGTGCTTGGGGTACGTCGTGCACCCACGGCTGTAAATGAGCCAAAAACGAAGACTGGATGACATCAGTGGAAGCGGGAAAGCCCTTTGTTTACAAAGGCATTAAATACGCGCCGCAAAAGAAGTAACTTCTTCTCGATTCTTATTTGCGATTCCTTCACCTTTTCTGACGGTCTTGACTTCGCTCTTTCCAATAGTTATTTAATGCTTTATTCGTTGCTTGAATTTTATGAACAAAACAAATAAATACAAGCAGCACTTTATAGCAAGTAGATTCTTGCAACCTCAAGCAAGCAATTGTATGCTTACGAAGAGGGTGCTGCTTCCCGTGTGAGGCTTTAACGGTTAAGTTTGGAGCACTCGGAAAATAGCGCGTTTTGCGCTACAAAAAATTCAGAGGATTTTAAGGTTGTGCTTGTTTCCATAACATTTCGAATAGAACCGTTTGCTGCTTGGCAAAATCGGCGTGCCTCACGATGATGCCGAGCGGGTTTTGCGGGTCTGTTGACAGAATTGCGACTTTATCTCCATAGATGTATTCTGTTATTTTCGTTCGTTCTAGCGCGGGCAAGAATCGGGTTTCCCGAAGCTCTTGCTTGTCCTTTTTCTTCCATGTCTCGATTGCGCCAGGTGTTTTTTCAGTGAGTAGCTTCGCAGGAATTTTCTCTGTTACTCGTTGTTGAATAAATCTGGGCGAGAAATATTTGAGAGTGTTGAACACGGATTCGTAGTTAGAAAATGCAAGGAGCGGTTGTTTTTCTCCGAGAATATCCTGCCAGATCGTGCGAATGCCCTCTACTCCTTCGTAGAGTTCAAGTGTTGGCCCTTCGGTGACGAATTGTCGTAATTTTCTCAGTTCCGGAAGTGCTTCCTGGATTTTTTGTTTCTTCGCGTCGAGACTTTCAATGAGCTTTTGCGGGTCTGCAGCTTCGAAATGGAGGATTCGATTTTTCACAAGGCTAGCCACAATGCCTTTTTCTCGCAGCGATTTGAGGATGTCGTAGGTTGTTGTTCGAATGAGGTCAGAACGTTCGGCGATCATGTTGACTGTTGAAGGACCCAAGGAGAGCAAAACCAGGTAGACCTTTGCTTCTTTCTCGCTCAAGCCGACTTCTTGCAATAACGGGCCTAACTCCATAGGGTAACGTACTGAAGGGCTATTTAAATATTTTTTGTTTTGTCGTAGACTTTCGACAGCAAACATTTAATTACTTTTCACTACTATGTAGTAGTTAGAAGTGACTCATCCTCGAAAACGGGTGGAGACGCAATGACACAAAAAAAACCCATTAAAATCCGTGAAGACTGCCGGAGAGACGGCATCGCGGCTAATTTCTTGATAGATGCAAGTATGATGAAGACGCTTGCAGAAGCGCTTCCCACAGCCATCATCGATGTTGGTTACCCGTCCATTTGTTCTGCGGAGGAAAAGCGTGTTGCACAGATTCTGGAAGCACTGAAGGAAACCAACGTAGAGTCCGCAGTTTACAGTCACGCCATGCGCTCGCATCTTGATCAGACGGGACACCTGATTGCGCCTTACCGGAATGCAAGCGCGTGCTTCTGGATCCCTACAAGTGACCACTTCATTTCGCAGACGCTCGCGGACTGGAAGCCCGAGGATGTGCTCAACAATGCAGTTTCGCTGGTTGAGTACTTCACCAAGCAGTACGGCAAGCCGGTCGACGTAGCGTTGACTGACACGACGCGCGCAGAAAGCGGACTTGAGCACAGACTCGCGGAATGGTCTAGTCGCCTCAGCGACGCTGGCGCGCGCTCTCTGATTGTGTGTGACAGTCTTGGAATCGGCAACCGGGAGATTGCGGAACGGCTCTTTGATGCCATTCGCGCCCGATACAGCGGATTGCTTGAATTCCATGGCCACGATGACAACGGTACTGCCCTTGATCAGGTCAAGGTCGCAGTTGAACACGGCTCTCCCATAATCAATACTGCACTGTTCAATGCTTCTGAGCGGGGGACGCTCGTGTCGCCGCAACGACTATTGCAGGCGGGACTGAACTTCCCGTGTGACCAGGAGCGGCTTGCAACGTTCGTTACTGAGTTCGAGCACAAGATAGGAAACCCTCAGGAGATTGTCCGTCTGCTCTACGGTCCGTCAACGATCGTGACCGGATCGCAGTACCGGCTCCGGGACAGATTTGCAGACCCGAAACTGCTCTTTGGAGTGACAAGTGACCGGTTCATCTACCGTAAAATGACGGGCAGCACTGCTCCTGATGACGTTGTGCGCCAGGAAATGGAGCGCTTGAAGAATTCACTCTACCAGCAGGGGAAAGTGTGCTTTGACGAGCGCGAGATTAACGTAGCGTGAGGATACTGTGTCTTCGCCACTCGAGAGCATCTACAGGAACAGGGAATTTAATTGGCGTGAGTACGCAAAGCTCTACGAACGCTACTGTGCGACGTCGGGGAACTACTACCGCTTGACCGCACGCGCAATCCTCAATCGCATCGCGATTCAGGACAGCCACAGCATTGTTGATGCGGCATGCGGCACAGGAATTTTTACTGAGGAAGTGTGCCGTTCACAATCGCCTCGAATCATTGGCATCGACCTGTCCGAGGAGGCGTTGGCACGCTACGCATCCAAGTTCGCTGCGCATGCACGGATTATGCCTGTTCGCGGAAATCTTGAAATGATCGATTCCTCGGTAGATTCCCCTATAGACCAGATTATCGCTGCCTCAGCGCTTTGGAACTTCAAATGGAAGGAGTTTTTCCCCAAGGCAGGCAAGATTCTCAAGCAGCACGGAGTGCTGTCGTTCAACGTTCCCGCGGCCTACCTAGGAGAAAAAAGCGGATTTTTGTACGAAGTCGCGCAGACGTTCGAGAAAGAGTGCAATACGAGCGGCAAGATGTTCTCTATCGAAGACCGCACGCTGCAGGACGTCCTTGCGGCCTCCGGTTTCAAGCACGTCGAGAAGCATGCATACCAATTTGCGATGTCTCCGGAAGCGCTGAAAGGCATGTTTGCACTGTTCAGGTTACGCGCACCGTTCATCTTCTTTCAGGACGACCTTCCGCTTGCCGAACGGCAAGCGGTAACGGACAGGACACTCGACCGGATACTCAAACAATGGCAAAAGGGTCACGTCGAAACAGGGCATGTCTACGTTTGCAAGAAATAGCAGAACATTTTTCGAGGACATCAAACTAATTGGTACACCATCGAAACAATAATAAACTTCAACCACGTTAGTTATTTCATTCAGGAGCCCGCAGAAATTCCTTAAAGGGCTCCAAACTTAATCTACGGAGCACATCGGAGGCTCTAGTAGTTTAGTATGGATCCCTCGATGTTGAGACTGCAGTGTGCTTGAAGTCGATCTAGTGCTTAATCTCCAGATATTTGATCAGGTCTTTTGTTTTCCAGATTTTGATGCGGTTCTGTTTTTCGAAGTGTTTGTCTTCGCTCCAGATTCCATCATTTCTGACCGATAGAGCAAGTGCGATAAAAATTGCGTCTTTTGGGTCGATAGAATCCATAACGCGTGCTGCTTCTTCCCTGTGCTTGATATCAGTTTCAGGTACAATAAGTAGGTTGCTTTTGAGGCTCTCTATCAGAAGTTGAAATTTTTCGTCTGATAGCTTAGACTTGTGCAAAATTTCAGTAGTAATCTTTTCGATTTCTTGAAAAGCGAACTCAGGAACAAAATATTCCATTTCTGGATGCAAAAGAATCTCTCGTGTTACAGAATCCTTGATTAATGCTGCCACAAGAATATTTGTATCGAGTACTAACTTCATCCGTAGTATCTCTTGTGTAATCCTGCTTTGATTTTTTCACCAATCTCTTCTGCGTCTTTTTCTGTTAGTTTGCTTCCGGCAACAAGCTTTTCCATTAATTCAAGTTTTTTTGCGTGCGCCCACATTGCTTTTCTGGCTATCTCACTCCATTTTATTTCACTATGTTGTTTCATAACCTTGTTCAATTCTTCCGGAACCGCTAATGTCATGTTTACCATTTTTCTGCCTCCTAAGTATTTTAAGTATGATAAGTATAACTACTTAATAAAGCTTACGGTCATAGAACGCAGAAAAGAATATCTCGATTTTGGGCCAAGATTGAAGGCAGCAAATTTGTACTGATTTCTACAGTTCGCTTAGTAGACGTCGAAACCTTTTCAGATTCATTTTGATAAGTATGGAATCTCGACCAACTGGGGATGAAGTGAGTTCAGTTCCAAACCAGGAAGGTGGAACAAAAGACCGCGCTTCTTTTTCACTTTGAAAATTTACCTCTATACGTATTAATCCTGCATGATTTCCGTCATATACTTTTAATGATGTCTTCGGTGAATCGGATAATCGGTAGACTTTTCCGGTTATCTTTTTTCGCAAGGTTTTTTTAAGTTCATCAAATTCTTGAACGCTAATGGCCAGAGGGTATTTGTGTGCTGTGAGATCAGAGTTGATTTCTTTTCGTTCAATTTCGCACTCATTTCCTTTTCTTTGCAGACGTATTTCTGTTTTTTTACCAATAAATAAGTAGTATCGCTCAAAAGATTTGCCCAGCTTCAATCCACTTGGAATCTTTTTCAGGAAGAATTTTCGTTCGATTTCAATACTCATAATTCTCAAAAGAGAACACACGTATAAAAATCTAGTCGGTATATCGGTTGCCGACCAGCCGTACGAAAATTATAAATAAACCAGCATTATGAGGAATGTAAGGTTCAGGAGTCTGTTGAGGGATCCCACTTCTGCTTCTGTAGCCCACCGTAGGCTTTCAACTTTCTCTTTGTTGCACGGCGAAGATTTAAATATGTCGTCTTCTCATCATCGCGTATCAACGAGGTGATTTTATGGCAGATTACATACGTGCATTGAAGTGGCCTGTCCTTACTTGGATAGTGCTCGATGTGTTATATTATGTTGTGGGCAAAGTATATGCCCCTGCAGGGCAACTGTTTACGCCGGACATTGCTGCAATAACAGCAATCGTATTCGGTATTTGGGGCGGCAGCAAGATTGTCGAGTTCAAAGGCAAATACTTGGATGCTTTTGGCGCAGGTGTTGTTTTGGGCGTTCTATGCTTCGTCCTATGCCTGCTTGGAGGATTCGGAGCCCCGCTTGGAGTGTACATGGGTATCATGAACCTCTCAGGTGCATTGATTGGCGGCGGATACGCGCTAACGCGATAATTTTTATTCTTTTATTTTTGATTTCTCTATTGCTTTCCGCAGAAGGCTTCCATCCCGTCTTCTCACAAATCGTAATCTTTATAATGTTGCGAGCGCGTCTGTGTATTCATGCAAAAGAAGTTCGGATTGCTAATCGTATTCGCGTTATTGGTTGCGTGCGCTCCGCAGCAACCTGCGCCGGTCCCGATGAGTCCTGTTCTTGTTTCTGTGGATGAACTCGTGTGGGCAGACGCTCCGCCTTCTTTGCCTCCAGGTGCGAAAATCGCGGTCATTGAGGCGGGTGGTTTGAAGAATCCTGAACCGTTCACATTTAGGTTGAAGCTTCCTCCTAATTATGAGATAGCACCGCACACTCATCCTGCGATTGAGCACGTGACGGTCCTCTCAGGAACTTTCTATTTCGCGGAAGGAAGTGATCCAGAAAAAGCCAGGGAATACACAGCTGGAAGCGTTATAATCATGCCAATCGGTCATTCTATGGTGGCTTTCACGAAGGATGAAGAGGCAGTCATCCAGGTGCACGGCACCGGCCCGTGGGGAATCACCTACCTAGATTCTGCTGACGATCCGAGAAACAAGTAAAAATTATCCCAATTCTCTTTTCAATATTTTGTGCGCGCGGTTGATTGCTTTGAATTTGGTCAGATTGCCTGTAGAAACATCAGGGTGGTGTTCTTTTGCTAATGCCTTGTATCTCTTATTAATAGCGTCTAAATCTTTGGTATCGTGGCTTACTCCCAATGTCTCTCGTGCTTCTTTGCGTTGTTCCTCAACATCTTCTTCCTCTTTGAATTCGCTGATGAAGTCTTGTATTGTTTTCCGTTTATGGATCACGGCGTCGACTTCAAGCGCGATTACTTTTGAGACGACGTACAAGTTTTCAACAAACTTCGAAGCTGCTTCATAGCTGTAGTACATGCGGTGTCCATCCATGAACCACAATACTGATGCGGGAGCGTTTTTCAAGGCGAATTTTTCCATTTGGACGTCAATCTGGCTTTCTGGAACTCCTAGTGCGTTCAGCGCTTCGATGATGTGATTCATGAATTGTATGGCTCGCCTGCTGAACGAGTCTTTTACTATGAACATCTCGAATTCATATCCTTTAACTTTTGTTATCGTCATTATTCATTACCACTCAGTGGTTATATACAAAAAACGCGCGTCCTTTATAAACTTGGCTATGCGTATATAACCGAAACATTAAAATGCTCTTATCTTAACTTCTAGCGTGTCAAGAACCACGAGTGGTTCTTGAGCATGCTCGGAAACCCCGCGCTTCATATTACAATCTGAAGCCAGTGGTTTCCGTGCAAGGGGTTTCCGACACATGACCATTGGAAAAAAGGATCTTGAAAAGTTAAGAAAAGGATACCGCGAAGACCTGGCCATATTGGAAGAAAAATGCAAAGCCGGTAATGCGACTAAAGATGAGTATGAACAGTTGAACAAACTCAGAAAAAAGATGAAATAATCAGTATTGACAGAGTCCTGGTACAACACTCGTGATGGTTGCTTCTGAGCCGCACGATTTTTCGCATATTTCTCGTGCTTGGTCCATATTCTCTGCAGTAAGTTTTTCACAGGTACACTGGTAGCATTCCTGTACATCATGTTGTTCAGGTGGTATTTCTTGGCCGCAGTTTGCCAGGCATTGGCGCAATTCATTGCCACCAAGCGCGTTAAAACATTGTGGCTGGCAGTCCAAAGAAGCACCCCACAAACCTGTTGGTTTGTCAGCAAGCATTGTGTACGTCAGACCAATTCCTGCAACGACTGCAAATGCGAGAAATATGTAAAGTTCTACGTTCCCTCTTTTTGACATGACTCTTATTAGCTGAGGCGTGTATAAAAATGTTACTATCGTCTTCTTTTCCAGAATTGTTTCTGTCTTTTCTGTCCGCCGTGGTGTTGGAACGTTCTTTCTTGTGTTGGTCCTGCGACCATGGTGACTTTCTCAAATTTCGGCAGTGGTACAGATGTGACTTGTCTTCCTGTGCTGCGGAGTATGAGTTTGAAATCGCGTACGTCTTGTGGCGTTACGAACGTGACCGCTTCGCCTTTTGCTCCTGCGCGCGCGGTGCGTCCGATGCGGTGGACATAATCATCTGCTGTTTGTGGTAGTTCATAATTGTAGACGTGTGAGATATTGTTGATGTGGAGTCCGCGCGAAGCGACATCGGTTGCAACGAGGATTCCAATTCCGCGTTTGTGCAGTGTGTTGATCGTGTTGATGCGTTTGCTTTGGGAAAGTCCGCCGTGGATTGGTGTCGCGTCGATTTTTTGCATGCGTAGATTCTTTGCGACTTTATCGCAGCTGCGTCGTGTTGCGCAGAAAACAAGCGCGATTCCAGGAGTTTCGTGTTTGAGGCAGTGCACCAGAAGGGAGAATTTGTCTGGCATGGGTACTGCGTATGCTTTTTCAGTGAGCAGGCTCGTGTCGACTTGGGTTTGTCCGTGTACTGGTGTGGGATTGTTCATGTATTTGTGCACTAGTGCTTTCAGTCGGGGTGATAATGTCGCGCTGAACAATAGTGTCTGTCTGTTTTTTTGAGTATGGCGTAAAATCTTTTCTACATCATCAATGAATCCCATGTCGAGCATTCGGTCTGCTTCGTCAAGTACTAGGTACTTTACTGTGCTTAGTCTCAGCCCCCGTTCGATCAGGTCGAGTAGTCTGCCGGGTGTTGCGACGATGACTTCTGCGGTGCGTACTGCGTTGATTTGTTGTCCGATTCCGACTCCGCCGAACACTGGAACGATTTTGAGTGGGAGGTATTTTGCGAATCCGCGTAATGCGTCGCTTACTTGAACGCAGAGCTCGCGTGTTGGGGTTAGGATGAGGGATTGGACTCCTTGTCCAGGAGAGACTTTGCTCAGTATCGGGAGCCCGAACGCGGCTGTTTTTCCTGAGCCGGTTTCTGAGTGCCCGATGATGTCTTTTCCAGTAAGAATTAATGGTATGGCTTGTGATTGGATTAATGTTGGCGTTGAATATCCTTGGTCGTGTATTGCCTTAAGGATTGGCGCTGGTAGGTTTAGGTTTGAAAATGGCATGGTCTGCTCTTATCTATTCTTTAAACATCGGAAATCCAAAGGATTTCCGAGTGTACTCAAGAACCTAGGTTCTCGATACTATATCTTTGAGAATAGTAATCTATTCACGAGAGTGTTCATTTATAAAGGTTTGCATGTTTTTTTCAAGAAAACTTTATTAACATCTAAGACGGATAGTCGTTGATGAAATCTCGTTGTTTTGGCAATGGCGACCCTTTGTACGAGCGCTATCATGATGAGGAATGGGGAGTTCCGGTTCATGATGACAGGAAATTGTTTGAATTTATTACTTTGGAGGGCGCTCAGGCCGGTCTTTCCTGGAGTACTGTTTTGAAGAGAAGGGAAGGATACAGAAAAGCCTTCAAGAATTTTGACGCGCAAAAGGTTTCAAAGTTCACTGCAGTGGACGTGAAGCGTTTGATGAATGATGTTGGAATTATTCGCAACAGGCTTAAGATAGAATCTACTATCAGCAACGCGAAAGCTTTCCTTATAGTTACGAAGGAATTCAGCTCTTTTGACAGATATATCTGGCAGTTCACAAAAGGAAAAACTATTAGAAACCGGATAAAGCGCGGTCAGTGGCAGGCGACTTCAAAAGAATCTGATGAAATGTCTGAAGAATTGAAAAAGCGCGGCTTCAGGTTTGTGGGCAGCACGATTTGTTATGCTTTCATGCAGGCTGTTGGCATGGTGAACGACCACGCTATAGATTGCTGGAAATACTCATAAGCGAGCTCTTGTATTTCTCTGGAAAATATGCTTTTGCTCTAAAGATAAGTGGCGTCAGTCCTCTTTTCGCCAGCGCTTCTTTTAATCTTGTTTCATCAACTTTCTGGTCATATCCTAAGCAAATCACGTCTGGCTTTTCTTGCTCAACAATTTTCAGTTTATCTCCTTCGTTTCCTAAAATCGCCTTATCCACGATTTGCACAGCAGTCACGCGTGCGTGCCTTTCTTTTTCTCCAAATCTTGGCAGTTTTCCTTTTTCTTTTAGGACTGTTGAATCCCGTGCAACTACAACAATAAGGTAATCTCCATACTGCTTTGCCTGTCTGAAGTAGTCTAAATGTCCTGGATGCAATATGTCGAATGTCCCCATGCACATGACTTTGCCCATACAGCAGTACTGTACGTACGTCAGTATTATATCTTTCTTTTTCTATTTAGATTTCAATGGAAAAGAACAGTGGAAGGATGAGCGTTGATTGACGCGTGCGCAAACTCTCAACGCAACACGGGCCTTGAGCTGAGCGCTTAGCTATATGCCTTGGCCCATTCCAATTTACTGTTTTATGGTTTATGGAGATGAACAACTTCCCAGGATCGATTGATAGAATAGTGAAAGAAAGTGGTGACATTGTAGTAATTTCAAGGGTCGAATATGCGACTTTGTTACAGCGTGCTTCTACAGACAGTCTGACTGGGTTGAAAAACAAAAGGTGTTTTGAGGATCAGTTGCTTTATGATGTGAGAATGGCCCGGCGGGATATTCAGAAGGGTGGTAGTCCTGATAATGTTGCTTTGTTGTATTTTGATTTGAATGGTTTGAAATATGTGAATGATGAGTATGGGCATGATGTGGGAGATACAGTGCTAAAGGAATTTGCTGACTTGTTAAAACTCTATTTCCGCCGCGCATCAGATACGAATGCAAGGGTAGGCGGTGATGAGTTTGCCGCACTGCTGCCAAAGACGGAAATGGAAGAAGCTTGGAGTATGGGAAGAAATATTCATAAAGCCGCCCGTCATCTGGGTATCCTTGTGGCAGTCGGCGTGGCAAATTATCGGTTGAGTGTGGAAGATCCTATTGTGGATGGCAGATATACGCGAAAATTTGAGGATGTTGTGGATGAATTGAAGCAGAAAGCTGATTCCGGCATGTACAGTAATAAAAGAGGAATCTATAGGAAGATAACTCCTCAGCAATTTTATGATGCGCATTTCCAAGAGCGCGGTGTGCTTACGATGGCCGAATCTATTGCTGCGTGATTATTTTTTGGAATCTATTTGTGAATTCTACTGTGCTTTTGTTTTCTTGTGGTAAACATATAACGCGTACGCCAAGTAAATGAATGATAGAACTCCAAGAATGATTATTACGGCCTGATGCATGATTAATGGCATGAGGAACGTGTCAAAAGTTCCGATGTAATAAACATACATGGAGCCGACTGAAGACAAAGAGATGACGATTGTTAACAACGACAAGGCCTCAACTAAACTTCTTTCGTACCTTTTCATCAGTACACCTCTTTTTTGTAAAATTTCGTGAAAATGAAGAAATTATTTCGCTTTCTTCTGAAACTCTGTATACCCGCAGCCACCGCAATACAATCTATCCTGGTGTTGTGCCATGAAGAATCCTTGTCCGCATTTCGGGCAGCTCTTGTTCTTGCGTTCCAATTTGTCGCCTTTTTTCTCGTATAGTTTCCACGCGCCTTTGGTTGGTGGTCCTTTTTTCACTGGTGCTTTTTTGTCTGCCATGGTTATCACTTAGCTGGTGCTGCCACAGGAGCTGCTCCTGGCGCTGCTTTTGCAAGTTTCTTTCTCGGCTCTATTTTGTCGAATTGTTCTTTGGTTGCATAAGCAACTGCTTCGAATGCTGCTTTTCCTGATCCGAATGAGCCGTAAATGTGTCTTATTGCGACCAATTCTATTTGTATTCCTAGTTTCTTCGCTAGTTCTTCTTGTAAATGTTTGTTGCTTGGTGTTGCTGTTCCTGTAAATTTAATCTCTCCAGTTATTTCTTGTCTCTGCAATACTGGATTTTCTTTCTTGTTCTTGATTTCTAAGTCCATTAAGTCACCTTGATTGCGTATTCTCCGTCATTATCAACACCAATCTTCTTGGCTATGCCGCTTTGTTTGGCGTCAACTATGAATATTCTGCCTTTCCAGTTTGTTACAGATTGCGATGTCTTGCATAGCGGGCATTCGTCTCCTTCAAAAAAGTATTTGCATCGTTTGCAGGCTTTTTTCTTGCTCATTTTTCTTTTTTCTCCTTTTTACCGGCTTTCTTTTCTTCTTTTTTCTCTTCTGGGGCAGCTGCAGGCTCTTCTTCTGCTGTTATCCATTCTAGCTTTCCGAGTCCTGGCTGTCTCATTGTTAGGCCGATTTTTGGATTGGTAACGTCTTTGAATGATACTGCTATTACTCTTGCTCTGCACATGTCGCCGACTTTTAGTGCTCTTTTGCTGTCTCTTCCGCTTAATGTTTTGTCTTTTGCGAACGTTACGAAGTCGTCCATTGTTTGTGAGATGTGTATCATTCCGTCTATTGGTCCTAGTGTGATGAACGCGCCAAAGTCTGCAATGTCTTTGATCTTTCCCGTGCAGACTTCTTGTAGTTCTGGTTGGAATGCGAGTAATTCAAATGTGGTGTCGTAATAGCTTGCGCCGTCTCCTGGGATTATTACGCCTTCTCCTATTTCTTTGACTTGCGAGACATCTATGACTACGCCTAAGTTTGGATCAATCAAGCCGTCGTACTTCTGTTTGACTGCTTTGAGTACAGCTTCGTTTACATCGAATGTGAAAAACCGTGGCGGTACTCTTATGTGGTCTTTTACTTCTATCTTGTAAAACATTTTTTGGTCTCCATCAATAACGAGCGGTTAGAAGAAACCCCCGTTATCTCATCTGTACTCGAAAACCAGAGAGGGATTTATAAAGGTTATGGTGTTTTCCGCTGGCATGAAAGTTCATCGCCCTTGGGGCTATTATGAGACGCTGAGAAGTTCTCCTGGTTGGCAGTTGAAGGTTTTGGTCATTAATCCTGGTCATGCTATCAGTTTGCAGAAGCATAAGCACAGGGCAGAGCATTGGACTGTTGCGAGTGGCAGTGGTCTTTTTACTGTTGGGAATAAGATTCTTGCAAAAAAGGCAGGCCAGGATGTTTTCATCAAGAAAGGCCAGAAGCACCGCATTTCAAACAATGGCAAGAAGCCTGTTACGATTGTTGAAGTTCAGTTTGGAGAGATCATCAGCGAAGATGACATTATCAGATTCGAAGACCATTATGGAAGGGCTTAAGCTTCAATATCCTCCAAATAAGTAGAGGAAAAACCAGAAGGGGGTTTATAGAGCTTGTGCCTATTCTTCTATTTTCTTCCAATCGAAGTGTGTGGTTTTTGCTGAAGGTTTGCCGATAACTTTTTCCCAGAGGTGATAGTCTTGTCCGTACCAGTGTTTTTTCAATTCTGCGACGCGTCGCAAGCCGTGTGCTTTTGCAAATGCTGTACCTTCTTTGTTGATTACAAGTGAGTCAGCCATGACCTTATGTATGCCATTTTTCTTGGCCAAATTGATTTTGTAATTCCATATTGCGATTCCTATTCCGTGTCTTCGATATTTTTTGTCTACCATTGTCCAGTCGCTGTAACCTACTCCGCCAAAGGATTTCCATACCGAACCAAAGGCTGCAATTTTGTCCCCTATTTTTGCCACAACAAGAATCATGTCTTTCTTTTCCAAGTGTTTACTGAGTTGATATGGTGTATACCATGTTATGAATTCTTTTTTTGACGCATTGTTATAATAAGGATTTTCTCGTATGATTTTTTTGATGAGTGCTGCAGTTTCTTTTACTTCTTCTTGTTTGAGTTGGCTTAGTTTGCACTTCATGCTTTCATCAACGCCAGCTTCTTCTGCGCTCTAATAATCACAACATCCTGCCCTTTCCTCTTTAATTTCCGCTTTAATTCTTTGTCCATTGTTGCTATGATGTTGTTTTCATCAGCTTTCTCAAGAAGTAAGTTGTCTGTATGCCCGCCGGCAGTGGGCATTATTGTTACTTTCTTCGTCATCAGTATTGTTTTTACCAGTTTTGCGTATTGTCCTTCTTTTTTGCCTCGCGCGATTATGGTATCAAGCTCTTCCATGGTTCTATCAAGGATGGCAACTTCGAATGAGAAATCTAGAATTCTTGTCAGTTCTGAATGCATATCTACCTTGTTCTTTGCGCATTCTACTAAAAAGTTAGTGTCTACGAGGATGGTTTTCATGTGTGCTGAACCAAGTTACGATTGATGATAAAATAATGCTGTACGAAATGAATGCGAATGTCATGTCTACTACTGTGCTCATGCCTTCGATATTATATACTGCCAGTACAAATACGACTGCTGCTGTTGCTATTCCTTTTGGCGCGTCCAGTGCCATGATTAATATTTCGTTGATTGTGTATTCTTCATGGACTGTGAACCATGCTGCTATGAATCTTATGGCAGTGTATGCTGCCAGCAGTAGTCCTGAGGTGATGAAAAACTCTGCAGTGTATGGTATTTTGATGATGAGTCCGGTTAGCATGAAGACTAGAATGTAGAGCGCTTTTGTGAGCACGCTTTCTATGTTGAGCAGTTTGATTTTTTCTTTTACGTAGACATTTCCGAAGAAGAAGCCGAGTGCGGTTACTGCTAATACTCCTGACCCGCCGAGATTTTCAGCTAATACGTATGATAATAGCGCTGCAATAATGACTGCCAGTGGCGAATAAATTTCGGTATAGGCTTTCTGGATGAGTTTGAACAGCACTATGCCGACAAAGACTCCTGCTCCTATTCCGATTACAAAGTTGAGGATTAATGGCACAATTTTTTCTATTATTTCAGTTAAGGCGCTTGCTTGTATGTTTTGCATTAAATCGATTACTATGAATGGTAAGATGACGTTTAATGGCGTGTTGAAAATGCTTTCAAGTTTGAGCAATGTCAGCACTCTTGATTTTCCTTTTAATTCCAGCATGACTTCTGGTGATGTTCCTGTCATGATTGCCGCAAACAATAAGCTGCTCCAGAATGGTATTTCTAGTATGTATTGTGCTGCTGCTGTGAAGAGTACGAGCGTGAATATTGTGAAAATAATGGTGAACTTTGCTGCTTTCCAGCTGAAAGTGTCAAGTTCTCGCAGTCTGAGTCTTGCTGTGCTGTCAAATACTATCATTGCCAATGCCAGAATTGCAACGCTGGAAAGAAATACTGTTGGAAACTGGATGAGCGGCGCGTTCTTGTATTCAATATTTCCAAAAATCATGCCTGCGAGAAGCAGCAACAATACATCAGGTATTCTTAGTTTGCTTCCAATCCATGAGCAGATGACGCCTACAAATAATAGTACTGCAATTGCTGTTGTTATGATTAGCGCGTCTTGCATGCACACTAATCTGCTCGGAGTGTATTTAAATGTTTATTACTACTCTGCGTCGTTACTCGTATCCTTTGCCGTTGAAACTGTCAAGCTCGCTTTCGTAGAAGCAGCCAGTCCATTTGTCGTCTTGTAGTTGTGGTTCTTCGTGGTCAAGTTCGACTAGTTTCTCAAGTTTCTGTTCCATTGTCTTCCTCCGTTTTGTCATCTCCAGGCCAAAGCATTCCTCTCAATGTTTGTCTGTTTTTCATTAGATAGCCAAAGACTTGTTTCCAGGCAGCTTCCTCGGTTTTGTGTGGTGTTTCCAGTACATATCTGTCATGCGAGGCCATGTAATGACAGGGGTCGTCGTATACTCTTGCTTTGCCCCATTCTGGTTTTTCCGTGAACAGCAGGCTTGGGATCAGGTTGTTCATCGTCTTGCACATTGTCAGGTATCCCCACCCGTTAATGCTCCCTGATTTTGGTATCAGGTGTTCAATGATTGCGCCGTGGTATGGCCTTTCTGCTTCAATCATTGCTTCTTCGTAGCTGCCGGCAAATATCAGAATCACTCCATCAGGGCACGCTTTTTGCGCTGCCTGCCGGTTTCTGGGCTCGTGCTCAACTACAAGTATTTCAAGCGGTTCTTCCATTTTTCACCTGTACTTTCTTGCTTCGTATATCGTTCGAGCTACTCTGTTTGTGTATTTTGTCTGCCAGTCCTGAATTGTCCTCAGGCCGTATGGCTGGTTTTGTGCCACATATGTTGGGGTTCTGCCTCTGGTTTGTGCGCGTTGTTCTAGGTTTTTTGTCATTTGTTTCACCTCGTTTTGTCTGGAGTGCTCCTGGACGAGGCTAATAAATACATTTGTTGTAGAACTTTCTACAACAGTAAAGTTTATATCTGAGAGAATTCTTCATTGCGTTATGCCTGACGTTTACTCAGACCTGGAAAAGCTGAACTTCAGCACTAATGAGTCCAAGGTGTACCTTGCTCTCATCAGAATTGGCTCTTCTTTTGCAGGCAGGATAGCTAAGGAAGCTAATCTTGACAGAAGCAGTACTTACAACGCCCTGAAACAGCTGATCGAGCGGGGCATTGTATCGACTGTGTTTGAAAAAAAGCGTACTATCTATGTTCCGGCTGACCCAAAAAAGATTGTTGATTACTATAAGGAAAAAGAGGAAATCGCCAACAGGGTTATTCCATCTTTGCGCCAGCTCTTCTCAGTGCAGAAAGAGAGAAAAAATGTTCTTCTCTTCCAGGGCTACAAGGGGCTCAAGACGATTTTGCAGGATATGCTTGACTCTGGCGACAAAGAGCAATACGTTCTTGGCTCAGAAGGGCAGTTAAGGGAGCGCATGCCGTATTACGCGCCTATTTTTAGCAAGATGAAACAGGAGCGCGGCATTAAATCAAAAGTGCTCATCCGAGCAGGCAGGACAGACACTTCTAGAGGCAGGACGACTGAATATCGTGAAGTTCCTTCAGATGTTGTTTCGCCAGCCACTATCAACATCTATGGTGGCAAAGTGGCTATTTTTATCTGGGATGAAAAGCCAGAAGCAGTACTAATAGAAAATGAGAAGGTCAGCCAGACTTTGAAGAATTATTTTGATTTCATGTGGAAGCATGCGAAGAAGTTTTAAAGCGAATGTGAGTTTGATGTTTAAATGATGTTTAAAACAATTTTCAATGAGGTTCAGAATGAAATCGTTCCTTCGAAAGAGGAGCGTTCTAAATTGCTCAGTCAGGTAAATGTTTTTCTCAAAAGTCTGAACTCTGAGCTGAAGCGCGTGCGCGTGCAGGCCAAGGCAATGCTTGGCGGCAGTTATTCAAAGGATACGTGGCTCTCGGGCGATTACGACGTTGACATTTTCGTTAAGTTCAATCTTCAGCATAAAGAGCAAAATCTCAGTGACTTGCTCGAAAAAGCGCTGAAAAAATGGAGTCATGAGAGGATTCATGGCAGTCGCGATTATTTTTGGGTTAGAGAAAGCATAAAATATGAAATAGTTCCCGTGCTGGACATTTCAAAAGCCGACCAAGCCGTGAACGTCACTGATTTTTCTCCTTGGCATGTTGCTTGGGTGAATAAGAAGGGTGCGAAATTCAAGAACGACATTAGATTAGCCAAAAAGTTCTGCAAGGGTTCTTCCTGTTATGGCGCGGAGAGTTATATCAGGGGTTTTTCAGGTCATGTTCTGGATATTTTAGTGATTTATTACAAAGGTTTCCTGCAGTTATTGAAGGCATCAAATGGCTGGAAGCCTAAAGTTGTATTGGACTATAATAATGTCTACAAGGGCAAAGCTCTTATGATGCTCAACAAGAGCAAAACAGAAGGTCCGTTAATCTTAGTCGACCCTGTCCAGCCTGGCAGGAATTCTGCTGCTGCGTTGACAGAGGAAAATTTCAATAAATTTGTTTCAGCAGCAGGGAAATTCTTGAAAAAGCCGTCAAAAGCTGCTTTTGTTGAGAAGCAGGTTGATTTTGATAAATTAAGGAAGAAAGGTCATTTAATCAAAATCTCAGCGCAAACATTGAATGATAAGGAAGATGTTGCCGGCACGAAATTCGTAAGAGCTTTTGAGCATGTGAGGAAGTCTCTTGCTGATTTTCAGGTGAAAGATTCTGGCTGGTTGTGGGATAAAAAGTCAAAAGGCGCTTGGTGGTTTGTATTAGGCAAAAAGCAGTTGTCTGCAGATATGGATTGGGCGGGTCCTCCATTAAAAATAAAAGATGCAGTAATGAATTTCAAGAAGATTTACAGGAAGACTTTCACCAAAAAAGGTCGTTTGTGGGCTAAAATCAAGCGTCAGGAGCGTACGCCTGAACAAGTATTAAAAAGAGTTCTTAGCGGGCAGTATGTCAAAGAGCGTGTGAGGTCTGTGTCATGAATTCGCTTGTTTGGGCTGCATTGTTGAGCATGATGCCTATTGTTGAAATGCAGGGTGGTATTCCTGTTGCGTTGGCTGGTGGTTATTCGCCTTGGGTGGCGTTTACTGTGTGTTTGATTGCGAATATTGCTATGTATCCTGTCATTTATTTTTTCCTTGAGGTGATTCATAAGAGGTTGTTGCACGTTAATCATACGTATCAGTCTTTGTTTGACAAGTTTATGGAGCGGACGAGGCGCAAGACTCAGAAGTTGGTTGCCAAGTATGGGGCTTTTGGTCTGGTGGTGCTCGTCGCGCTTCCAGGGCCTGGGACTGGCGTGTATACCGCAACTCTTGCCTCTTGGTTTTTCGGGATGAAGCCTGGTAAAGCGTTTTTTGCTATTTGTGTTGGGATGTTTTTTGCTGCTTTGATTATCTTGGGCGCTAGCTTGGGGATTATGAACGGGTGGAAGTTCTTTGCTGGTTCTTGAAATATAGTTTTCACTACCAATATCATTTTTAATTCAAGACTGTCCGCATAATATATGCATGTTTTCGATAAACTGATTCCGTTTTTATCAGAAAGATTGCAGAAGAAGGGTTCTGCTATTCTTATAGGCTCTCATGAGCGTATTCCTTTGAGGCAGGAGGCTTTTGCGCGCATAATTCCTCAGGTTGGCCCTTCCATGGTCTTTATTGATGGTGGGAATGGTGAGATTGTCAGGGGTCCTAATGTGAGTGTTCAATTCATCCGTCTATACGCTACTTGGTATGAGAATAATGTGCGTGTTTCTCGTGAGCTGAGGGAATTTTATGTTGTTGTTCTTGCTTATCAGAAGGGTCTTGATCTTGGTTTTGAGGCTACAGTGTTTAATAAGGATGGTGATGAGCTTCATAAGTATTCTTTTGATGCTTTTGATCCTGCTATGTGTTTTGCCGGCAAGCGTGCTGAGCCTTCTACTGTTGCTAATCATTTGAGAAAGTTGATGGAGTTTCGTTTTGCAGAGGAATTGTGCGGCAATATGAAGAATGGGATTCTTGTTCGTGACGGTGATTTGGAGGCTCGCGGCGAGCCTATGGAGGACGCCTTGCGTCTTTTGAAAACAAATGCCCAGCGTGGGAATGTTGTTGTTTTGGGTTTGTCCAAGACTTCTACTTTGTGCACTGACAGCGGCAATAGTGCCATAGCTGTGTTGCATGATATTGCTCCTGCTGGTGCCTGGTATTTTTATACCGGCGGAAACGTGGCGTTTGTTAAATTGAATGGTGGTTCTGATTATGTTTTTCGTTGTGATGTATTCCAGCATGACAGGGAATCGCTGCCTAAAGCGTGGGCTGAATTATCCGCGATTTCCGCAGATCCATCTTTCTTAGGCTACCCGTATGGGTTGATAGATGCTGATAAGTTTGCCCAGGTTACAAAGGAGGAAACTATGCAATTAAGGGCGCGTTTTGCAGTCCAATCAAAGGAATTGTTCAAGAATATAGAGGCCGCTTTGGACGCTCATGACATACTTAACTCTTTTTGACCGCGGGGATCTAGAAGGGGTCGGCGGTTGAGGCCCCTTCGGTATAATTGCGAAGCCTATATTCTCTTAGTAGTAATAACATAACTTTATATCTGATTTCTTGATTGATTGTCCTAGAAAGGAGGTTTTTACTATGGATGGAAAAACAGGACATTGGGCATTCTTGATTGGTATTGTTTTGGCAATTATTGCTGGTTTTGTGCCTCAGTTGCAAACCCCGACAGTAACATGGGTGTTAGTGTTGTTGGGTCTGATTGTTGGACTCTTGAACATTACAGCAAAGGAAATACAGGAGTTCTTGATCGCGGCTGTTGCGCTGGTCATTGCGGCTGATGCTGCTGCTGATATTATTGCGCTTGGATTGACCATGGCAGTAATCTTGGGCAATATTGTGACGTTTGTCTTCCCTGCAGCAGGACTTGTTGCGTTGAAGGCTATCTGGCAGCTTGCCTCAGAGTAAATTTTTTTATTTTATTTTTTCAATTTAATTACAGAGAGTGAAGACACAGTGAACTACGATAGAAGACACGTTGAAGCGTTAAAGAAGCGGCACCACGCCCATCACTTTCCTTTTCTGAAGGCTTTTCTTTTGTTGGCAGCCTTGGTGTTCATTCTTTTGACAGTGTTGCGTTAGCGCAGCGGCACAAAGACATAACCTCCTAGCTTCTCATGGAAATAGTCTTTTCCTTTTCTTCTCACGCGTATAAGCTCTTGCCCATACTCTGGTCCTACTGGCATTAGCAATACGCCGTTGTCTTTGAGCTGTTTTAACAGAACGTCAGGTATCTTTTCAGCTGCAGCCGTGACGATTATCCTGTCATATGGCGCTTCTTTGGCATGTCCTTTTTTTCCGTCGGAATGAATCACAGTAACGTTCTTTATTCCGGCTTTTTTCAGGTTCTTCTTGGCAAATTCAGCCAATTCCTTTATTCTCTCAATACTGTATACTTTTCCGGCAAGTTTGCTTAATAGCGCTGCATTATACCCAGAACCAGCTCCTATTTCGAGCACTTTCATGCCTTCTTTGACTTCAAGTGCATCTAGCATCAGAACTACCGTGCTTGGCTGTGATATTGTCTGTCCTTCAATGATTGGTAGGGCGCTGTCTTCGTATGCCGCCTCTTTCCATCTCGGCAGTACGAATTCTTCGCGCGGTATTTGTTTGAATGCAGAAATCACTCTTTTGCTTATCCCCATTTTTTCAAATTGCCTGATGAGTCTTTCTTTCATATATTGCAACATATAAACCATAATGTTTAAATAGATTCTTGTCAATTTTTGTTGCAAAAGAGGTGTATCGATGAAGGAAGATAAATCGAAGTCTTTTATTCTTTGGTTTAACGAGATAGGCATAGAAGACATTCCTTTAGTGGGAGGCAAGAACGCTTCGCTGGGTGAGATGTATCAGAATCTCACAAAAAAAGGTGTTAAAGTTCCAAATGGCTTCGCAATCACAGCTTATGCCTATCGTTATGTTCTTGAGAAATCAGGTGTAATGGACAATCTCAAAAAGTCCTTGCGCGGTTTGAATGTTAAAAACATTAAAGACTTGGCAGACGCTGGAAGAAAGGCAAGAGACATCGTCTTGCACTGTGAGTTTCCTCCAGAACTTCAGGTTGCTATTGCAGACGCGTACGAAAAATTGTCTAAAGAGTACAAAGGAAGGAACACGGATGTTGCTGTGCGTTCTTCTGCTACTGCTGAGGACCTGCCTGAAGCGTCTTTTGCTGGTCAACAGGAGACTTTTCTCAACATCAGGGGCGTTCATGAATTAATGGACGCGTGCAGGCGTTGTTTTGCTTCATTGTTCACCAATAGGGCTATAGCATATCGTGCTCAGCACAAGTTTGACCATTTCAAAGTCTATTTGAGTATTGGCGTGCAGAAAATGGTTCGTTCAGACGTGGCTTGTGCTGGTGTCATGTTCACTTTAGATACAGAGACTGGTTTTCCGAATGTTGTTTTCATAACCGGGAGCTATGGTCTTGGTGAGAATGTCGTGCAGGGCGCGGTTAATCCTGATGAGTTTTATGTTTTCAAGCCGACGATGAAACAAGGTTTCAAGCCTTTGATTGACAAGCGTTTGGGCGAGAAGGCTACGAAGATTATTTACACAGATGAGGGTACTCATCCAATTAAGAAGGTTGACACTCCTACGGAAGACAGGAAAGAGTTCTGTTTGACTGATGATGAGGTTCTCACGCTTGCTGAATGGGCGATGGTTGTTGAGGATCATTATAGTCAGAAGAAGGGCAAATGGTGTCCGATGGATTTGGAATGGGCAAAGGATGGAGTGTCGCATGACCTCTATATCGTTCAGGCGCGTCCTGAGACAGTGCAGTCGCAAAAAAACAGGAATATTATTGAGGAATACAAGATTTTGCAGAAGGGCAAGGTTCTTACTATGGGAAAGAGTGTTGGTAATAAGATCGCGCAGGGTCCTGCGCATATCATTAGGGATGTGAAGGATATTGCTCAGTTTAGGGCTGGTGAAGTTCTGGTAACAGAGATGACTGATCCTGATTGGGTTCCTATCATGCGTATTGCTTCTGCTATCGTTACGAACAGAGGTGGAAGAACAAGCCATGCTGCAATAGTAAGCAGAGAGCTCGGCCTTCCTTGTATTGTTGGCACAAATAACGCTACGCAGGCTGTCAAGAACGGTCAAAAAATCACAGTCAGTTGTGCTGAGGGCGAGCACGGTCTTGTCTATGAAGGCTATCTGAAATTCAAGGTTGACAAGATTGACGTGCAGAACGCTCCTCAGCCGAGGACTAAGGTTATGATGAACATTGGCGATCCTGATGAGGCTTTTGAGCTTTCTTTCTTGCCGAATGATGGTGTTGGTCTTGCAAGAGAGGAATTCATCGTCAACGAATACATTAAGGTTCATCCGATGGCGTTGATCAAGTTTGATCAGGTGAAGGATGAAGCAACCCGAAAGCAGATTGAGGAATTGACAGCAGGATACAAAGATAAGAAACAGTTTTTTGTTGACAAGCTTGCTATGGGCGTTGCGATGATTGCTGCAGCGTTCCATCCTAGAGATGTTATTCTGCGTTTCAGCGATTTTAAAACAAACGAGTACGTCAATTTAATCGGAGGTAAATACTTTGAGCCTAAGGAGGAAAACCCGATGATTGGCTGGCGTGGCGCTTCGCGTTATTACAAGCCTGGCTATAAGGAAGGTTTTGCGTTGGAGTGCAAGGCCATAAAGAAAGTTAGAGAGGAATTCGGGTTGACAAATTTGAAAGTGATGATTCCTGTTTGTCGAACGCCTGAGGAAGGCAGAAAAGTTATTGCTGTCATGAAAGAAAACGGCTTGCAGCAGGGCAAGAATGGTCTTGAGGTTTATGTCATGTGTGAAATCCCGAGCAACGTTATTCTTGCTGATGAATTTTGTGATATTTTTGACGGATTCAGCATTGGTAGCAATGATTTGACTCAGATGACTCTGGGTGTTGATAGGGACAGCGAATTGGTCGCTGACATTTATGATGAAAGGAATGAGGCTGTTAAGCGCATGGTCACTCATGTCATTAGCATTGCTAAGGAGCGCAAGAAAAAGATTGGCATTTGCGGCGACGCTCCTTCCACTTATCCTGAGTTCGCTGAGTTCTTGGTTGATTGTGGTATTGACAGCATCAGCTTGAGTCCTGACGCTATTGTCAAGACGCGGGTTGTGATCGCTAATCACGAGAAGCGTCGCAAATCAAAATGACGGCAAGTAAATGAAAGAGCTCGATAAATTGTTCCAGGAAGAGGAGAAGATAGAGCAGGCCGTGCGTGAGATTTCTCAGGGTTTGCTGGACTTGAGTGATTATGCTCTTGCCAAGAGTGTAATAGACCTTGCCGAATCCGAGATTGTTGGCAAAAGAATACGCAATGCGTGTGATAAGATAAATGAGGAAGTTCATCTTGCGCGGAAAAAACTCGGCGCTTTATTGACGAATTCTACTAAAGTTAAGTTCAAGAAGGCTGAAAAGCCTTTGCATGAGATGGAGAATGAGCTTTCTTTGATTCACGGTGATGTGGAAGCTATCGGCCAGATCGCAGAGAAATTTCACGAGGCAGAAAGCAGAAAGGCGGCGTTTGAAAACTTGAACACGCATTATTCTGAACTCATCCAGCACGTGACTTCTCTCATGATCGAAGAGTCAAATCTCAAACAACTTCTTTAGACTTGGTTGTAGTAACAAACATTTATAAGCCAAAAAGGTGATTTATTTTCTATATGTCGGAAATACTTTGCGCGGAAGCAATCGGTGATTCTTAATATGGCATCTCGTGGAAGACCTGTTAAGTCTGAAATCCGTCAGAACATTATTGAAATTCTGAATGTTATTGGCTCTACATACGGTTATTTGCTTCACAAGTATTACAATGAGCTTTTCCCGTCGTGCACAAGAGAAAATATTTACTATAATTTGAGAAAAGGGGTCAAGTTGGGCGAATTTGAATTAGCAGAAGTCAAGCAGGAAAAGGGCGCGTACTCTTGGGGCACGGTTGTTGAAAAGAAATATTACAAGCTCGGTGCAAATGCCGCTCCAAGGGGCAATCCTAAAGTAAAAGACTTCTTTGATAAGTTGAAGCCGAGAAAGTGATTATTTCTCATCCATGCTCTGCATGATTATCAAATCTTGGGTCGTTAACTTCTCTCCTTTTTTGATTTTCTGTTGAACTTCTTGCTGCAATTCTGATAATTTTCTTTTCTTTTGCGCTTCCGTCTTTAAATTCTCTTCTTTGACCTCTTCTCCAACCTGCTTTTTCAATTCAGTGAACTTTTTGAGCATTTCATCAAGCGGTTTTCCCTTCTCTTCCAGTTCTTTTTTCCTTTCTTCTGTTTTCTTGTTCAATTCGTTCTCTTTTTTCTTTAATTCATCGACTTCTTTGCTTAATTTCATTAGTTTCTCGTGCTTTTCCTGTGAAGGCTTGGCTTTTTCTTGTATTGTCTTATGTAGGTCGTCTGCTTTGTCCTTGAGCTGGTCGATCTCCTTGCTCAATCCGCGCGTGTTTTCCCACATTCCTGAGACTTTTTCAACGCTTTTGAGTTTTTTCTCGAGGTCTCTGACGGTTTTCATCATCTTTTTTTCTTGTTCGAAGCTTGGCGCTTCGGTTTCTATCTTGTATTGTAATCTCTCTATCTGTTGTTTGAGTGCTCCTGGGCTTTCTCGTATGCCTTGCTTTTGCTGGATGTCTTTTTTGGCGTCTGAGACTTTTTTGAACGTGCCTATTTTCTCTTTGATGCCCTTTGCCAGAACATCTCTTTCTGTTTTTGCAGTTTTGACTTCTGCTGTGAATGCGTCTCTTTCCAGCCTTAGTTTCTTGATTTCTCTGATAGAAGTTGCTATTTGTTTGCCGACGGCGTTGCGCTCAGAAAACAGCTGTTCTTTTTGGTCGTATATCTGCTTTAAACTCGTTCGAAGTTCTTTGATGTCTTTGAACAAGTCATCAATTTGGCGCTGTATGTGCTGTTTCTCTTGCGTTGTCAACATGCATTTTCCCCCGGCTAACTAAAGATAACATAAAAAATTTTAGCCGAAGAGTGCGCTTAGACCAGCAGCTGCTTGTTCTTCTGATTTCTTTTCATCTTCTGCTGATTTCTTCTTGTCTTCTTTCTTTTCGCCGGCTGGTGCTGCTCCTGCTGCAGGTGCTGCTGCTACCGCTACTGGTGCAGCTGCTTTCTTCATGGCTTCGTCAATGTTGACGCCTGATAGGCTTGCAACTAGTGCTTTGACTCTTGCATCGTCTGTTTTGACGCCTGCTGCTTCAAGCACTTTCTTGACGTTTGCCTCTTCTATTTTGTGCCCTGCTTTGTGGATGAGCAAAGCCGCGTATATGTATTCCATTGTCTATTACCTCCGATAAGTGTTATTGAACTTGAACATTTCCTTCTGATGCTACCGCTTTTGCTTGGCGTTGTGCGTTTGCCAGTATTTCTTCTACGAGTTCTGGTTCCATCACGCTGCCCTCTACACCGACTGCTTTTGCTTCTCTGTGTGCTTTTCCAAGCAGTGTCTCTATTGTGTCTTTGTTGATGAATGTGATATCGATTGCAAGGTTGAACGCTCCGCTTACCGCGCCCATCAAGTCTGCCATAAACTTGTCTTCATCGATGTCAAGTACTGATCTTGGATAGATGATTCCTTTCTCATACACGCAGCTTAAATCAAGGCCGATTTCCATTGGCTCTATGCCAAGGCGTTGCAGCATGCTTGCTAATTTCGCGTTGATTGGCTCTCCTTCTTTGACTACTGTTGTTTCTTGTTTGATTGCGACTTTTCCGCCTTCAACTCCTGCTTTGATTCCTAATTGTGCGAATTCTGATATTACTGGTCCTGGTGTGAATGGTGTTGGTCCTGGCTGCAGGACTATGTCGCGTGGTGCTATTTGTCCTGCTTTTGCTGCTGCTGGTGTCTTGCTTTTCTTGATTATTTTGTAGAGTGCGAATGGATTTTCTTTGGTGAACATGAGTGCTGGCATGCCTGCGATTTTTTCGAGTAGTTTCTCGCCGTTTTGTAATTTTAAGTCTTTGAGGCCGTGCTGGATCAGGGTTTTTCTTGTCATGACAAGCTCTACTTTTCCTCTGAGCTGTTTTTTCATCTGTAAGAGGCTGCCTGCTGGCAGGTTTTCCATGTTCAGAAGCCCGATTATTGGGTATTGTTTTCCTAGTGTGACTATTTTTTTGACTACTTCTTTCTTTTCTGGTGCTGCTTTGGAGGTTTTGGCCATTATGCTTCACCCTCCTGAGCCTGCTCAGGAGACTCGCCGGAACTCTGTTTCGGCGATGCCTCTTTGGCTTTCTTGCTCTTCTTCGGCTTCTCAGCAGCTTCTTTTGCTGACTCTGGTGCAGCAACTTTTGGCGCTTCTATGCCCTTCTCTGTTATCTTTACCGGTGCGCTCATTGTGAATTTCAAAAGAATGGACTTGATGTTGAATGTTTCTTGTGGTAATTTTGATAGTACGTTGGTGTAGATTGCCATCATGTTTTCTGCTATTTGTTCGTCCGGCATGTCTTCTATGCCGACCATTACTTTTACGCTTGGCTGTAGTTTTGCAGAGACTTTGGTTGTCTTTCGCAGGGTTTCAGTCAGTGCTTTCAGGTTGGCGTTTGGCAGAACAACACAGCCTGCTTTTGGGTTCGGCATTTTGCCTCTAGGACCAAACACCCGTCCGAAGGTCTTTGCAACGTCTGGCATGATGTCCACTTGTGCGATAAAGTAATCATACTGTCTTGCCAGCTTCTTGACTTCTTTCTTGTTGGCTGCGTATTGTGGGAAATTGTCATGAAGAATTACGACATCACAGTTCGCTTTTGCCTGGTCTGCTAGTTCTGGTCCAACCAGTGCGCCGACTTTTATTGGTTTTCCCTTGTCAAATGGCAGTTTTACCCAGAGTTCGACTTGTTCTTCTGGTTTTTTGAGATCAAGATGTCTTAAGTTGATGATGAAGTCGTATGTCTGTTTGAACTTTCGTTTAGGAAGAGCTTTCAGTGCTTGTATTGCTTCAATAAATATTTTTTTGTCCATATAATAGCTCCCTTCCACCTAAGTGGTTTAGTTAGTGGGATACGTGCTGGGATGATGGAAGATTTATAAAACTTGCGTCCAAACACGCTATTTATGGGGGCTTTGTGAAAGGGCACTTTTGGGTTTTGTTTGTGTGGATTTCTCTAATCGTGCTAAGCGTAGCAGTCTTGGGCCAAGAATATCATGGTAGTCCTGAGCATCTAGAGGATTTTGAAGCACTCAACGTAACCAGTCTTAAAACCCCTGCGTATGTAGGAGTTGAAAATATGTCCATTAATGTAACATTGATGGATGACACGCTTAAGATGCCCACGCGCATAAAGATATCTGCTGATGGAAAGTACATGTTCGTTGCTGAGTTGTATTCAGGAGAAGTAATTCTATATGTTCGCGAGGATAGCTACTGGCACCGACAAAAAATGCCCTTTTACGATGTTGGGGATTTGAATGTTGAGGGTGAAAGAGGAATGACAGGACTTTTCTTCGGCGCCGGCTTTGATCCTGACGCAGAAGATCCGGTTTTGAGAGATGTATTCGTAACATATCAAATTTATGAAAATGATAAGTTCCGTAATAGGATTACGCGGGTTACCTTTACAAAAACAAAAAATGGGACCTATAGTGGTGCTGACCCTCAGATGATTTATGAAGGCCCGAGGCCTGGTTCTTCAGCGCACCAGATTCAGGATGGTATTGGTTTTGAGTATGAAGGCGCTCCTCATATCTTGGTGAGTATAGGAGACGGAAAGATGAGATCTTTTGCATTGAATGCAAGCAGAGAAGGAAACGGAAAGCTGTTGTTGATGCAAAGAGATGGCTCAGATCCTTTGGGACCGCGTCCGTTCCCTGAATATCCTAATGTACAAGCCATTGGGTTGAGGAACACTTACGGCATTTTGATGCTTCCCGCCTCAATCGATTCACGACGAAGAATTTTCGGCGCAGAGAATGGAGAGAGCAAAAATGATCGGCTTTGGTTTTTGGAAGCTGTTGATTTTGGTCATGAAGAAGACGCTCAAGTAAGCCTTGGCTGGAGTGGTTCTGACTCAGATAGGGGGTGGACTTCTGTCATAGATGTTAACACGCCTGGACCGATTAAACCAGAGGCAGTGGTTGCTTTACTTTCATCGCCAATTGTTTCTCCCACATCCGTGAGCTTACATCCAGGTAAAGGCGTTATTCCAAAATCAAAGGAAAACGAAGCTTCCATCTTAATTGTATATTACGGAAAAACCGGTTCTAAGGAAAATAAACCAGGTAAAGAAATTGTTTTGGGTCATCTAACTAACCTTGGTAATCAACCGTTTCTGGACCTAATTCCTATTATTGAGAGAAGCCCAGAAGCTGAAGGCACGTTAGGAAATCCTGTTGCCATGGATGTTGATCCGACTACAGGTGATATTTACTTCGCTGACATAATTACAGGAGAATTATATCGCGCCGTTATAGAAGGTGATGAAAGTGACGGGGGACAGCTTACCGGAATGGTCACAGAAGAGCTGGATAATACGTTTTCATTTATCAAAAAAGGTAACGGTGCAACTATGCTGCTAGCTGCGAACGCAGTTTTGCTCGTAATTTTGATCCTGGTTGTTGCTTTTAAGATGAAGAAAATGAAATAGTATTGAGCGACAGAGGGTCATTTATGCGCTTTTCTACTTGCCAAACCTTCTTCCTCTGCTGTTGTACTCTTCTATGCACGCTATTAAGTCTTCTTTTTCTATTTCTGGCCAGAGTTTTTCAATGAATATTAACTCGCTGTAGGTGCTTTGCCAGGTTAGGAAGTTGCTTGATCTTTGTTCTCCGCCTGTTCTTAATACTAGGTCTGGTGCTGAGTCAAGCCATAAGTGCTTTCCAATCTCTTTTTCATCAATTTTAGCCGGATCTATTGTGCCCTCTTTGGCTTCGGCAGCTATTTTTTGCACAGCGTCTATGATTTCTTCTCTTCCGCCGTATGCCATTGCGAAGTTGATTCTTCGAGGACTGTTATTTTTGGTTGCTTCCATGACTTTGTTCTGTAATTCTTGCACGTCTTTTGGCAGCATCCATTGTCTGCCGATGAAATTTACCCTTACTCCGTTTTTCCTCATTTTTTCTAATTCCTCTGGTTGAAGGAGGTGTTCGAATTCTGCTCGGAATACTTTCATTATGTACTCGAATTCTTCTTTTGGCCTGTCGAAGTTTTGTACTGAGAACACGTAAGCAGTTATCTCCTCAATTCCAAGTTCGTGGCACCAGTCTGTGAATTTTCTGAACTTCTCAGCGCCCCATTCATGTCCTTTCCAGGGCTTGAGCATCAATCTTTTGGCAAATCGTCTGTTTCCGTCTAAAATAACGCCTATGTGTTTTGGCACTTCACTCATTGTGTCTTCACCTGCTCGAATAAATGTACGAATTGTTCGTTGCTCAGCTTCAATCCCGCCTCAAGTACTAGATTCGCCAGTTTTTTGGCGCTTTCGTCTGGTTTTTCGTCAGGGACAAAAGCAAGAAGTTGTTGCCAAGTGTGGTCGCATAAAAATCCTTCGTTCATGCCGAGTACGACTTTCTTGTTCTTTTCCCGTACTGTCTTTTCATTCAAATCAACGACAATACTTTCTTGCCTGAGTACGTTTCCTTCTCGTATGAATCCGTGGTTTGATAGTTCTTGTGCTGCTGCTTCCAGTATTGCTTGCTGTATTCCGATAGGCAGTTCTGCCATTCCTTCAGAATATCTGGTGAGTGTGTGCGTTTTGCCTAAATACTTAGAAACTCTTTGTCTGCTTCCCCAAGGTGTCCATTCATTCTCTACTAGGTAAGCGTATGGTCTTCCGCTGATTTTTTTGACGCGTACAAACATAGCACTAGGCACTATGGCTCTTATTTTTATACTTTATGTTTTCAAGAAGATGAATTTACTTTAGTTCTTTCGCTTCTGCCTTGACTTTTTCGAGGTCTTTCTGTATTCTTTTCGCAGCAGCAATGAGTGTCTTCTTTGGATCTGCGCCGTCTGTGTCGACAATGAATCGTGGAATCTCAATAAGCGGGTGTTCGATTGCGTACGCTGCTGCTTTAACGTGTTCGTCGTTCCATAGTTCTTTGCGCAATGCGTTGCTTAACGTGTGTCCTTCACCTTTGATTTCAAAGATGATTTTGTCCTTTTTTTCCTCGAGAATGTTGACTTCCATATTCGTTGGGGCTAGTGTCTTACTTATAAACTTTTTGGCTTAATGCAACAATCTGCGCGACTGCTGTTATGCCTGCAGTCTCAGTGCGTAATATCGTCGGCCCAAGCGAGACGAATGTGCATCCTGCTTCTTTTGCTGCCGCAAGCTCTGCTTCGGTGAAGTCTCCTTCTGGTCCAACTATTGCAAGCACGGTTGCGCATTCACAATACGCCTTGACAAGTGGTTGTCCTGTTTTGTGGCATAAAAACGCGTGATTGTAATTTTTTATCGTCGATAAAACCTCGGCAAACGGTATAGGAACAGATATCGTAGGCACTATGCTTCTCTCACTTTGCGCACATGCTTCTAGTGCGATCCTTCGCAGTCTTTCTATTTTTGCCTCTCTTGGCTGTACAACGCTCCTGCTGCAAATGATAGGCACTATGCTACTAGCTCCTATTTCACTCACTTTTTCTACGAGAACATCCATTCTATCCCCTTTAGGCACCGCGATTGCGAGTGTTATATTGACTTTGGGCTCTTCCCTAGGCTTTATTGCCTTCTCTGGGAGCATTCTGCCTTTACTCACTTTTTCAGAATAAACAGCTTCAAATTCGTGTCCTTTGCCATCAAATACTCCTATTTTCTCTCCTTCTTTCAATCTGAGAACCTTCAGGTGCCTAATTTGGTCTCTTGTAAGGGCTATTTCCTTGTCAAGTTCAGCTCCTGGAACGTATAATCGAACTCTCACTTTTTGCTCACAAATTCATAGTTTTTAATAATCTTCTGGTGCCCAACTAACATTGAGGTTCTTAACCCTTGAACTTTTAGGCACTACGTCAACAACCAAAACGTGATGTTGTCAAAATGACTCTGATGTCGCCAATCTGACTTATTTCTGTCAGTTTGACAAATTTTTTCCCGCACCCTGTTTCCAGCCAAAAACCCGGTCACGGTCAAGGCTTATTTCGCTACGATCAATCGCAACTCAGTTTGGACTGTCTGGTTGTTAACCCAGGTAAGGAATACCTCCTATTTTAATGTTTCTGTCCTGTCCCAGACCTGTCCCAGTCCTGAGACGGTCCTGAGACCGTCCCAGTTGCACATATAATATAGTCGAATAATCAGTCCTAAGATAGTCCCAAATTAGTCCCAATCAAATCCTGAGACTGTCCTGGGACGGTCCTGAGACTATCTTGAGACGTTCCCAGGACTGTCCCAGTCCCAGCATTTTATCGTCGATAAATTAGTCCTGGGACGGTCCGAAATAGTCCCAGTCCCAAACACACATATGGGACCGTCCCATGACTGCACAACAATAAACTTTTTAAATGAAGTTCCATTAGCACCTTTCATGTTTGATTTTTTTGGAACAACAAAAAAGATGGCTGAGATGGACAGGTCTGTCTCGCAGTCGTTCGCGAAGGTGAAGCAGGATACAGAGTCTCTTTACCAGTGGGTGAGCTACTTGTACCAGCAAAACCAGCAGCTCGTCGAGCAGAACGCTGCCTTGAAGCGTCTTACGGAAGAGCAAAAATTTGCTCTGAACGAAGTGAAAGTTACAGTTCAGCACTTGCCGAAGACGCCGCATGAGATCAAAACAATCGTCGAGCAGTACTACAACTTCGAGCCGATTCTTCAAAGAATCAAGCACATCGAATCAAAGATTGAACTGCTCGAGATTCGTCGTCAAGAGAGGCCTGTTTTCCGCCCTTTGGATCACCAATCTCCTAGCGTGAGCGCTCCTGTTGCCGTCGAAAGGACGTCAAGCACCGCTTTGAAGGAAAAGCTTATGCGCAAGCTTGCCCGCAATAGCAAGGACTACATCAAGAATCTCGTCCTGGGCCTTGTGCACAAGTACGGGAAGATGGGCGCTCTCCAGCTCAGAGAGATTGTAGTGGAAGAACAAGGCCTGTGCTCAAAATCAAGCTTTTACCGCGTTCTGGAAGAGATGGAAAAAGAGAGCTCATTGCAGATTATCAGCGACGGAAAACACACTGTTTACGTGGCTGCTGCTCAGCACGCAGCGCAATAAGAAACCTATTTTTTTCCCTACCGCAAATCTTTTAAACAACTCTCCTTTCCAAAAAACCATTCGACTAAATGGGGTGGTTGAAATTCGTGACAAGCAAGAGTTATTGCTGTCGAGTGATGCAGATGTGTTCCGCCAGGAACTCTCCGTAGTGCTGTCGTGCATGAGGGAGGAGTTGGACGACCACAGATTGGCCGTTAATGAGAACACTGATGAGCTTGCAGCGACGAACGAGTTCTTGAATGAACTCTCAAAAAAGCTGGACAAGCTGACAGAGCGTGTTGACGAGCTTACCTTGCACGTCAAGGGCCGGAAAGAGGAGAAGAAATTCCAGATTGAGCCATTGACGAACAAGGAGAAGGAAGTCTTCCAGGCGCTTTATTTGCTCACCGAGAGTCAGCCTTATGCCTCTTACGAGCATATTGCGAGAAAGACCATGCTGGCAAAGGGTGTCGTGATGGACCTCGCTACCTGCATGATTCAGAAGGGTGTGCCGATTGTGAAGAAGCTTGACGGCACAACTGTTTTCTTGAAGCTTGATGCAGAATTCCGTCAATTGCAGGCCAAGCAGAACATTATTGGCTTGAATTCTCTTCTGTCGGCGTGGGGTTAGACCTTAATTTTTCTTTTTTTATCTCGTTCTGAAGGTGTTCGATCATTCTGAAGCTGGAGTCCATGTGTGCTTTCAGCGTCGCTTCTGCTTTCCTGAATGCTCCTTCGAGATTCGTGCCATTCAGCTCGTAGCCGATGACGACTTTTCCGCTTGAGACAAAGCTTGTTTTTTTCAAAATCTGCAGGTCCAGCCATCGTCGTAGGTAATCGTACATCGTCTGGCGTTTGATTCCAGCATGCAATGCCATTTCTTCGACTGGCATGACTGCCGCTTCTGGCCTTTTCTCACGGTTAGCCTCTTTCTTGCGCTCGTACAGTTGTAGCAGTAGTTTGTGGAGTTGTGCGCTGCCGTCTTTTTTTCTCGGCAGGAGTCCAAAGCGTGCAAGAAGTACCTTCGAGAGTTCTTCAACTTCGTGGTTTACCGGTTCCGCGTTGCCAAGCAAAAATTCCATCATGCACCTTTTTTCAAGTGTTGAAAATTTGTCTGCTTAAAAATTTTCCGATGATGCCTGTCCAGTGTCCACTGAAATCCCGACATCAATAACTTCTACTCTTTGCTTAAAACTTTTAATCAAATATTTTCTAAAGCATAAAAGTTTTCGCAAAAAACACCGATTTCCGCATTAGAAGTCTGTGGCGCTGTTTTTTCTAAAAAGATGAGTTATGACCTTTCCAAAGGCTTAAAATTTGACCTTGCTGGATAGAATTCGCGAAAAATCCCGACACTTTCAGCCAACCCATTCCGAAACAGGCATCCACCCAACCGCCACTTTCTCCGATTTTCCCGTCAGCGCCGGCATTTTTCCTGTCTTTCTCTGATTTATCCGACAAACAAGGTCAAGGGGCTCCTGGCTTGTACCCTTGGTTCCGTGCCAAAAGTCGCTAAAAGATGCACGAATTCAAGAATTCTGGCAAAATCCCTTACACTTTTGGTGACGTTCTTTTTCGTGCGTTTTCGAGGATGGTTCTTGCTTGGTCAACTACTGTTTTTTCGAGCGTTCCAAAGCCTTCTATTTCGACGGAAAATTGGTTGCCGGTGTTCGTGTTTTCGTGATAAAACGTTTTGAAATAGTCCATGTCTACGGGATTAAACCCTCTTACGTCTGTACTGTTCGGATTTTTTGTTGGCGTGTAGAAAACAGTGATCATTGCAGGATGAACTCTCGATGCTGCAGCCAATTGTGAAGCTGTTTCTTCGTCTAATCGGCCATCGTACACTAATGCGACTGATTCTGTGTGTCCTGACTTTCGCTCGTACATTCTGATGCCATCAAAGGTGTATGTGTCGACGGGTTTTGCCTTATTCGTGCAGAGATTTCGTTCGATTGGCGGCAGTGCAGCAATTCTTTCCTTTTCTTTTCTGTCGAGCGCTATGCGTTCTAAGTTTTCTTTCTTCCGAAGATCATATCTCGCAGTATCCGTAGTCATTTTATCTCCACCCATTGCAATTTTTCAGGTGCTGGTATTTAAAGCTTTTGGCTACTCTTTATTTTTTTTTAAATATAGAAAATTATTAATTTAACTTCTGAAAAGTGATAATAAAAGTTTAAATAAAATACACCTTACAAAATATATAATGGCAACTACTGCTGATAAAACATAAATAAGAAAGAATATGATATAAACTAAAAGTCTGAAAGAAAATATCACAAACTGTATTTTCAAAAATATCTATTGTAAAATTACCAAAACCCTCACTTTTTATCAATTTCTGTGAGTGAAAAGTGAGCTTTCGTTGTTAGTTGGCTGTTTAGGCGCTTAAACAGGCAGGTCCAATAGTGCAAAACAGCAAATTTGAAATTCTCGTGCCTAATTATAATAGATTTTATGATGCCTAAAGAACTAAGAGTTTTTAGTTATTTTTTTACAAGTGCAAGCTGCAAGAAGGCACTCAGCTGTGTGTAGTTGAGCCTGTAAAGTGAGAGTTAGGTGAGTCAGGAGCAGAAAGAAACAAAACAAAAGATAGGCACTATTCAGAAGTCTTGTTTTTCTGTACCGTGTAGGCTTGTAGAAAGAACTGTAAAGGATAAAAAAAGTGAGTGTTGCTAGTGAAATTAGGTTAAAATCCCTGAAATCATTGTTTCTTCTTATCTGACTAGTGGTGATAAGTTCTTTTATATAGGGGAGTTCATGAAAAATGAATGGAAGAAACAGTGGAGCCCGAGCATGGTGTATCGCCGGGTGTTTTAGGTCTTATTGCAGTTCTATCTATCGGTGGCTTGTTGTTCGTTGGCTGGCAGGCAAGCATTGCTGGCCAGTATGCTTCTGGCCCTTACTCGACAGCTGGTCCATATGCGAGCTGTTGCACCGTTGAGCCGTGGAGTTCTTCGATCGCTGGATACAGTCCTGGGACTGGTTTGACGACGACAGAAATTTGCAAGCCGACTGAGCTGCCTCAGCGTTGTTGTGTTCGCGCGACGAGCGAGCGTTATCATTCTCCTGTCAGATTGTTGGACTCGAGCCAGGGCACGTGTCCTGGTCCTGAGGTGAGTTATCCGTTTGGCGGTGATTATTCTTCGTGTTGTACTGTTCAGTCTTGGAGGAGCGCTCCTACTGGCTTCATTCAGAGCACTGCTGAAACGACAACAGAGCGTTGCACTGGTGCCGAAACTCCGACTGAGTGTTGTGCGAGAAATGCTGCGAGCAGGACTGAGTATAGTATTCGCGTTTTAGGCTCGAGATTTGGCGACTGTAATCCTCCTGAAATTAATTATCCTGCATCGATCCCTGGCGGTTATACTGCTTGTTGCAGTGGAGAGATGTGGCAGCATGCTCCTACTGGTTATGCTCAGGGAACCCAGACAAGAACCACTGCATCTTGCGATCCTTTGGAGACTTTGAGCCAGTGTTGTGCGCGTTCTATTACTCAGAATTCTCAGTATCCTGTGAAGTTGCAGGGCTTTAGGCTTGGTTCGTGTTTGTCAAGCGGTCCAGAGAAGAGTTATCCTGTTTGGATTAGATAATTTTATCCAACATAAGTTATGTCTTTCTTTTCTTTGATTTCTTTGGCTTTTTGTGCTTGGTCTAGCATGGCGCGCAGTTTTTTCTCGAATTCTGCTGCTTGTTTTAGAAGGGGCTGATAATCAACTTTTAGTCCTAGATAACGGTCTAAAATCTCAATTATCTTGGCTGCCGCTTTTGAATCCGGCAGGTTGCTGTGTGTTTCTGAGAACAGCGCGCAGACGTCAATGTCTTTTAGCGGCGCTTTTGTCAGCAAAGCAGCAGTAACTCCTACTATGATGCCTTCTCCGAGGCAGTCAACGCCTAGTTTTCCGAAAATCTTTTTGTGAGCCGGGTTTGAAGTGTAAAAGAATCCTCGGGCTTGGTCTGCTTCTTGGCTTCCAACGCCTTCCAGCGTGATTATTTCTTTTGCTCCGACTTGTTTTGCGACGTCAAGCACAATCTCGGCTGCTTTCCATTCCGTGCCTGCTGTTGGCGAGATGCTGTGAACGATCACCAGGTTGTATTTCTTGTTGTAATACACTCCTATCGGGTCTATTAGGTGGCATGCGTGTATTGCTATGGTTGGCTGTCCTTCTTCAAACCAGTACTTTCCTATTTGTTCGCACTTTAGATGGTCTATCAGAAATCCTGTGGCAATTGTGCCTACCAGTCCAAAGCCTGGAAATCCTTCAATTACTGTTGGCGCTTTGACTTTTTTGGATATTTCGCAGCAAAACCTCTTTTCTTCCATGATGATGAATGATGATTGGTGCTTTATATAGGTTTGGTTTGCACAAATTATTTAAAGAAAAGATGGTTTCATTGGAAAGAAAAAGGTGATATAATGAAAATAAGTCCGACAGCTTTGATTATTGTGCTGGTGTTCGCTGCTGTTCTTGGTGTTGGCATGCTCGGCGGTGGTTTGACCGGTCAGGCTTCTGGCTCAGCTCTTCCTATCACTAATGGTACTGTGTTGAGCGTTATCGCTGCAGTGATAGCTATTGGTGTTCTAATTGTTGCTGGCTTGAATCAAGGAAAGAATTAATTTAGGTATTTCTTGATCTCTTTGAGCTGTTGTGGTCCAATCGGCAATGTGTTCTGGCCGCCGTAGACTGAAAGTACAGCTTCTGCGACTTTTGCTTTTTCAGATTCTTTCTTATCGTTAATGTGTTTCGCAAGGTCTTCGCCGATTTTGTCAGTTGTCACAGCAATGTTCATGTTATACTTTCTGGTTAGTTCGTCTCTGCTGCCTTCTGCAAATGGTATTTCTTTTGTGCCTTTTTCTTTAGCGTATGCGTCTATAACATTGCCTATGTCGTTTGAGCTTATGTTTCCTTCCTTGTCTACTTTGAATGCCACGAGCATTTTGTCGTAGTCTGTGAAATCTTTGCCTTTGTCTTTTTCTAAAAGCAGGATGTAGCCGTCGAATGCGTTGGCCGCAATTCCGTCCTCAAAGCTGTATGAGACTTCTAATTCGATTGTTTTGTAGGCTTGTGCAAGAACAGGGGCGCTTTCTTTCTTTATCGCTAATTCGATTGGCTTTTGGTTCATTTCTGGCTTTTTCCATTCAGTGCTTGAACAGCCTGCCACTGTCATTAGTAAGGCTACAAGTGATTTTTTCATTTTTTGTCTCCTTTGTATTGCTCGTCTAATGCCTTGATTGCGCTGTCAACTTGTACTTTTGTCATGCTGCCTTCTCCTTTGACTTTTCCAGGAGTGTAATTGTTTCTCAGCCAGACTAATTGCTGTGCTGGTGTGAGGCTGTATTTTTCAGCTGCTTCTTTCATGCGGGTTAGGTCTTTTGGTTCCATCGCTACTTTTGCATAGCCTCGTATTTCTGTTTCTGTTCTTAAAGCAACATTTCCCCAGTTGAAGTCTTTGCTGTCTCCAAGTTCTGCAATTTTTCCTTCGAGACTTTTGATTTTCGCATCGAGTTCGGTTCCGTCCAGGATGTTGTCATCGCCTGCTATCAGGCTGAGCATGTATGTTCTGTCTTCTTCTGTTTGTGGAACTTCGGCTTTTGTTTTTTTGTTGTATGCTGATTTCATTTCAACGTATTTGTGTCCGAATGAGCCTACTACTGGTGCAAACTTGACTGTGAAGTCTACAATGTAATTTTTTTCTGCTTCTGAAGCTTCTTTTGGCGCTTCTGGTTTTTCTGCGTCAAGTACGCCTGGAAGGTAGAAGTTTGCTTTGTCTTTTTCGAAATTCGCAACCATTTCTTTGGTGATAAGGATTGACTGGCCTGCATGCGTGTTTATTTTCTTCGCGCTGTATGCTTTGGCAATCTTTGCTTTTATCATTGCCTGGAAGAGCGGCGTGTTTTCCGCATTTGCTTCTTTTGCTTTTTCTGCAATAAGCTGGTCCAATTTTTCCTGTGTATTATCTGAGATTTTGTATGCGAAGTTTGGTACTTGTACGCTCATGATTGCCGAGTTTACTTTCTTTGCCGTGAGGCCTTTGTATTTGTCGTTGCCTGCAATGAATTCTAGAAGGTCGCCTATTTCGACTCCGTTGACGCCGTTTCTGTTAAGCTGTGTTTCAGCGTACCACATTTCTTCTTCAGGCGAGAACGCTATCTTGTTGGCAGATCGTTTCTGTTCTGCTGCGAGCTTGTTCTCTTTTTCCTGCGTTTCTGATTGGACTTTTTCTATGATTGCCAGTGCCATGCCGTGGTTTGCGGATGAGTGGAGTGGCAGGTGGGCTGGTCCGCCTTTTTCAACAGCGTATTCCAGAGTTTTTTCAGTTTTTGGAGCTTCTTTCGGAGCGTCTTGTGCTGAAATTATGCCTGGGGCTAGAAATCCCAATACGACTGCGAGTTTATTGAAGTTCATTTATTCACCGAATATTGCTTTCAATCCGCCTTTCTTCGCTAGTTCGTGTGCTTTCACAACGTCTAGTTTGGTTATCGTTTCTAAATTTCCTAGGTCTGCTGTGTTGAGGTAAGGCAGCCTTTCGATGAGCTTTTTGTATTGTGCTGGTTCTAAGTCTGCGCGGTTCTCGTATCTCTTCAGTGTTTTTATTAGAGAATTTATGCCTTCTTCTCCATGGACAGCATCTGGATGGATCGCTCTGGTTACTTTTTCTTCTGTTCCGTCCATTCTTTGGTTTTTGTAAGCAACTTGGTATTCTGTTGCTTTCGTTTCTGGATCTACTGTGGTCCATGATGCTGTTCCTTCCGCGCGTGCTTCAACTGAGAAGTATGGTTGCGCTGGCACTGTTTTTTCTGCTGTTTTTGGCGCTTCTGGTTTTGCGCTTTTGTCTGCAGGTTTTTCTGCTGTCTTTGGCGCTTCTGTTTTGGTGCTTTTTTCTGCAGCTTTTGGTTTGTCTTCTACTTTCTCAACTTTTGGTTTTTCTTGTGGTTGAGTGTAGCCTGATCTGCCTGCAACGTATGCTCCTGCAAGTGCTAGGAATGCTGTTACTGCAGCGCCGACGTAGCTGATTCTCCTGTATTTCTTATTGTCTGCTAGTAAGCGGTCTTTTTCTGCGGTTTCTGCAGCTTCGTGTTTTGTTTTGTAATCGTCTCGTTCGGTTGTAATTCTTGCTTGGTTTGCGTTTGCAGCGGCTTGCTCGGCATCCTTGACATTTATGATGCCTTGATGTAAAGCAACTTCCAAGTCTTTATTTTTTTCAGCAACTGCTAAATCCTTATCTTTTGCAGCGACTCTCAATTCTTCGGCGGTTAGTTTGCCTCTGAGTCCTTTGTCGCCTGTAACTGCTGGGTCACCATCGACGAGAATTTCGAGTTTTGTTTTGTCTCCTTCTAGTCTTGTAACGTCTTTACCAAGGTAGTGTTTGTCTTTGTCGAGTCCTGCTTTGTCTACTTTTAATCCAGTGACTTCTGTTCTTGCAGCGAGTAAATCTCCTCTTGCAGCGTTCAGCTGGCTTTCGTAAACGATTGCTTTTGAAGTTTCTTGTCCAAGTAGACCTATGTTGTCCTTGACTTTTTGTACTTCTGTGTTGTAAAGTGTGGTAAGATCATTAACATTTTTTTCTAATTGTAATATTCTAGCTTGTTTAGTCCCGTCTAAAGAGGTTGCGGTAGCTGCTTGTATTGCTGCTTTGTCTTTTGCTCTTTCAATAGAATCATTTTTTCTTCGGAGTTTGTCGATTAATTTCTGATCTGCTTTAAGATCTTTTTCAAGGTCTTTGTTTTCTGCTTTTGCAGTATTCAATTGGATTTTGATTATGTTTCTGTTAGTCATTTTATGTCAACCCCGCTGTTTATTGCGATATACCAGATTCTAGTATATAAATCTTTCTATATATTCACTACTTGATAGTAGTCATCTAATTATGTAGATTGCATCGTGGCAGGCACTGCTGCACGCATCGGTATAAGCGTGAACCGCGTACTGCGTTGAAGTATGATTCGCGTGACTGGGAATACTGCTCGAGTTCTTCGCGGGTGGACTGTTGGACTTTTCTGTTGCCTTCAGCTCTCATTCCTGCTACGAATCCTTCAGAATATCTCTTGTCTGATTTGTGAAGATCGTATTCTGCTTTTTCCCAGTCTTTGTGAGCTCCGAGTACGTCTGGTGCTTTCTTGCCGGTGTTTGTAATCATTTGAGGTTTTTGAGCCTGTTCGAGGTCTAGTTGGCCGATGAACGCTTTTGTGCCTTCTCCAAGCTCTGCTATGATGTTTTCAAGCTCGTGTTGTATGATTACTCGACGATTATCGCCTCTGTCTCTTTTGTCTGTTTTAGCCAAAAGCTGGTAAAGGTCGTGTGCCGTGATATTTCCGTTGCCTGTAAGCTCTCGTTTTGCTTTGCAGAGCGCAAGGTAGAAATCCGACTGCCAGTATGATTTGACTGCATGGTTTTCAAAGTAGAATTTGTCATCAAATGGGAGCTTGTCGTTTTTTTTGAAAAGGATGTATGGCTGTGCTGTTTTTTCGTCTTCCTGGAGTTCTATATCTTTCAATTTTGGGTGCTTTTTCGGGCTTACCTTTTTTTCAAGAGATTCAGTTCGCTCATGTTCAGGGCTCGGTTTATCCGGTATTGCGCCTTTTTGTAAATAGAATCCTGCTGCGGCAAATACCGGTAGTAATATTCCGATTGCGTAGTCTTTCCATGTTGGCATATTGATTACCTTCCTTTACAATCTATATTCATCTTAACTATTTAAATCTTTCGTTTTTTCACCACTGTGAAGTGTCGAAATAGCCCTATAGAAGTGGAAAATCCACTCACGAAATGTTTATATAGTATATGGAGTAAGTTTGGCTAGGTCAAAAAGGGTTGAATGAATGGCTGCAAAGACTGCTTTTGGTAAATATTTGGATCCTATCCGGGTATACGACTATTCTCCGAAGTTATGGGATTTTGTCCTGTTAACGCTGATATTATTCTATGTCATTAAGCGAGCGTTTCTTACTGCGCACGCGATGAGGGCTAAAACCCTGGGCACTACAGGCACAGAGGACCATAAGAAAACTGACAATGTTCTTTCCTTCCTTATTGCATTGGTCATGGCTATTGGCTTGATGCGCTTTGGCAAAGTATCCATGCAGTTCGCATTTACTTCTGGAATTCTGCCTGGGTTTGCTGCAGCGATCCTGGGCTTTGGCGCTTATAACACTCTGCTTGGGATGATGGGAAAGGAGAGATGGCCTATTGCGATGGGCATTGCAGCGGTTATCGGCATTGGTGTTTTTGCCGCGCTGCGTTCTGCTGCTGGCGGAGATTATGAGTGGATGTATATACTTTTCTGGTTTGTCGGAATAATGATTTTTGTGAGCCTGGCGAAAGGCTCGAGTGCAGGGACAGCTCAAGCTGAAGGGACGGGGAATGTTGCGCAGAGTGCAAGGAGTGCAGGTGCTGCTGCTGACAGGCTGTCAAATTCTGTTACAGGTGCAATGGGAGATGTGGGCGAAGCTGCCAGTGCTGAGGACAAGGCTTTGCAGAATGCCCGCCAGGGTCTGAACTTGGCCCAGCAGCTGACCGGTGAGACTGTTTCAGATGCGATGGTGACAGATGCCAATAGCGCGTTCATGGCAACTTTGAGTTCATACCGCAAATTTGCGGATAAATTGAAACTGATAAGCACGAAGTTGGGGGATGCTCGTACAATGAGAATTGCCGTGGAGAATGAAGAGCGGAATGCGCTTACGGAATTCAATAAGCTCTCGACCACTGGAAAGCATGCAAGGGAGATCAGGAGTTTGCACGTCGACTTCAAGTCCAAGTGCGATGCTTTCAACCAGCATATTGATGCTATATTTTCAATCGTGGGAACCGAAAATGCTGCAATCACTGCATTCAATTCTGATTTGACAACAAAACTGGCCGCATTGGAAATCAAGCTGAAGGAATTCGAGACGCTCATGGGGACGCTTAGAGGGGCGAAGGGGCTTGCGAAGAAAATCGGCAGTGCAGGAATACAACCGGCAGTTCGCAAAAGCCAGCTGCAAAATCTTGGAAAGGAGCTGTATATGCAGTTGAATGAGTTGATAGCGAGTTCCGAGGTAAAGGCTGGAAACCTTAAGCATTTGCACGATATGTTGGCAGGTCTTCCGCAGATTGTCCGCGCTCATCGCCAATACCTTGATGGTTTCAATGCCGAGGTAACACGTCTTGGAGCTGAGATTACAGCAGCAGGAACAAGTGAGGCGGCTACTAATACTGCGATTACTTCCAGGGAAGCTTTTATCAGGTCGTTCCCTCTTGCTGCCAATAATGCAAATACATTTGCTGGCCTGTTGACCAGTCCGAGTGGTTTGACTGCAAAGGCAGCTCCCGAATTACAGACCTGGTTCGCTGCTGATTATAAGGCTTTGTTTGATGCAATGGGTATTGCGAGGATTAATGTTGATAAGGCTGTAACAGACATAAATGCTTTCATTACAAATGCGAGAGCTGCCAGTGCTTCTCCTGCTTTGATTTCATTGTCATCTGTTATGAGTGGAGAACTGGATAGTTTGAAAAGTCTTGTTGATAATATCCAGACAGAAATTCCGAATCCTACTGGCACTCCTACGTCAGGTATTACGAATTACTTTGAAGATTTGAATACGCTGCCTTCGACGATGCCCACAAAGCCCCTTGAAGATAAGATTAAGGCGTGGATTGCTCGTATGGGAGGACAGGCCGCGGATATCAAGAACAGAGTGACTGAACTGAAGACGCACATGAGCAGTTTGTCAACTTTGGATGTGAGGCCTGGAGTGCCTCCGGTAACACCATAAGTTTTTTAACCTTTTCTTTCTAGCTCTATTGCATGGGGCGTAAAAAGTCAATTATTGCGGCAGTATTCACCGGCATCGGCAGAGGCATTGCTTGGATTATCGTCAATATTTTCAAGGCTCTGTGGTTTTTGATAGTTGGCTTGTTCAAAGGCGCTAAATCCGCTACTAAAGCCACTGCTTCTGCTGCTTCAAAAGTGCATCACGATGCTAAAGTTCGTGCAGAACAGCCTAAGGTTCCTGCGAATTATGATTCATTGAAAGAATCAACTGCGGTCAAAGGCTCTATTGAATCTTTCGAGCACCGTTTGTTGAATGAAAGCCTTATTCTGGCTGTTGCCGGCAGGCGTGGCAGTGGAAAGTCTGTTCTTGGCTTCAGAATTCTTGAGAACATTCACGCGAAGACGCAGAGGCCATGTTTTGCTCTTGGTGTTAAGCAGTCCGTTTTGCCTTCTTGGATAACAACTATAGAGGAAATCAGCCAGGTTTCCAATCGTGGCGTTGTATTGGTTGACGAGGGCGCGATTAGTTTTGGCAGCAGGGAGAGCATGAGCAAGGGTAATCGTGGTCTTGCTGGTCTGCTCGCGATAGCCCGTCATAAAGACCTGACTTTAATCTTCATAACCCAAAATACTGGCATGATTGACAAGAACGTTCTGAACTTGTGCGACACTATATTACTGAAGGAAGGCAGTTTGTTGCAGGAGAAGATGGAGCGCAGTGTGATGAAGGATTTGTATGTTACTGCTAATTCTGCTTTGTCTGAAATTCCTGCTCACGAGCGAAAGCCTTACTGTTATATTTTCGACGCAGAGTTTGAAGGTCTTGTCCAAGCCTCCTTGCCAAGTTTCTGGAGCGTTAAAGTGAGCAAGAATCAGGCATGACAAACTTCTGCTTAGGCATCGAAAGCACCGCGCACACCTTTGGCTGTGGAATCGTGACTTTTGAAGGAAACATTATTGCGAACGAAAAAAATACTTTTACGACTGAAACAGGCGGTCTTATCCCAAGTGAAGTCGCTAAGCATCATGAGCAGTTGAAAGATGTTATTCTGCAAAAAGCTCTTGCCTCTGCAAAACTCGAAATGAAAGACATCTCGCTTATTTCTTATTCTGCCGCTCCTGGCCTTGCGCCTTCTTTGTTAGTAGGACTAAAATTTGCCAAAGAGCTTGCCAAGAAGCATAATATTCCATTAATTGGCGTCAACCATAGCATTTGTCATTTAACCATCGGTGATTTAATCTGCGGCACAAAAGATGTAGTCTATCTTTACGTCTCTGGTCCCAACACGCAAGTCATTGCGTATGCTGGTAAAAGATATCGTATTTTTGGCGAAACATTGGACATCGGTCTTGGCAACATGTTGGACAAGTTTGCTAGAGAGATCGGTCTTGGTTTTCCAGGCGGTCCTAAAGTCGAGCAGTTGGCGAAGTTAGGAAAGAATTACGCAGAATTGCCGTATTCCGTGAAAGGTATGGATGTTTCCTTTGCGGGAATGCTTACAAAAGCGTTGAGATTGCATAAGCAAGGCGCTTCTAAAGAAGATTTGTGTTTCAGCTTGCAAGAAACCGCGTTTGCCATGCTTGCAGAAGTTGCAGAGCGTGCAATGGCTCATACTGACAAGAAAGAGTTATTGCTTATAGGCGGTGTTGCTGCCAACAAGCGTTTGGGAGAGATGCTTAACATCATGTGCGATGAGCGCGGCGCGAAATTCTTTGCCGTGCCTTTGCAATACAGCGGCGATCAGGGTGTGATGATTGCCTGGCAGGGTGTTCAGCAGTTCAAGGCTGGAGAAACAATTGATCCTGACAAGGCAGAAATCAGGCCCTACGAGCGTGTTGATGAGGTTGAGGTGACGTGGCGTGAGTAGGGCAGTTTTCGAAAAAATCAAGAAATTATTGGACGATAATAAAATTCAGTACGAATTGCTAGTTCACGAACCAGTCTATACTTCAGCGCAGGCTGCTCAAATGCGCGGCAAGGGCATGGATGTCGGCATGCGCCGTGGGGCGAAGGCAATGATTTTCAAGTGTGACGACAAATTTATCCAGTGCATTGTTCCTGCGCATAAGATTGTTGATGATAAGAAGATAAAGAAACTGCTGAATGTTAAGAAAGTCAGGCTTGCTTCTGCAGAGGAAGTTCTGCGAGTTACTGATTGCGAGATCGGCAGTGTTCCGCCATTTGGCAATCTCTTCAACATTCCAGTCTATTGTGATCCAGAACTTTCAGGGGAAATAGATTTTAACGCGGGCTTGCATGACTCCAGCATTACGATGAAAAGAACAGATTGGGAAATAATTGTTAAACCAATTATTGCAGATATTGGAAAAGAGAGGGGTGTGTCTTAGAAAACAGATTTTCCTGCTTTATTTCTTGCGCTTTTTCGCCTTTGCTTTTTTTGCCGGTTTTCTAGCCTTGACTTTTGCTCTTTGTCCTTCTGTTCCTAAGTTGTGTGTTCGTTCAAATACTTCCTCAACTTGAGGCGCAAGCGGTTCAAATATCAATCCGCATTCTCTGCAGATGACTTGTTCTTTTTCCACATTGTGCACTATGTTTGCGCTCGCGCAGTCCGGGCATTCTCTGATTTGTTTTATGTCTTGTATCATAATGCTGAGCGGTTTGCAGATGATATTTAATACTTGTGTTTCACTAGTCAAAGACACAATTCGGATGGTGATTCTGTCTTTTACTAGTTAGAAAATGTCAACTATTGTTTATGCCTTCTTGCCGCTGCACTTTATGAAGACGGTTTGAGCTGTTTTAAGACGGCTTCTTTTCCTGTCCAGTCCAGTGCTTCTTTCAAAACTTCATCCAACTGTTCGACTGGGATTATTTTTACTTTCGCCAGTTTTGCTTTGTCCACGATAATGTCCTGCAAATTCGACTTTGGCACGATTATTTTTTTGATGCCTGCTTCTATGGCGGCTTCTACTTTTGCCGAAACGCCGCCAACCGGCAATACTTCTCCTCTGACGCTCAAGCTTCCCGTCATTGCAGTATCCTGCCTAACTGGCACGTCTTTCAAAGCGCTAATTATGGCAATCGCCACTGCTATGCTTGCGCTGTCTCCTTCAACGCCTTCGTATGTCTGCAGGAATTGTACGTAAATGTCGTAATCTTTGATGTCCGTGCCAAAATATTTTTTGACGATTGGCGTGACGTTTTTGATTGCTTCTTTGGCAATTTCTCCTAGTTTTCCAGTGGCAACAATCTCTTTTTCTTTGCCCCAAGGTCCGACGGCTGCTTCAATTGGCAATATTATTCCTGAGAACGTTCCTCCTCCTCCAATGACTGCAAGGCCGTTGACTCGTCCAACCTGCTTGCCTTCTGTGACTATGACTTCGTATTCTCTTTTTCTTTCTATGAACTTGTCCGCGATTTGTTGTTCAAGCGGTCGTGCTATTTTTTTGGCGAGTGAGAAGTGTTCTGGTTCGACGAATTTGGCTTTTTTCTCCACGGCGATGTCTCCTGCTGCTCTTATCAAACCGCCAAGTTCTCTCAGCCTTAATGTCAAATGTGCTTTTCTGTTTGCGAGTCTTCTTGCGTCGTCAATGACTGAGAGTACTGCTTCTCTGGTGAAGTGTGGTATTTTTTTGTCTCTTATGACTTCTTGTGCGACAAATCGTGCTATTTTTTCTCTGTTGTCTGGCGTGTCTGCTACTGTGTCTTTCATGTATATTTCGTAACCATACCCGCGGATTCTGCTTCTCAGTGCAGGGTGCAGGTGTTGGACTGTCTCGACATTGCCTGCAGCAACAAGGATGAAATTGCATGGGACTGGTTCTGTTCTTACCATAGCTCCTGCTGATCTTTCGCTTTGTCCTGTGATTGAGTATTTTCCTTCCTGTAGTGATGTGAGCAGTTCTTGTTGTGTCGTTGGGTCTAATGTAGCAATCTCATCGACAAACAGGACTCCCATGTGTGCTTTGTGTATTAGCCCAGCAACGACTCTTTCGTGTGCTGGTGTGCCCAGTCCTCCTGATTGTAATGGGTCGTGCAACACATCACCTAGTAATGCGCCTGCGTGTGCTCCTGTTGCGTCCCAGAATGGTGCTTGTTTTTTGCCGTAATTGTCTACGATGACTTTTGGCGCGTCTATTCTTTGCCCTCCGAATGGTCTTCTGTTGACGCTCATGAACATTACGTATGCTGCCAGGAATACCATGCCTCCTAGGAAGAATGCAGCGAACATGACGTCGCTGTTATATTGTTTTCTTGCCCACCATGGCATTATCATTGATGCGATTAAAAGCGCGATTAGAATGATGTTCTGCAGTTTGAAGAATCCCATGTTTTGGATTCTTGCTTTGGCTACCAAGTCTCTGCCTTTTCCAGCAGAAACAGTTCTGATTAAAGGCTGGTTTTCATCGTTTGGGTTGAAGAACGCCAGAATGTCCATTAATTTCTCTTTTGGCAGTAATTCTGCGAGTGCCATGCCGAGCATGCTTTTTCCTGTGCCTGGCTCTCCTATCAATAGAACGTGTCTTCTTTGTCGTGCTGCTTTTTTGACTATTGCGCAAGCTTCGTCTTGGCCTATGACTTGGTCTATGATCTTCTCGGGTACTTTTATCTCTGCTGTCGTTTTGAAATCGAGTTCTTTTGCCATGCCCCGTTATTGTCGTCGAGAAAAGGGATTTATAAAGCTTGCGCTTGAAAATCCGTAAAGTTTACGGCTGGACCCGTAATTCTTACGGATTTTGTATCGATGGGTATATTAGAAACCACTCCTTAGTCAAATCCATGGGTCTGTCAGCGTTAGTTCGTGAATTGATTGCCGAAGGAGCGATGCTCAGTCATAGTGGCAGTTCCACTCCGTGGAATGTTGGTGTTGGTCACGAACACAGGAGTTATCTGTCCGAGAGTTTTAGCCTGTCAAAAAAGCTCAAACTTGGCAGCGCGGCCAAGGAGCACAATTGTCGACTCGATATTGATTTTTTTTATATAGTGGGGTCTGCGCCTACTCGTGGCTCGCCATTGGAAATGCTTGATGAGCTTGAAAAGACCTTGAAGGCGTACTGTTTGACGCTTTTAGACGAGGTTCCTGAAGAATCTAGCTCTGTAGAAGCTGACGTGGTGATCGCAAATGGCCGTATTGAGTATGGCGGGCAATCCTCCACGTATCAAAATTATCTGAATTACTTAAATGGCTGGACGATTGAAAAAAAGCTTAAATTTGGCTTTTTTGGAAGCATGTGCGAGGAAAGAGTTTTCAAGGTAGTCAAGACTTGCTTTGGGGTTGACCGTGGCAGTGATTCGCAGCCGCCAGTCCAGAATTTATAGTCACCCAGTAGTAGTGAAAAATCGAAACATTTAAATAGTCCGAAATCTGTATTCTTCCTATGGTAAAAAGAGTTTTGATGACGGCTCACCAGTATGCACAAGGTGGTGTAGGAAAGGTTGTTTATAAGCTAGCAGAAGCTCTCAAGAAAGAGGGAGTTGAAGTTGATGTTCTTGAAAAGGGCTGGAATAAGCCATACGAGCTTCATAGGAGCAATGATAGTGCTAGTACTGTCACTGCAAATTCTTTTGCTCAGCTGCAGCGTTCTGGTCTTGATCTGGCATCATACGATCTTCTCCATATTCACAGTATTAATCTTGCCTGGACTGGAGCTCTTAAGCAGATTTGTGACACGGCAAACATTCCAACGGTCTATACTGCCCATTCTGTTGTTAGTCACGAAAAGGAGTTGTATGAGAAAACCGGGCAAGATGTTCCTAAGTGGATGCGTGAGGACATCAAGGCTCAGGATCAGGTTGTTAAAGTGTCTGACAAGCTGTTTTTGCTTACTGATCCAGGTAAGAAGATTGCTGAAAGGCACTATGGAGAGAGCATTTCAGTTGTTCCAAATGGTGTCGATCATGTTAAGGTTCCTGATGAAATTTCTCAGCTGGTCAAAAAAACATATGCTCCTCTAGCGGATGACGTCTTGTTATACGTTGGTCGTATAACTCCTGATAAAGGTGTTAAGGAGCTTGTTGATTCTTTCCCTAGAATTCAAGAGGAATATAGAAAAAAGACTGGGAAGAGAATGGAGCTTCTGATGGTTGGTCCTTGTCAGGAAGAAAAGCCATTCATGGATTCAGTCCAGAAAAGCATTGCTCCGGAGTACAGGGATTCTATAAAGTTTGTTGGAGAAGTTACCGATCCTGCATTGATGGCTGCTTTTTACAATGCGGCATCCTGGCATATTTTGCCTACAAAGCACGATAGCTTCCCTGGAGTGACGTTGGAAGCCATGATACAGGGCACTCCGACGATTGGTACTAATGTTGACGGACTGAGTGATATTATCAAGGACAAGGTCAATGGTTTGCACATTAATCCAAAATCTTTGAAATCGCATGATTTGAATGAAGGTATTGTTGAAGCAATGAGTTACGCGATGGATCATAAGAAGGAAATGGCTGAAATGGCCAAGACCGCACAGCAGTCAGCTCAGCAGAAGTATAATTGGAGGAATATTGCAAAGCTTGCTTTGAGCGAATATGATTCTGTTGTTCAATCAAAGGGCCGTACAGTGCACAAGCCGATTGCCAATAAAAGAAAGATTTCTTTGGAAGGCAAGCGTATTGGAATTGTTGGTCATTTTGCATACAAGAATGGGGCGATTGCAGATGGTGTTGCGCGATGGTGTGAAGGCGCAATGTCCAGCCTGAAAAAATCAGGTCATGATGTCAGTGGCATCGGTATAGTTGGTGAGTCTCGTGATGGTGTTGAAGTTGTGCGTGGATACTCCGACATTGGTGAGGCCATAAGCAAATCCGATTTTGATGTCTGTATAATCAGAGGAAATGAGCAGGTCGCAAAGGAAGCGCTTGCTGCCTGCAGGGCTCGCGGAATTAAGTCTTTGTGGGTTCAGCCTTACTGGGGTGTCTGGCAGGGAGTTTACGATCTTGTGAACCAGGCAGACGCAACTATTGTTCCAACTGAGGAATATGCAGAAGTGCTTTCAGCACAAACTGGGAAAGAAGTTCAAGCAATACCATTCCCTCTTGACACGAATACGTGGAAGCCTCGCGCATTTAATAAAATCTTTGATGAGCCGAACGTTGCCTATGTTGGTCGAGTGACGAAAGACAAAGATTTGTCGAAGCTGATTACACCATTCAAAAGAGTGCGCTCAAGATTCCCGCGGGCAAAATTATCGATTATTGGTCCTGGCGATGAAGAAACTAATATTGCTATTCAGCAGGCTGCTCGCGAGAATGGTTTTGAAGGCTCGTTAGTTCGGGTAGATAAGAGATTGACGAGCGAAGAGGTTGGGGAGGCTTATGCTTCTGCTGATGTTTTCGTGTTCCCGACGAATGAAAGTTATGGTCAGTCAAACCTTGAAGCAATATTAACAGGCACTCCTGTGGTTACTTTTGATGCGGTTCCTTTTGCAGGCTATCGTGTTCCTTCAATGAGCTGGATGCATGGCTATAAGTATTCTGCAAACCCGTTGGCACCTGACATGTGGAATGATTTTGCTGATAAGATAAGTGATGTTTTGGAAGATCCTGTAGCAGCAAGACTTCATACTGCCAGTTTTTCGAATGATTTGAGAAATAATTTCTCATGGGACGCTCTCAAGACTAATTTAGTTGGTTCTTTAGAGTCTGTTTTGACTGAGAAAGCAGCTTAACGCGAGCCTGGTGGTCTTGGTGGCGTTGGTTCTGGTGACGGAGTTTTCTTCTTTTTTTCTTTAAAGAGCGAGTGCAATCCCCAGATTAGTCCGCCGAACAATAATAGTAAGAGAAGTACCAGCCAGATGTTGTCTTCGTCTATCATTCCTGCCTGGGCGAGAGCGTAAAGGAAGAATAAGCCCATTAAGCCGAGCATGATCGCCATGAAGAGTTTGCTTTTGACTTCTCCGCCGGCCAGTCCGAGTACTAGTGCGAGTAGAAGTCCAATGACTATTAATAACACGAAGTAGAATAATATTATGTTGATGATGTTCAGCAAGTTAGTTGCCAGCACTGCGAAGAATCCCATGACGAACGCTACCATTGCGTTAAGTTTTTTCTTTGGTTTCTTGCCGTCCATTCCAAATACGTTTGTTCGCTGGAGAACTCCGTATGTGATGGTGAATACGAGGAAGAATGGCAGTAAGACTTCGACTAAGCCAATGTCTACTAAGAACTGGAACACCTCTTTGTATGCCATGATGCTTAATAGCTGAACTCATTTTAAAAAGCTTGTGCCAGGCCACTAAAACATATACGCTTTAGATCTTCACCAGAGCTATATGGATACATTTATATACGATAATTTGTTTTAAATCATTAAAGAGGTTATGCCGTGAAAAAAATATTTTTGGTGTTCCTATTGTTTTTTTTAGCCTCTTGTGTCGGTCGTTCTATAGACTCAGCTGATAGGGTTTTCATTGCTCGTGTTGTTTTTCCTGATGGGACTCTTGCTGAGAATGCAGAGGTGTCTTTGTATGCAAAAAGTGTTGAGACTCCTTTTGCTATCGAAAGAACCAATTCTAAAGGTCTTGCTGATTTTGGCGAACTTCCCGTTGGCTTGTACACGATTAAAGCTGCTATTGAAAATTATGTAGGCGCGCGCAAATGTAACGTGATTGCCAGCTATAATCCTACATACACGTGCCGTGTGAGACTTAAACTAGCAGAATGTAATCAGGGAGAGCGTAACTGTATTACTGAGACAGATGGCGAAGTCTGTATTGATGGAACATTGCAAGATTTATCCTGTCCTGAGAGTACTTTCTGTAGTGTGAGTAAAGAGTCAAAGGCGTGTGTTGCGTGTAGGGATGCTGCTGATTGTGCTGCTGGGCAGATCTGCAAGGGATGGGAGTGTATAACTCCACAAGAGTGCAGTCCGTTTGAAAGGCAATGTCTTTCCGCAACTACGGGAAAGGTTTGTGGTGCAAAAGGATTCTGGATGGAGAGTTTTGTCTGTCCTTCTGAAGCTGCTTTCTGTAGTGTGAGTAAAGAGTCAAAGGCGTGTGTTGCGTGTAGGGATGCTGCTGATTGTGCTGCTGGGCAGATCTGCAAGGGATGGGAGTGTATAACTCCACAAGAGTGCAGTCCGTTTGAAAGGCAATGTCTTTCCGCAACTACAGGAAAGATTTGCGGTGCAAAAGGATTCTGGGGAGAGAGTTTTGACTGCGCACCTTGGGGCAGGGTCTGCAGTGTAGCCAAGGATACAAAGCCTTGTGCTTAACTATTTTTCAGACTGTCTAAAAGAATATCTTAACGCTTCTCAAACGGTCTGCAGATGTCAAAGAATGGGCATTGTCCTGTGCTGTACTTGCATAATGGGCTTGGGCTTTTTGGGTAATGGTTGACGTCTTTTGTTTGCGTGACTGCGTGCACGTGTTCTATTTCTTTTTTTGCCATGTCGAGGAGTTCTTCGTCTACTTCTATTGATGTTTCTTTTCCTTTCAGGAAGTATACGCCGACTTGTTTTGGCATGACTCCATGCTTGTCGAAGTAAAGCAAGGAATAAATTCCGAGCTGTAAAAGATGTTCATTCAGGTTCTCTGAGCTTGATGTTTTGTAATCCATTAAGCGAACAGTTCCGTCGCTGTTGTGTTCTATCGCATCAATTATGCCTCTTGCGTGGTATTTTTCTGAGGTGAACATCAGTTCTCGTATTGGCGTTAATTGTTTGAAGCGTTCTTGGAAGTTTCCTTCTTTTGCTTCTAATTTCCTGCAGAATAGCTCCAGCCAGTTGAACAGCATGTTTAGTGTTTCTTCAAAATAGTGTATTTGCTTGTCTTGTGTTAATTGTAATTTGTCTAGCTGTGGCTTGTAGTGTTTCCATTCTTTCAATAACAGCTGTTGCATTATGAGTTTGAGGTGCGGCCCGTAATCATCCATTGTCATGAAGCTTGTGTCGATGTCAAAGTAGTGTTCAAGCGCTGAATGTGCTATGTTTCCTCGAACAGTATGAATGTTGGGCGGTTGTTCCAGCTCTAAAATGTAGGAATAATAGTATTTTCTGGGGCATTGCTTGTATGTTTTTATCGAGCTTGGACTCTGCACTTTTCTTTCTTTCATTTCACCCTTTTGCATGAAAAAATGGAAACGATGGTCCTTAATATGTCTTTAGGTGGAAAATCCGTAAGATTTACGGATTAGTGTTTCCTGATTTTGGTTTTCAGGCTTTCTGACGGGATTATGGGTTAGCAAATTCTTCACTCCATTGTCGGAGTGTCAGGCCTTTTTATAGGTCTCAGAAAAAACCCGTAAAGTTTACGGATTTCTCATCGCAGCAAATATTAAGCAGTGAATCATGGAATAAACTGCGCCGGCGCACACCTTATGAAACGCAAATCACTGCTGCTGATATCGTTAACACTTTCAATAATCGGAATCATTGTTCTTTTCTTCCTCAAGCCGGAAGTCTCTCCTCAGTCTTTGCAATTATCAGGAGTGGTAAAATACGTCAATCAAAAGGAGAATGTCGCATTCATCAGTTTTGTTCCCGACAATTTAACAGTGGTTTCTTTTGATAATCCAGACTTAGAGCCAGGACATCATGTCCTAACAGGCCGTTTGCAGCAATACAAAGGCAGGGTAGAATTTATTGTTGACGAGTATGACTAAAACGGCATGAATAAGTCGGCAAAAAAGACGTATCTGAGTACGAAGTAAATAATCAGCGCGATTATTCCCAGGACTATGAGTCTTTTGAAGAATGATGCTATTGCTCTTCTTCGTCGTAATATTTCGTCGTACTGGCTTTTGACTCTGAATAGTCTGATCGGATATTTCATTCCTTTGAGTTTTTCCAGTCCTAAATGGACGTATGGTATCTCGCGCTTGTTCATTGCTTGGAATACTGCATCGCTGAAGACTATGTGGCCTGCTTGTGCCACGCCTTCTATTCGTGAAGTGGTGTTGACTGCTTCTCCAAACACGTCGTCGTTTCTGATGATGACTTCTCCTGTGTGCACTGCAACGCGTATTTTGATGGATCTTTTAGCGTGCCGGTTGTATTGGTCAAATGCGTTTTGCAGTTCAATTCCGCATAAGAGTGCGTTGGTTGGTGATTTGAAAGTTATCAGGAAGGCGTCTCCGATTTTTTTGATGACTTTGCCGTTATATTTGGCGAAGAGTGGAAGGGAAATGCTGTCAAAATTGTCGTGCAGTCGGGTGAATTCTTCTCTGCTCAGCTGTGCTGTTGTTTTGGTATACCCGACTATGTCGGTGAACATTACTGTGAGGATTTCGCTTGATTCGTGTACTCGAGGATTCATATCAGCGTGAGTAAAAAAGGGGGTTTATAAAATTACGTAATTTTTACGAATTTTTCGTGCCAGGGTATAATAAGCATCAAAATGTCTATATCAGAATGTTATTCGCAGTCCTTGCTGGCATTCTGACGGGAATTATTGCCGGTCTTCTTCCCGGTATTCATGCGAATTTAATCTCTGTGATTGTTGCTGGTTTGCATTTTGACGTGTGGCTTTCTTCTGTTTTTCTGGTCGCCATGGCCGTTTCGCGTTCGATTATTGACGCCATACCAGCGGTTTTTCTTGGCGCGTCAGAGGATGTGATGGCGCTGCTCCCAGGCCACAAATTATTAAAGAAAGGTTTTGGTGTTGAGGCCGTGAAGTTTTGCGTGCTGGGCAGCATTTTGGGAGTGATTGCTGGCGTTCTGCTTGTTCCAGTTTTTATTTTCATCTTTCCGATGTTATTCTCATTAATCCGCCCAATATTGTTCTGGCTGATCTTGACATTAGTCAGTATCTTGTTGTTTAGAGATTCGTGGTGGTCGGTTGTTGTGTTCATTCTTGCGGGTATTCTTGGCATTATTTCTTTGGACAGCGTGCGTGAGCCGTTATTTCCTCTTTTGTCTGGTCTTTTCGGCGCAAGTGGTTTATTGTTCTCGCTGTTCAGTAAAGTTGAGATTCCCCCGCAGTTTGACACAGACACATTGAGGATGCGGAAAATTCCTATGTTTTTTTCAGTTCTGACTGGTGTTCTTGCAGGAAGCATTGTGACCTTATTTCCTGGTCTTGGTCCTTCGCAGGCTGCTGCTCTGGCTCAAATAAAACGTATGAAATCTATACGTTATCTTGTTTTAACCGGCGCTTTAGGAACAATTGATGTTATTGTTTCGCTCGTTACTTTTTTTGTTCTGAGCAAGGCCAGAAATGGCTCTGTGGTCGTTATTGAGCAGCTTCTGGGCTCAATCTCGAGTTCAATTCTCTATTCGTTCATCGCAATCGCGTGTGCCTCTGCTGGTATTGCGGCTATTATCGCATTATTTGCTTCAAAGTGGTACGCGAAATTGGTGGAAAATGTTGATTACGCATTAATTTCATTGACAGTTTTGTCGTTCTTATTGGTGATGAGTTATGTGTTGTCCGGCTGGCTTGGTATCTTGGTTTTCGTAATTGCCGCTCTAATCGGCCTTATCGCTCCATTGACAAATGTTTCTAGAAGTCATGGGATGGGCTGCTTGCTTATTCCAACATTGTTGTTGCTGTGGTAACCTTTATAAACCAGCTATAATCCCTTCGTCGCTATGATGGGTGTTGTATCTCATTTCAGGGGCAGTTTCAGGAGGAAGAAGGGCAATCAGTTGATTGTCATCGTTCCGGGTGTTGATGATAGAGAGAAAGCTAAATCATACATTGGTAAGTCTGCTGTCTGGATTGCTGAAGGAAAGGGCAAAACTCAGATTAAAGGCAAGATTTCTAGCGCTCATGGCAACAAGGGCGCGTTAAGGGTTATTTTCGAGCGTGGCATGCCTGGTCAGAGTTTAGGCCAGGAAGTTAAGATAGAGTAAGGGTATTTCAACATGAAAGCCTCAAAAAGTATAGACTCTCTGTGTTCGTTTCTTTCAGGGTGTGATGTGAGTTTGAAAGCAGTCAGTCGTTATTGTAATCCATTGACGCCTGAGAATATCGCTTCAAAATATCTCGCGGAATGCTTGCGTAGGGCATCAGAGCGTAAGCTTGCCTCAAGGATGTTTCTTCCTGATTACAATGGTAATTTTTCATTCAGAGAAGATCAAGTCACTCATAGTACAATTGTTCAGCGGCGCGGCATTGATTATACGAGATTGGATGCCGTGGTGTTTGCAGGGCTTCCGGCGCTTGTGGAAATGCGTACGACTGCAAGAGAAGATGTTTTGGGCCGTTATTTCAGGAATGCGCACAAGAAGCATGACGTGATGTCTGCTTTGTATAGAGATGATTTTGCTCATATCTTGATTGTTCCATCAAATTTTGGAAAGGATACAGTGCAAATGGCTTATTTCAAGCAGCAGGGTGGTAAGATAGCGGCTGTTCACTATTCTTCTGGTATGTTCGAGAAAGCTGCTTAATACTGGGCGTCTAGTCCTTTTTTGTCGCCAGTTCCCAGTGTTCTCTTGAGTGTTTCGCCGCTTGATGAGTATGGCCACATTGTTAGTGCATAATCGTTTGTTCTGCGTGCGTGGTCAAGGCCTAAAACGTGTCCGAATTCGTGTGTGTTGACACCTTCGATATCGAATGAGTTTCCTTGGCTGGTGCAGCTTAATTGCGGGTAGACTCTCCATGCATCACCTGAGTCAAATGTTACAGGCGATTTGATGATTGCTTTTGTTGCGGTGTTGTATGTAATGCTTGTGACTGCGAGTGTTCCGCCTGGTCCATCCAGGGACGCCCAGACAACTGGTACTTTTGCGTTTGCGCTTTGTACAAAGATGGTTCCTGCCGGGTGTTCTTCTGTTTCCCAGATTATTATGCTGTTTAATACTGCTTGGTGTGCTGCTTGTGCGTCATTAATGTCAACCACGCTGTCGCCGTTGACGTCTTGTGAAAGTCCTGATGTGTCTATGCTGTACGTGACTGGGAAAGTTTTCCATTTTACGCGCAATAGCTTGTATGAGTTTGATTCTGGTCCGCAGTCAGTGGTGAGCGGGGTCGCGTGATTATTTCTTGCATAGTCAATGAAGTGTATTTGCGATAATTCTTTTGATAATTGCACTTCTACTTGGTCGTGTCCTGCTTGCATTGCGTTCCAGACCGCGTCTGGTAGTTGTGCTTTTGGAGACAGGTCAGTTGAGACTGCGCCTGTTGGAGTGTTTAGAGACATGGCTAGAACTGCTAATACGAATGTTGCTACAGTGCCAATGAGGAAATGATGATGGCTTGTTTGCATGTATTTATCGTTTTGAAAGGCGTATTTATATTTAGTGTACGTACAATATTACTTCTGTGTTAGCTTCTGCCATAATAATTTCACTTTCTCTGTCCTTAGCCTTTCTATTTCTGCTTCGATTGTAGAAAACAGCAGTTCAGCGTCTCTGTCTCGCAGTGCGTTCAGAATGCTCTTCGTAAGATTCTGGTCGACAAGTTCCTGCGGTATTTCTTTATAATACTCTCCGATGTGCACTTCTGCTAAATTGAAATTCTTGTGCGCTTCTAAAGCATTATGAGCGCTTTCCAGCTTAATCAGAAGTGAACTGATCGTCTTCCGTGAGGGAGTGTAGCTTTTTTTCTTTGTTTGCTTTTTCTTTTTCTGCTTCATAATGGCTCAGTGCTCCTACGATTCCGTGCATGATGAGGCTTTTGTCGTTTGAAATAAGCCCTTGCTCGATGTAGTGGCTGTGTTTTTCATCCACTACGTCTTTGACTAGTGATCGTACTGCTTCTCTGTCAATGCTTCCCGCGCTCAGTATTGCGAGCGCGTTGCTTAATTTGGCAATGGCATCTTCCGTGTTTGTCGAAAACTCGTTATTGGCCATATGTCAGTACCATGCTCAGAACTTGAGCCAGTCAGGTAGCATTGGCTCAACAACTGGGTAAGCGTATGGTGCTGCAACTATGAGTGCTGCGATTAGAACGCTGTGGAACCATGTTTCTCCTAGTCCTGCTCCTCCGCCTCCTGATTTTATTGCTTGGCTGACTCCGTGGACTTTTACTGCAGCGACAAGTCCGATTGCGATCTGAAGTCCGAGCGCTGTTCCGAGTAAGGGAATTGCTTGAAGTGCTGGAATCAGGTCAAGTACGAATTGCGCGTTCATAGTGCAGAATACGAATAGTATTGATAATAGGAATGCGTGTATCATGTGTCCAAACCTGTGCGTTGGCACTGAGACGTCTCGATGGATGACTATCGCCTCGTACGCTCCTATTATTACTCCGAGCGCAAGTGCTGGACCTATGATTAGTACCGGACCTACTGGTTCTGCCATGATATTCACCTCTTTCTTTGGATACATATATTTGAGAATGCTATTTAAATCTTATGTTGCGAATTCTCTGGGGAGGGGGAAGATGATTTCTTCTTTCACAATCTCAAGATTTTCAACAGTGAGCTGGTTATTTCTATTTCTGAAAAAGTTTACAATATCCTGCACCAGTCTTTCCGGTGCTGATGCTCCTGAAGTGATGCCTACTGTTTTAGCATCAAGCCATTCTTCTTTGATGCCGTCTTTGTCGTTGATTAGGTGCGCTTTTATTCCTATTTTCTGCGCAGTCTCCACCAGTCTTTTTGAGTTTGAACTGTTCTGAGAGCCAACAACTAAAACAAGTTCGCATTTTTTTGCCAATTCTTTCACCGCGTTCTGTCTGTTGGTCGTAGCATAGCAGATGTCTTCTTTTGCGGGAGTTGTTATTTTGTATTTTCTATTCAAAGCATCCATAATGTCTTTTGTTTCATCGACACTCAAAGTTGTCTGCGTTAAAACCGCTATTTTTCCAGAAGTCTTTAATTTCTCGACGTCCTCAACATTCTCAACTAGATGCATTGTTGCTTCTCCCATTGTTCCTTCGACTTCCGGATGTCCTTTGTGCCCGATTAAAACAAGTTCATATCCTTCTTGTTTGTATTTTATCGCTTCCCAATGCACTTTTGTCACGAGAGGGCATGTCGCATCGATGATTTTTAGTTTCCTGTTTTTCGCTTCTTTTTTTATTGCAGGTGATACTCCGTGCGCGCTGAAGATTACAATGCTGTCTGCTGGAACTTCCTTTAACTCTTCAACAAATATTGCTCCTTTTCTTTTCAAATCTTCAACAACGTGCTTGTTGTGCACGATTTCATGCCGAACGTACACCGGCGCGCCGAAAAATGAGATTGCTTTCTCTACAATATCAATTGCTCTGCTTACTCCTGCGCAAAATCCGCGCGGCGATGCTAAAATTAATTTATCAACCATGTGAGCTTATTCTCATGATCATTTTATAATTCTTGCGTGGCTCACGCTACCATTCAAAACAATCTCAAAGAAATAAAAAAAGGAGAGACCGTTCATAGTCGAACT
>CAZCCU010000004.1:0-62196 GCA_964497645.1 uncultured Methanosarcinales archaeon
ACTTTTCTCCTTCTCCTTCGATGTGGTCTGGTGTTAGTCCTCCTTGTTTTTTGTAAATGGCGCCTCCTTGTCTGCCGATTAGCGATAATCCTTCTGTTGTAGCCAGTGAAAGACATGTGGTGACGTAGTCTTGTATTGGTTGCGTGCCGACTTGTTCCATGCGCTGTTGTGTTTCTTTTGTTTCTACTCTTTGGCTCATTTTTGAGCCGATGTAGAACGTGATTCCGAATGCTATCATTATGAGGGCTCCTATGATTATGAAAATGGTGATTTGGGCTTTCCTCGAACATTCGTAGAATTTTCGTTGTTTCACGGGCTCACCCTTATTTTTTCCATTTCTTCCCACGCGTCTACTATGCTGACTCTTTGGTCTGTTTTTGTTGGGGGCGTCCGGTGTGCCGCTATGTAGAATTCTGTTAGTGTTGGTTGTTCTTCGCAGTTTGCGAAGCTGTCGTAGCGTTTGATGATTCTGTTGCACGCGTCTGTTGGAAGGTTTATGTTTGACAAATACCATCCCGCGTATGTTATTTGTGATAATGTGACGTTTTTTTGTCTGAATGTGTAGAAGAAGTCAGTTCCGTCTTTTGCCATGTAGACTTGTTGGAATTGTGGTGGCAGGTCGAAGAAGGTGTAATTGAATCTTGTGATGTCTGGCTTGTGGACGACTGTGAAGACGTAGTTTTTGAGTTTGTTGTATGGCAGCAGGAAGAAATCTCCTGTTATGCTTGTTGGTTCTGGTAGCGGGCTTGTGGCTGGTGAGTATATGATGCTGTTTGTGTTGTGGTTGTACCAGACTCCGCTGCCGCATGGATCGTATTTTCCATCATCGTTTATCGCGCTTTCGCATTCTGTCGGGCTCATATTGAGCGCATGGAGCGGGCTTTTTATTCCGCTGATGTCTGTGTTTATCGACATTCCGAATGCCACGTCTCGTCCGTATCTCATGACGCAGATGTTGTTGACGCATATTTCCGGGCGTTTGCTTCCTGGCTGCACGCACAGTACGTTGATGAAGCTAGTTACTGTGCCGTAGTCTGTGCTGTATGCGTATCTGTTTAGGACTGAATCGTATGAGTCGCAGAAGAGCGAGAAGTTGAGGGGTGTTGTGTTTAGCGCTATGGCTAATAGTTGTGTTGCGAGAATTTTTGTGCGCGAGCTCCAGATGCCTTTTTCGCAGTAGTTGTCTGAGATGTATTGGGCGTCAGTTATGCATTTTGGTTTCCTCTGGCTTAAGTTTTCCGTCCAGTAGCGTTCTGGTTGGTTGTCCATTGATTCGTTGAAGCTGTTGCTGACGAGGCATTGGTTTGCTTCTTTGCAGAAGCCTGTTGATTTTCTGTCCCATGTGTATTTGGTGCTGATTTCTTTCCATTCCGCCGCCATGACTATTGTTGCGCAGAGCAGCGTGATGATGATTAGATTTGTTACTCGCATCTGTATCCCTTCCCAATGATTTTGTCGTAATAGAATCCGGTGTCTTTGCATTGCTGTCCGTCCCAGCACTGGTTTTCTGGGCAGCATCCTTGTTTTCTGTCAAATTCTGTCGGCTGCCAGAGTGTTTGCTTGACCAAGTGTGGTGCTGTTTTGCTGGTGAATTCCCACTCATTGTTGAGCGTGCAGATGATGTGTTGTTTTGTGCCTGTGAGTATTGCTTGTTGGAGTGGTGTGCCGCATGGTCCATAGGTTGTTGGCGTGATGCTTGTGCCGGCAAAGAGTTGTGAAGTCGTTGTTGTGTTGCTTCCTGGCTCTCTCACCATGTCGCAGATGATGAATTTTCCTCTGTAGTTGATGATGTTTTTGTGTCCTGTGAGGGTTATTCCCGAGGCTACGAATTGGTTGTTGTAGCATCCTCCTGCTGTTCCTGCTCCTGTGTATGGGTCTTCGTATGTTCTGATCGTGTCGTTTGTTTCTCCGCAGCATTTTGTGCCTGTCCATTTGAGTCCTGCTGTCGTGCATGATTCACTGCTTGTGTCCAGGCTTGCGAGCCATTTTCCATCTTTTGAGCAGTAGTATTTTTGGTTGTTTGAGGTTATTGACGCGCCGGTTGCTTTCGCATCTGGAGAGTACGGATTATCTCCTCCACATTCTGCGATTGTCGTTCCTTCGCACATGTAATCGTGTCCTTCGATTGTTGTTCTGGCCGTTATGCGTTGTACGAGGTTTGCTGGTATTCCATTGGTCCAGGTGGGAACGTCTGTGCACGTGTAGAATTTGTTTCCGTCGGGGACTACCTGTATTTTTGGGCATCCGCCGTCTCTTGTGCTTATGAGTCCTCTGTCATCTAGCGCTGTCCATTTCCATTTTCCGTCTGCGTTTTTTCCGCAGAGCGCGTTCATGACCGCAGTACCTTTTGTTGTGTACCATATGCATTCGCTTGCCGGCGTTTCCGCTTCGGGATTGAATGGCGCGTCGTGACAGCAGTGTCCGTTGTACCAGTCTTTGTCTTGTAGCGCGCAGGAATACTCGTCTAAGAAGTCGCACTTGGGGTGTCCTTCAGGGAATGTGTTCAGGTCTGAGTTGAGGCATGCGTATATGTCATCATTTTGGTTTGGAGTGATTGTCCTGTTTGTTGAGCTTTCTCCTCCTGCTGCACTGAACCAGGCTGGCGCTTTGTTGTTTGATGTATTGATGAAATATGTCTCATTTTCTTCTGTTGTTAGGCGCTCGCGTACTTTTCCGAAGTCTTTTGCTTCGCTTCCTCGTAGTGCTGGAAGGCTGGTTTTGATTTGTGCTGGGTTTATGGTTGTTTCAGCCTTAAAGTTTACCAGTGTTAAGCTCGCGTGTTCAGGCAAACCTCCTATTGAAACTGTGATTGAGTCTGCATTGCGGGATGGGTTGAAATTGAAGACCAGGTCTTTTTCCTCTCTATTGCGTGGTGATGCTTGGCAGGATGCTGTTGAACTATCATTGCCTAGCATCAGGCATGTTGGTGCGTAAGCATGGCAGTGCCACCCGCAGTAATCTCCTTTCACGTGCAGTGTGATTTTTCTTATCTCTTGCGGACTGCCGAAATTATGCTTGTACGGAGCAGGAGGCTGTCGAAACATTCCACCAGAGGTTATAAAAATGTGATTTGCGCTGACTGTTCGTTCGGTTATTTTTGATACTGTTATAGTGACTTCTTGTGCTAGAACAAGGCTTGTCAGCAATAGTAAAATGATTATGTAATATGACCGCATCTATTCCCCCTCTTTTAAATAGAGTGAAAACCAAAAAGCCTTTAAATATTTTCTTCTTTGTGTGAGTAAAATGAGGTTGCTTTGGGTTCTCTTGGTCGTTCTTGGAGGTTCTGGCTATTGGTATTACCAGTTCCAAATGGGTGAATTGCGGATTGCAGAAAACATCGATACTTGTGAAGCCGTGAATCGCGAGCTGTCTTTGCTACTTTCCGCATTGCGAGATAATTCTTTGGCGAGGTGTGATAAGCTTGTTGGATATTATAAGTCGCGTTGTATTGCTTTTATTGAGAATGATCCTGCTAAGTGCGGTGAGAATGATTTTGACTGTCCATTTATTGCCAGTAAGAATGAAAGCGGATGCATGGATCCTGTCTGCCGCGCGTTCATCGTCAGGGATCCTAGTGCGTGTGCCGGGCTGGAAGGTGCTTTGAAGGAAAGTTGTGTGAATATTGCCTTGTTGAATGCTGAGGCGTTCGTCAAGAGTCGTGAGTCATGCGAGTCTGAAGCAAGGACTTCTATTTGAGTGCTTTTTCCGGGTTTTGCATGCCAAGCTGTGTGAAGAGTGCTTTTAGGTCTGCTGGCGCTCTCATCTCGTATGGGCTTGTGGCAAAGCTCGCTATTTTCATTGGCGTCTTGTATTTTTGGCAGAACGTGATGTTTTGCGCTATTCTGCCGAGCAGCATGGCTCTTTTTTGTCCTGTATATTGTAAGATTGTTGAGAACGAGAATCCTATTGCTGCTTTTTTGTCTGTTGCTAGCTTGCATAGTACTTGGTTTAGGCCTGATCGTCTGTAGTGGGTGTGCTCTTTTTCTTCAAGAATCTCGAAGTTGAAGACGATGTTTGCTCCGCGCTCTATTGCTTCTCTGCTTGCAGGGCAGATGCTTGGCGCGCTTAGTTGCTTTGCTTTCTGAATGTTTTTCGGTTCGACAAATAGCGCGTTGATTATTGGCATGTCTGTTTTTTTCTCGTAGAATTCGTTTTTGTTTTTGTATGCGAATATGAGTCCGGCTATTCCAAGCTTTTTTGCCATTTCTATGAATTCTTCTTCGTTTTTGTTTGGGAAAACTATGTCAATCATGCTTAAAGCTCTGACGATAGGTATTTAAAAGGCTTTCTTAAGAGTTGTTTTATGGAGCAGCGTATTCAGAAGATTCTCGCGCAGGCTGGCATTGCGAGCCGGCGTAAGGCTGAGAATTTTATTGCGAATGGCCGTGTTTTGGTTAATGGCGAGGTTGCTGTTATTGGACAGAAGGCTGATCCCGAGAAGGATAAGATTGTTGTTAATGGTAGGCCTGTTAGGATTGAGAAGAAAGTTTACATCATGCTGAACAAGCCGAAGTGGTTTGTGACGACAGTCAGCGAACATCATGGCATGAAGACTGTTATGGATTTGGTGAAGATTCCTGAAAGGGTTTTCCCTGTTGGTCGTTTGGACAAGCATACTGAGGGTTTGTTGTTGTTGACTAATGATGGTGATTTGGCGAATAAGTTGACGCACCCGAGATATGAGGTTCAGAAAGAGTATTTTGCTATTCTTGATAGGCCGTTGTCAGAGGAAGCGATGGAGAGGTTGGAGAGGGGTGTCGTGATTGATGATAGGAAGGTGAAATTGTCTGGTTTGGATGTTGCTGGCAAGGAAGTCTTGTTGAGGATTCATGAGGGCAGGAAGCATATCGTTAGGCTTTTGTTTGAAAAGCTTGGCCGCACTGTTGAAAAGCTTGTCAGGACTCGCATTGGTTCTATTGAATTGGGCAATTTAAAGTCTGGTAAGTGGCGTGTTTTGACGCCTGCTGAACTTAGAAGGCTGTCGACGAAAGCTTTTTAAAGGGTTCCTGTTCCTCGAATGTTATGCCACCAGGTAGATATCGTTCAAGGACGTTCCGTCGGGTATTCGTTAAGGTGCCGGGCGGCAGTACTGAAATGCATTATCGTAGACGTAGGAATGCTCCTGCGCAGTGCGCTAAGTGCGAAGCGAATTTGCCGGGTGTTGCTCGTGGTACGAAGACTCAAGTTCATGCGATGCCTAGGAGTGCCAGAAGGCCTAGTCGTCCTTTTGGGGGCATGTTGTGCAGCGCGTGCACGCGGCGTACGATTATTGCGCGTGTGAGAGTTTAATTTTCTTGCAGGGTGCGGTGACGTCCTGCGGAGGAGAAGAAAATGATTGAAGTCGGAAGAGTTTGTGTGAAAATTGCCGGCAGGGATGCTGGTTTGAAGTGTGTTGTTGTTGATGTTCTTGGTAAGAATACTGTTTTGATTGACGGCCAGACAAGGCGAAGAAAGTGCAACATGGCTCACTTGGAGCCTTTGCAGCAGACGTTGAAGATTGATAAGGGCGCGTCTCACGAAAAAGTTGTTGCGGCTTTCAAGGAGATTGATGTTGCAATTGTTGAGCGCAAACCAAGAGCTAAAGCTCCTGCGCAGAAAGTAAAAGCTGCCGCACCAGTCAAACCTGCTCCTGCTGAAAAGCTTAAAGTGGCGAAGCCAGCTATGAAGAAGGCTCCTGCAAAGGTTGTTGAAGCCAAGGCTGCTTGATTCTGTTAAGACCGTCCGATAATGTAGTGATTTTCTATCGATGTCTGCGCAGGTAAGCATTCATCCATTCTGGAAAGCCCAGATGAGAATCGTAGATGACCCGGGCATGTTCTCTTTTTACTGTTTCACGCCGCGTATTTGCTTTGGTTATGCTCCCTCGGTAATAGGTGCCCGCTCTTATTGCATTTTGCATGATTTCCGTAGGAACACAAAGAAAGTCTTTGCGGAAATTCACTTTTTCATATCGTGTATCCAATTTTACAGGGACCTCTTCCAGCATGCTTACGAGCCTCGGCAGCGCTAATTCTGCCTCTTCCACAAGCAAGTCAAGCATTCGTTTTCTCGTATAGCTCAGTCCCAATTCATCAACAGGAATTGCCACAAATCCTGCCTGGTCTGCCTGAGAATGCACTCCGTAGGTTGGGTTTAAATCCCTGTCCTTGTAGGTCCCTAGTCTTGTGGTAATATCCTTGTGGGCAAGATCCCTGGTAAAATTCCTCTGAAGCAATTTGTGCGTTCCATAGAAAAACAGGTTATTTTTGTCGAAATAGATCTGCGTTCTCTGAGAATCTATTTGGAGAAAACCACAAATATTGCGAATTCTGCAGGTAGGGGTCTCTGAAGAGCTTATCCATAGCGCGCCTTGTAATGACTTGTCAGGCGAGTTGACTAATCGCGCATGAAATGCTGACTTTCTTCGTATCTCAATAATTTCTTCAGCTGCCATTCCCCCGAATACTGCATGTTTTGCTTCTTAAATACTTTTCGTGGAAGACGTCCCGACCTTACGAAGAATCTCACCTTTTCCAACAGTTAACATCACTATTTTTTCGAAATCAGAACAAAGCTGACAAGTTGATCTCGCACGCGGCCACTGGCACGTTTAATCCGAATTTCTCAAGCACTGCGGGGTGTATTTCTCCTAAAAAGCCGACTTGTTTTTTGTTGACCATTATTTTGGCAGCTCTGCCGGGTATGAAGCAGGGGAAGTCGTATTCGTCGATTGTATAACTGACTCCCGCGTTTCGGAGTGTTGTTTCAATTGCTTGGCGTATTTCTGTGAAGGTTGCGGTTGAGTGTGCTGTGGCTGCTGAGATGTGGTGTTCATCGTTTGCTTCTTTTCCGCGGAGTGTGACTAGTCCGTGTTCGAATATTTTTTGCGGGTAGTCTACATGAGTATTTTTTGAAAGTAATTCCAGCATTTGCGGGAGTATCCACGTGCGCAGACAGCTGTAGGTTTGCGAGATGAAATTCTCTACTTCTATTGTGCCTGGGTCTGGGACGTTTGTTTTGGTATAAAGCAAGTCTTTGCTGGACAGTACTGCGTTCATGATTTCTTGGTATCCGAGTCCTGTCCAGAGTGTTCTTTGCGTGTCGATTTTTTGTTGCATTGGGAATGTTCCGCCGATAGTATAAGATGTCAGTGGCAGTGGTGTTAGATTGTCATAGCCGTAGGATATTGCTATGTCTTCGATAATATCGACAGAGTGCATGATGTCATTGCGATAGCTTGGAATGGTTACAATGCCTTTATTGTATTCGTAGCCGGTTCGTTCGAGTGCTTTTTTTATTTCGCCTGAGGAGAGTTTTACCCCAAGAATTTTTTCAACATCTGCTTCATTTAGTTTTATTTTCTTGGTTGAGAGTGTTGGAGTTACTGATTTTTTTCCTTGGTATTCGATTGTGAGTGGCTCTATTTTGAATCCTCTTTCGGAAAGTGCATAAGCGAAGATGTTGGCCACTAAATTGACTGATTCTTCATCTGTGCCTGTTGTGTCGAAGAATAATGAATCATCTCCCGACTGCAGCTTGCCTGTTTGTTCGCTGTTGATTATTGGCACAAGCGAGAGGATTTCTCTTTTGGCGTCGACAAATACTGGATAGTGGTTTTCATGCTTGATTATGTGCCCGTATTCTTTTCCTTTCGGGTGTTTTTCGAGCGCTTGCCGTAAACTCATTGGCTGGTGGAAGTCTAGTGGCGTGAATTTTTCGTCTGGTGATGCCGCTCTGCAATATACGGGAAATGTTATTGACTTCAGCGGATAAACACCGATCGAGATTTTTTGTCTTTTTCTTCCGAAGTTTTCTGCGAGTTTTTCCTGCATCTGGATGAGCTGTTTCAGAAAATAATCATCGATTCTTCTGCCGTAAGCTTTGAAGCATGCGATGAAGGGCCTTATTTTGTTGAGTCGTTTGTCGTGGATGACTTTGTCCTTAGGCTTTTCCATTTTCAGGGCTGGAATGCCTTTGTGCTTGCCCAATAATCCTTTGAAGAATCTTGCCAGTCCTTCTGCACTCCACAGGTATGGAAGGTTGGTGTCGTTGTATTTGATTGAGATTTCATGGCTGAGGTTTGCTTCTAGTTCTGCTTTGGCGCAGTCCAGCAGATAAATTAGTTTTTTCTCGTCGAGCTTTTGGCCTGTGAGCTTGTTTAAGTCGTCGGGTGAAAATGTTATTGTTGGCATTTATATCACCGGGTTGTTGCGTAAAAATTCCAGGTCTTGGCTGAAGAGGCTTCGGATGTCTTTGAATCCTAGTTTGAACATTCCTATTCTGTCAATGCCTAGCCCCCAGGCGAGTACCGAGACGTGTTTGCCAAGCAGAGGCGTGACAACTTCTGGTCTGAAGATTCCTGCTCCTCCTAGTTCTATCCATCCGAGTTGCGGGTGTTTTGCGTATAATTCTGCGCTGGGCTCTGTGAATGGGAAGTATCCTGGCACTACGCGCACGTTTTCCGCATCTGCGAACTCTTTTGCGAACATTTTCAGAAGTCCTACTAAGTGTCTGAATGTGAGCCCTTCTTCCACTATTATTCCTTCTGTCTGGTTGAAGTCTGGTAAATGAGTAGCATCTATTACATCGTGTCTGAATACGCGCGTGATGCCGAAGTATTTTCCTGGTATTTTCAGGTTTGGTGACGCTAGCATTCTTGCGCTGCATGCTGTTCCCTGTGTTCTGAGTATGTGCCTGTGGGTTCTTTGAGCATCAAATTGGTAGCGCCATCCTGTGCTTCCGGTGTTTCCTCCGTGCTCGTGTGCTGATTGCACTTTTTTGACGAGCCTTTCATCCAGTTTTCCGTATTCGGGTTCTGCTACGTAGTATGCGTCGTGGATGTCTCTGGCGCTGTGGAATTGTGGCATGTAGAGTGCGTCCATGTTCCAGAAGTCTGTTTCTACCAGTGGCCCGTCCATTTCTTGGAAGCCGAGCGAGGTGAATTTTGCTCTTACCCAGTCCAGGAATGCCCGGTATGGCTGTTTTTTCCCGCCGGAAACTTGAGGCACGTTGATATTGACGTCGTATCTTCTGAATGTCTTGTTTTTCCATTCTGCTGCTCTGAGCACTTGTGGTGTTATTGTGTCTACTATGTTTTCATCGCGAATTCCTAAAGCAACGAGTTTTTTGCCGACATCGGTCAGTGTTGCTTTTTTGATTCTGTGGACATCGATCTTGATGATTTGTTTTCGTCTTCTGAGCTGTTCGAATGTGTGCTTGTCTTCTGGGCTGAGTTGTGCTGGTTTTACTGGGAAGTGTTTTTTGAGGAATTTTTCTTCAAGAAATTCTGTTCCCAGCTGTCTTTTTCCTTGCTCGGTAATTTTCACTTTGAGCTCTTTGTCTTTCAGCATCAGTATTGCGCCTTTTTGTCTTAGCATGCCGAGGCAGATGTTGACTTCGTCGCTTGTGAGTTTTGTTTTTTCTGCCAGTTTGCTGAGTGGCAGGTCTTTTTCTTGAAGTGTTGTTAGAAATCTTCTTTCAGGCAGGCCATTTTTCAGATATTCCTGTCCGTTTTTATCAAGAGAAATAAGCTCTCGTGGCTCTGTGCTTATAGTGACTGCTTTCTTGTTTTCAAGCCATTGCAAAGCCCGCATTGCTTCGACTTCTTTGAGTCCGGCTGCTGCTGAGAGGTCTTCTAAGTAGGGATGTTGTGCTAGCTCTGGCAGCACTCGTCGTTCATACGGGTGCAGGCTTTGTGCGATTTTTTTGATGTCCATAAAAAGAAATAAAAGAAAACTGGCATTACTTGAAAGATGGGTCTTTCATTGATTTCCATGCCGTGTTGAACATGCCTTCCAGTGCGCTCGCAAAGAATGGCGTGTTGACCCAGATTCCCACATCGTATGTTGGGTGGACTTCTTGGTCGTCCATTATCATGAAGACTAAGTCTTTGCCGTCGACTATGCAGAATCTTGCTTTGCTGTCTGTGTTTTTGACTTCTGCAACGCTTTGGATGTCCTGTACTGCGTCTTTGGTTTCTTTTGTCAGTGGAGCTGCTATTCTTATTTTGACTCCTTTCTTTCTGAGTTTTTCAAAGACTGGTTTCAGGCCTTCGACTTTTCTCATCAGTCCTTGTGACGTTGTCATTATGGTGACGCTTTTTTGCGCGTTCCTGATGCCAAGTTCAAGGTGTGAGTACAAGTTGTGGCGTCCGCGCAGTGAACCAGATAGTTCTGATGGCTCGACTAGTTCAATGCCTTGCGTGTGCAGTGTGTTCAATTCGCCGAGGACGTCTGTCTTTTTGAGGTCTTCTAATCTTTTGACGCGTTCGTTTGCTTCTTCTGAAAGGTTCTTTTTGACGCGCTCGAGTACTTCTGCTGGTGCTACTGCGATGTATTTTATTGGTTTGCCCAGCTTCATGATGACAAAGCCTTTGCGTTCTAAGCTTTCGAGAACGTCATAACTTCTGCTTCTTGGCACGTTTGCGATGTCAGAAAGCTCGCCTGCTGTTGCAACGCCGCGTGATAATAGCGCAGTCCAGATTTTGACTTCATATAAGTTCAGGACGAAGTAACGCCTGAGTTTGCTTAAAAACTCTTCTTTAACAATCATTCATACCCTCCCCCCTTTTTGCGACGGAAAATGGAATTTTCACTCCGATTTTTCCGTAACACGTTTTTGTTATTCACCTGAGGTAAAACAATTTGGTATTAAAGCTTTTTGGTCGTACTTTTCTAGTAGTCTCTGGGGTTTTTACCTCAAAATCGTACTTCAGTCGGGGGTTTGCCACTCTGAAGTTATACCTTTCTAGAGCTGGGGGCTATTTAAGTATTTAGAGGATGAAAAAATATCGTTGAGAAGTATACTATCATTACTCGTATGATAGTTTATATCGTAATAGAGCCGCTATTCCGCCTATTCCGTCTATTTTTTTGCCGCCTGAGTGTTCGCTTGAGATGATTACAACAGTTCCTTTTTGTTTGTCTACGCTTCGCATTATGTTGTCTACTCGCTGGAAAGTGTTTTCTTGCCTTAATTTTTGTATGAGCCCGTCAGTGACCAGCAATGTGTCAACTGCTCCTGATACTGATGCTTCTTCTGTTTTCGCAACGCCATAAATGACTGCTCCTTTTTTTGCTATTTCTCCGAGAACTTTTTCGACAAGGACGAGTTCTCTTGAAGTGCGTTCTTGTTTGAGTGCTGTTTGCACTTCGTCGCGTTTCAAGACTTCTGCAATGGCGCCTTCATCGACTGATGAGCATGTTGCCTGGATGATTTTTTTCTTGAGCTCGTCGTTTTTGAGGACTTTCAATAAATCTTCTTTCCAGAATGCTGGGCTGGCGAGAATTATGTAATCAAGTTTGTATCTTTTGTCGTATTGGTCAAGCAATTTTATAATCTCTTCATAGAAGCTTGTTTTGACTTTTACCCCTGTTCTTTTTTTCTCTACTTCTCCTTCGATGTGTGAAAGGATTTCCGGCATTGGCCTTTTCATGCGCGCGAAGTATGCTTCTTCTCGATCAAAGACGCAGATTATGATGTTGGGTACTTTTGTTTCTGCTGCTTCTGTTATTCTGTCAAGCTGGTAGCCATACCAGTGCTCTTTTGTGATGCTGATGCTGCTGCCTGACTCGATGGCAAATGTGTGATAGCTGCCGTGGGGGACGTCTTCTGGTGCTTCGATTATTTTTCCGCTCGCTCGCAGTGCGTTTGTTGTTTTTGAGAAGTCGACTTTTTCTACGGTTAGCGCGATGAATACCATTCTTTTTGTGGCGTCTGCTTCTTCGCTGACTTTGACTTTTCTTGGAGTTTTTCCTTTAATTACATCGCCAGGGTCAAGGAGTTGTGATACATACCAAACGTCTTCTGGCGTTTCAACTAATAGTTTGATTTCTCCGTGCCGGATGTCTTTCTTTAATATCTTCATAAATAAGAACTGAAAGAAGTGGGTTTAAAAGGTTTACCGGTAGTAATAGTATTCGTCGTAATCGTCGTAAAGTGGAGCAGTGTACTGCAAATCAAATTCTGCTAAATCATCCGGCTCAATAAAGCCGTAGCGCCGTATGCCGATTTCGTTTACGGTTTCTAAATCATCAAAGTCGTGGAAGTACACTTCGTCCCATTCGTCGCTTTGGCTGTTGTCTGCGTAGTTGTTGTAATCTTTTAGCGTCCAGCATTCCATGTCTCCTTCGTCATCAATATCATTCGTATCCCATTTGTCGCTGGGATTTTCGTTGATTATTGTTAATTGGTCTTCGTATCGCAGGTCGTCGAATTCGTTGCTGCTGATTGTTCGTGCCGTTAAATGGTCTGTGTTGTCGTACGGGTCTAAATCTGCATAGTGATTGTAATCGTCTAGGCTGTAGCATTCGTAATCGTCGAAGTCTGTAACGTCTTCAAAGTCGTGCCCGTCAAACGGGTCATAGAGTGCAGAAGCAACGTTGTAGTGCAAGTCGTTCTCGTTGTTGTAAAAATAGAATTCATGCGTTGCTGTTGCCGTGCTCGCAAATAGTAATATGATGAAGAGTGCTTTCATTTAGTAATTGTACGGCAGGTAGCCGTAGATGCCTGCTCCCATGCTGTATCCGCCACCCTCGTAGTCTGTGTCGTAGCTGTATGTTGGGTAGTAATCGTAACTTGGATAGTAGTCGTTGTAGCTGTTAGATGGGTATTGGTAAGAGTTGTAGGATGTGTCGTAGTGGTCGCCGTGTATTTGTACGTCTTCGTGGTATCTTCCGAATTCAAAATCCCTGCTTCTGTGATATGAGTACTGGTCGTTATTGTTTCTGCAGTTTGAGCCGTATGATCCGTAATATCCGTAGTCGTAATTCCCGCAGGAATTGTAGTCGTGGTTTCTGTACGCGTCTTCTGTCTCGTGATATTTTACGTATTCGAAGTCTTTGTTGTATGAGTAGTCGTAATCGCCATAGCTTTCGTAGCTTTGGTAGCTTCCGTGTGAAGCTGACGCAATAGGTAATGTTAGCAGAACCGCGATCAACACTGCATATGCTTTATTCATGCAAAATCCCCCCGAATTACTCCTATACAATAGTAAATAGTATATAAACTCTTCGAAAATCCGGTTTCAGGCAGTGTGTTGGAATGTAGAAACGTTTATATAGTTTCCAAGATGGTTTATTGCTCAGGAAAAAAGGTGATGTCATGAATAGGCGCGGTCAAAAACTTCAGAGTGGAAGCCCAGCTGCTGCTTTGATTGGCATCATGACCCTTTTGTTCATATTTTACATTTTGTTCTTGCCTCCTTCTGAGAGAAAGGAATTGCTTGGTGAGGGAAATGTTTCTGAAGATGGCAGGCCTGGCGAGGTTTTATTGCAGGTTCCTGTCGGTAAATTGCAGTTTACTCCTCGCACTCAATTCGATCATCCTTTGCCGAATATCTATCTTGTTGAGACTAGGAACGCGCTGATTCTTGCTAAGGAGAATCCGTTTATGATTAAGAAGGGCTGGTTTAGTGAGGCGAAGAAGACTTTTGCTTTCAGCATTCCTGATTTGGAGAATACTGAGAATGTTGTGCTGAGCTTCCAGGCTCCTGAAAGAAGGGGTGCTTTGGTCATAATGTTGAATGGCGCGTTGATTTTTGAATCTCCTGTCGGCCTGCAGAATCCTCCGCCTGTTACTCTATCCAAGAGTTTGTTGCGGGAAAGCAATACCTTGGAATTTTCTGTGAAAGGCGGTTTCTTGTCAAGGAGAAAATACTCGTTCACTGATGTGAAGATCATTGGAGACATTACTGATGTTGAAAAACAGAAGTCTACAAACACTTTCAGCATTTCTCAGGTTGAGATTAGCAATTTTGAGTCTGGTTTTCTTGACTTTTATCCGATTTGCGATCAGAAATCTGTTAGCACTATGACTCTTGAGCTGAATGGCAAGATTGTTTCGAGTTCTGTTCCGGCTTGTGAGAGTTTGAACCGGCAGGAGTTGTATACTGAGGACTTGCGCGCTGGGAAGAACACTTTGCTTTTCAAGATTACGAGGGGCAGTTATCGTATTGAGCAGGTGCGGGTAAGGACGCTAATCAAGCCTGTTCGTGCCTGGGTTGACTTTTTTGATGTCAAGGCGAGCCTGTATAATTCTGTTCTGGATAAGAAAAAGCGTATTGTGCTTGATGTTGAATTTGTTGATGATGGAAGGAACAAGCGTGCCAAGACGAATATTAATGGCAAGCTTGACGTGATTGACCAGCGCGATCCTAAATTTGCTCGGGATATTAGTTCTATTGTGCGTGAGGGTAATAACTATATTGAGATTCAGCCGCTGGCCGAGCTTGATGTTGTCAGGCTTGAAGTTCGAGCGGAGTAGGCCATGCCACCAGGCGCTCCTTCTGTTGCCCCGCCTCCTGCAGCTGCGCCTCCTCCTGTTACGCCTACGTCTGTTGCTCCTCCGCCGGTTGCTGAGCCTGCTCCACAAAGACAAGCTGCTGAAGCTCCTCCTCCAAGAGTTGAACCATCGCGCCGTCAAGAGCCTGCTGGCCCGAGTCCTGAGGAAGAGGCTGCGAAAAAGAGAAGAATTGAGGACGAGCGCAGGGAAGCAGAAAGAAGAGAGCAAGAGGAGGCTGAGAGAGCGGAGGAAGCTGCTAAAAAAGCCGAGGAAGAAGTTAGAAAAATGCAGGAAAGGCTTAAGCAGATAGGTAAGGAGAAAAGGGCTGCGTACAAGATGTTGGTTTTGGCAGGCATTGAGTTATTGGTAAATCCTGAAGCAGGAGTGGCGATCGTCGCTATTAAGAATAAGCTTGATGCGTTGCGCCAAGAAGAAAAATCTCTGAAGTCTCAATTAAGTCCCGCCAAGGGTAGCGCGCGGGAAAAGAGGAGCGTTGCGGGAAAATTAGGAGGGGGTGCGGGAAAAATCGGTGGCGCGGCAGCCGGTGCTGCTGCGAAGGTTGGAGGCATGTTTTTCGGCCCTGCTGGAATCGTTATTATCGGAGTTACTCTTTGGTTTTTCCTGAGCACGTATGGTTTTAGACCGCTGGCGAATTGGGTGCTTGTTTCTGTAATTACAGAAGTGTTGATTAGCCTTATCTTTAAGGAGCCTAAGAAGGCGCTCATCGTGTTCTTGCTGCCGATTAGTATTTGGTTTTTGGATTGGATTAATCTGATGACTCCTGTTTACACTTCAATTGCAGTAGTAGTGACCACTGCATTCATGTTGCTCGCTTTTGATGTTGCGCGTGAAGCCATCAATAAGGGTTTGGTTGTTGGCGCGTTTTTGTTTGGCGGCATTATGATTTTTTGGATGTCTGCGTGGATTCAGATGCAGGCGGGCAATAACTATCCTCATATAATTACTGCATTTTTGATGTTCGGGTATTTTATGTGGATATTGATGAAAAAAGGCGGATTGAAGTGGGCCGCATTAGCGATTAATTTGATATTTTACTCTATGTTGTTTTTAGCACCATCACTATTTGCGCCTCCGGGCAGTCCATTAGGCGATGCTGTTGAGGCTCAGCTTGATGCGTGGGGTGACATGTTTGACATGTTTGGCCGTGCGGGAAAGGGCGTGTATAAGACTGTTGAGACTAATTATTTGATGGGCATTGGAGAGTACGAGGAGGGTGTTGAGGCTGATAGTGAAAGGCCTTTGGGCGTGTTTTTGGAGAATGTTGGCGTGACTTCTCAGCATGTTACTGTTGGTGATGAGATTGATGTGTTTGCGCGTTTGAGGGCTGAGTCTTTTAAGACTGAAAAATTGTTGACTGTTTCTGTTAAGTGTTACGAGGAAAAGGATGAGGATAATATTAATAAGTATGGCAAGATTAAGCCAAGGGCGATATTTTCGGTTGAAGAGTATGAGAGCCAGGATATTGATTGTATTCTTGATGCCTCAGACATCGGTGCTAAGCGTATTGTTTTGGACACGTCTTTTACTTTCACGACAAGTTCATTTTTGAAGGCTTATTTCATGGAGCAGGACCGCATCAGGGCGTATAAGCGTCAGAATCCTGAGCCTGATGCTAATCCGCTTGACCAGTTTTCGATTACCGATAAGAATCCTGTTGCCGTGTTTACTGGAGGGCCTTTGAAGATTGGTATGGGCGTGGCGCAGCAGCCGATTGCATTGATCAGGCCTGAGGAGGGAGAGCCTGCAGTTGAAACAGAATATGGTCCGACGCTCGGCATTACTTTGGATAGGAATTGGTATGATGGTGAATTGTTGGAAGTGTCTAAGCTTAAAATCATCGTTCCTCCTGGCTTGGAAATAGTTGATGTCGACGGCAAGTCGGTTAAGTCTTGTACGCTCTCGTCTTCTGGAGAGCACGAGTGCACTTTAGAGGGTTCTGCGCTGAAGCCGTTTTTCACGAGGAAGCCTGTGATTACTCCTAAGACTCTCAGAGTGCATACTGGTATGAAGAACTTGGATAAAGGTATTGAGACTTTGCTTGCCGGCGCGCCTATGGCGATCAGAAGTTTTAAAGTTGAGGCTTCATATACCTATAGGATTAAGAAAGAGGTCGGCGTGACTGTGCGCTCGCTGGAGAAGAAATGAGAAAGCTCGTATTTATCCTGTTGTTGCTGGTCGCTTGTCAGATGGTGCAGCCAAGGACAAAAACCATTGACATTCCTCCGTCTGTGCGGGTTGGCACGTCTGCTTTGGAGATTGCTTTTGGTCAGGCTTCAACTGGAAACGTTTTCATGTGCAATCAGGGAGAAGTTTTTGTTGAATTGCGCAACACTGGCGCGTGGGATATTGAGAATGGGCGTTTTACGTGGATTGTTGAGGATCAGTATTTGAAGCCTTTGGGCGATCGGCAAAAGCAGTTTTCTTTGATTGGGAAATCCCAGTATAATCCGATGGGTGGCCTTAACATGTCTAACAGGTTGAAGGTGTTGAGTTTGGACTTGCCCACTCAGTCGGAATCTTATTCTTCTCCTTTGATTTTACAGGCGTGTTATCCTTACAGGACGTGGGCTTCTGTGCCAGTGTGCATTGATCCTGATATCAGGGGTTTTAACAAGCAGAAGCCTTGCAAGGCTGAGCCTGTTATGTTGACTGGCGGTCAAGGCGCTCCTGTTGCTGTTACGCGTGTTGAGCCTGTCATGCTTCCTTCGCCTGATGGTAACCAGGTTCTGCCGAGTTTTGCGATATTTGTTCAGAACATGGGTTATGGCAGTGTTGTTGAGCATGAGGATGTTGAGCTTGCCTGTTCTGGTGGCAAGAGGCTTGCCCGTGATGAGCTGTTGCCTTTTGCTGAAGTGTATGTCGAACTTCAGGATTCGCCTTTGGAATGCAAACCCAGCCCTGCGCGTATTGAGAGCGCTGAGACCAAGTTTGTTTGCAAGCGTCCTGACTTGGCGTATGATATGTCAATGGGAACGTTTAGCAGTGTGCTGACTATTGAGTTGAAGTATGGTTATGTTAACACTGCTGCGTTTCCGATTACGATTTCGCGGTTGCCTCAGCAGGACCCTTGTGGTTATTAGCTACCAAAAAGTATTTATAAGGAAGTGATTGAAATGGCGTTTATGAAAAAGAGTTTCATCGTTGTGTTTCTTCTTGTACTGCTGGTCGCGTGTGCGGGTGGTAGAAAGGCCAAGGAGCCTCAGCCTGTTGATTTTAGGTCTGGCACTCAGGGTTTGATGCTGACTTTTGTTCCTAATCTGCCTCCTCCGAAGTTGTTTGACAGGGAGCCGTTTAATGCTATGATTCAGGTTGAGAACAGGGGTACGAGTACTGTTGGTGCTCCGTATGACAGGATTTACTTGTCTGGTTTTGATAACACAATAATTACTGGCATTAACACGTATGGTGAGCAGATTCCGATGATGGAGGGTCGTGGTCCGTTTATGCCTCAGGGAGGAATTGATACTGTTAATTTTAGGGCGACTATTCAGTCGTTGACTGGCAAGAGAATTGACAAGTATACTCCTACTATTCTCGCTACTGCATGTTATAATTATGAAACTGTTGCCAGCGCGCAGGTTTGCATTGATCCTAACCCGTTCTCGGCTACTAGCGTGCAGAAGGTGTGCGTTCCTGGCGCTGTTGCGACTGGCAGCCAGGGTGCTCCGATTGCCGTGACTACTGTTAATGTTGATGCTTCTCCTGGAAAGTCCAGGTTTACTGTTCGTATTTCGAATGTTGGCGGTGGCAGCGTGTTTAGGTATGGTCCTCAGTACATGGACAGCTGTAGCCCGTATAATCCTGGTTTGGGTTTTGATGAGGTTGATTTCATTCAGGTTGGTGAAGTGAGCGTGGCTGACGTGAGCATCAGGGAGTCTTGCAAGCCTATGGACAATTCTGGTCATATCCGCTTGACTAATGGCCAGGCGACGTTGTTCTGTGAGTTTGTTGGCATGCGCGAACAGAGTCCTTACTTGACTCCGTTGAATATCATATTGAGGTATGGTTATAGGCTGAGCATTGCCAGGCCTATTGAGATCAGGCCGGTTTCGTAAGGTTTAAAACAAAAAAGAGTGTGATTGGTGAAAATGAGGCGATTTGTTGTTGTTTTGATGTTGTTATTGTTAGTCATAGCGTGCAAGCCGGGTGCTAAGAAGAGTGTTTCTTTGGAGAGTCCTTTTGTCGGAGGCACTCAGGGTCTTGTTCCTAGCTTTCAGGAGTTTCGCAAAGAAGTTTTTGACGGAGGCAATGACCCGTTTGATATTGTTGTGAAGTTGGAAAATAAGGGCGAGGCTTTGGTTCCTGCTTCTAATGTTCAGGTGAAGATTTCCGGAATTAATCCTGCTGAGTTTTCAAAGTCCGAGGAGAGTTTGCTGTTGAATTCTCCTGAGGATGTTATTGAGATGCGCAAGGATCCTCAGGGCGGAGTATTGCCTGGTCCTCAGGTTTTTGTTGAGTTTACTGGTGTGAATCATAATAGTCCTATTGCTGGAGCGAGCGCTCAGTTCACCATTAGGGCTGATATATGTTATTTGTATCGTACTAAAGCTGTAAGCAAGTTGTGTGTGCGTGAGAATTTGTTGACTCCGAGGGCTGGTGGCATTTGTGAGCTGAATGAGAACAAGCCAGTGTATAATGGTGGCGCTCCTGTTCAGATTGCTGATTTTAAGGAAAATACTCGTGCGAAGGATAAGATTGGTTTTACTTTTGAGGTTCGTAATTCTGGCGGTGGCAGCGTGTTCGAGCGTAATTCAAAGTGTGATTTGTCCCAGCGCAAGAATGAGAATAAGGTTTATGTTATTGTGAACACCGGGTTGCCCGGATTGCAGTGCACTGGTCTTGAATCTACAAGTAATGGTGCTGAGGGTTTTGTGACTTTGTATGGTGGCACAAAGATTGTTTCTTGCTCTCAGCCGGTTTCGACGCGTTCTGACTTTGAGCAGTTGGTGAGTGCTGAAGTGATTTATGATTATGCTCAGAGCATTCAGGATACTTTGATTGTGAAGAGTTCTGGCGAAGAATAATGCACAGGGATGTTTCTTTGATTATTTTTTACACGGATGATAAGATCTTGGTGCAGGACAGGAGGGATATGAGTAAGTGGGGCGAGGATTATGGTTTTTTTGGGGGCCAGATTGAGGCTGGCGAGACTCCTGAAGAGGCAGTTGTGCGTGAAGCAAGGGAAGAATTGTCTTTTGAGTTGGAAGATTTTGAGTTTTTTAGAAAGTTTCATCATAAATTTCGTGACATTACTTTGACTTCTTACGTGTTTGTTGCTCCTTGCCCGCCTTTTTCTTCATTTAATCAAAAAGAAGGGCATGGTATTGGTTACTGAGGACGAGGGTTTGCAGTTGAAAATGCCTCAAACTTCTGAATACAAGGGCGAGTATGAAATGATGGGAGAAGTCTTTAAGTGGTTACGCGCCGGCAAGAACAAACTGGGCGAGTAATGCTTCTAATTGTACGAATTCGTCTGAGCCTTCTACTAGTCTGAATTCGATTTCTCCGCATTTGTCTATCAGCGAGACTTTTTTCCTTCCGTCTATTTCTAGATTCCAGATTTCGCTTTGTATTTGTTTGATGGTGTCTAGTCCTGATAAGCCGTACTTTAGCATTATGTCGAGTAGTTTTTCTCTTGCTTTGATGAAGTCTCCTTTTAGTGCTGTTAGTAGTGCTTCTTTGACTTCTGTTGGCTCTGCGAATGATGCGAGTGAGTAGACTGTTTCTGGCGTGATGTTTTTTGCTACTGCCGCGCAGCTTTGTAGTATGTTTGTTACTCGTCTTAGGTCTCCTTCTGCTACTTTTACTAGTGCGTCTTTTGCTGCGTCTGTCATTGTGAGGTTTTCTGATTTTATTATGTGGTTTATGTGCGCGATTGCGTGTTCTTTTGCTAGTTGTTTGAATCTGAAGACTGCGCACCGGCTTTGGATTGGGTCAATGATTTTACTGCTATAATTGGCTGCTAAAATAAAACGGCACGTGCTGGTGTGATTTTCCATTGTTCGGCGTAGTGCTTGTTGTGCTTCTTTTGTGAGTGCGTCGCATTCGTCTAGGAATATTATTTTGAATGGCACGTCGCCTATTGCTTTTGTTCTTGCGAAGTCTTTGACTTTTACTCGTACGACGTCTATTCCTCTTTCGTCTGATGCGTTCATTTCGAGGAAGTTTTCTCTGTAATTCTCTCCAAAGAATGTGCGTGCTATGACTAAAGCAAGGGTGCTTTTGCCTACTCCTGCTGGTCCTGTGAACATCAGGTGTGGCAAGTTTTTCTGTTTGACGAACGCCCGTAGTTTGCTGATGATTTCTTCCTGTCCTTTCAGGTCATCGAATGTTTTAGGGCGGTATTTCTCTGTCCAGATAACTGATGATTGATCCCCCATGGTATTTTGGCTACAGTGTACCTATAAAAAGATTATTGTAGAAGAATTATACTATGTCTTCTTCAGATACAACCAGGAAGTCTCCTGTTGCGATTACTGCGCTGTATGGTATTAGGAGCTCTCCTGATTTGCCTTTCTCAAGCTCTAATTTCTCCGTGTATTGTGTTGGGTTCTTAAGAACAACGTGTATAAGTTCTCCGGATTTGACTTCAATGACTACGTCTCCTACTTCGCCAAAGCGTTTTCCGCTCTTGCTGACTACTGTCTTTCCGATTATTTGTTTTGAGAACTTTTTTTGATCATCAACCATTGCGTATCACCTTTCTCGAATGATAACACTCTGAGAGTGAGATTGTATTTAAAGGTTTCTGTGCTGTTTTGGCAAAGATTTATAAGATTAAAGAATGGGTATTGTGGGCATGGATACGGCAAAAAAAGTGGAGTTGATTACTAGGAATACTGATGAGGTCTTGACGCCTGAAGAGCTAAAGCAGTTGATTGATTCTGGCACGCCTTTGAAGCATTATATTGGTTTTGAGATTTCTGGGCACGTGCATATCGGCACTGGTGTTGCTAGTGGCTTGAAGATCGCTGATTTTCAGAAGGCAGGTGTGAAGTGCAGTTCTTACCTTGCAACGTATCATGCCTGGATCAATAATAAGTTGGGTGGACAACTTGATACTATTCGTAGTGGAGCTGCATACTTCAAAGAAGGATTGATTGCCGGCATGTTGTGTTCAGGTGCTGATCCTGAAAAGGTGAAGTTCGTTTCTGGTGACGAGTTGTATCATAATAACGATGAGTATTGGAGGCTGGTCATCAACATAGCAAAGCATACTACCATGAACCGTGCGATGCGCGCTACAACAATTATGGGTAGGCAGAATGCTGGTGAAATGCCTCTTGCTTGGCTGATGTACACTCCTATGCAGGTCGCTGATATTTTCATTCAGGATGTGAATCTCGCGCATTCTGGCATGGATCAGAGGAAAGCGCACATTATTGCGCGCGAGGTTGGTTTGAAGGCAAATGTTGAGGGTAAAAAACCATACAAGCCTGTTGCGATTCATCATCATTTGTTGCTTGGATTGCAGAAGCCTGCTATTTGGCCTGTGCCCAAGGAGCGTTTGCAGGAATTGTGGACTCAGATGAAAATGTCTAAGAGTGTGCCTGGCAGCGCCGTTTTCATTCATGACGAGCCTGATGTTGTAAGACAAAAAATTAATGGCGCATTTTGCCCTGAGGGCGTGACTGATTTTAATCCTGTGCTTGATTGGGCCAAGCATTTGATTTTTGTGAAAGAGAAGGCGAAGTTGGATATCGAGCGCCCTGCGAAGTTTGGTGGCAATGTTACATTTGCAGATTATGGTGCGCTTGAAGGCGCATTCGCAGCGAAGAAACTGCACCCTATGGATTTGAAGAAGGCCGTGGCTGAGGCTGTTGTTGAACTGCTCGAGCCTGCGCGGAAGCATTTTGCGAAGCCAAGGGTGAAGAAGTTGAAAACCGAGATGGATTCTTTTGTTGTTACAAGATGAAGCTTCGCGAATTTCAGAAACACTTGCAAAATGAAGAGATCGATGTCGCTCTTTTCTTTAATGATGATTCGAACCTGACTTATTTTTCTGGTGTCAGGCCTGAGATGGCTTGTCTTGCCGTCCCGTCTTCTGGAGAGTCTTTGTTGTTCGTTCCTGGTTTTGAGGCCGCGCGTTTTTCAAAGGCGTCTTCTGTTAATGTTTTCCAGGTTGGTCGTGATTTTTTGAAGGATGTGAGAAAGGAATTTCCAGGAGCTGTTGTAGGTATTGTTCCGGATGCTGTTTCTTTTGATTTGGCGAATAAGGTGAAGAGTGAATGGAAGTGCGGGTTTTCTAGTGTTGAGGATAAGTGCAGGGACTTGCGTGTCGTGAAGACCAAAGAGGAAATTTTGCGGACTGTGCAGGCCTGCAGGACAACTGATTTGTTGTTTGAGGAATTGTGCGATAATCTGAAGTCTTTTAAGACTGAGTTGGATGTTGCGGCTTTTTTGAAGTCGCGGATGTGTTTGCTTGGAGTCGAGCCTAGTTTTCCTCCGATTGTCGCGTCTGGCGCGAATGGCGCAACGCCTCATCACGTTCCAACAGCTGCTAGGCTTTCTGGCTTTGTGGTGCTTGATTTTGGGATTATCCTCAATAATTATTGTTCCGATATTACTCGGACTGTTTTTGTCGGCAGTCCATCCTCTTCAGATAGAAGAGTTTATGAGAGATTGCTGAAAGTGCAGGAGGAATGTATTAAGAAGGTTATGCCTGGCGCTAAGTTTGAGCAGATAGATGAGTTTGCTCATAAAAAAGTTGGAACGGCGATGATTCATCGTGTTGGTCATTCTTTGGGTATTGATGTTCATGATGTTCAACCTCGTCCGTGGACTTTGCAGGCTGGGAATATTGTTACGATTGAGCCTGGAACGTATCACAAAGGAAAGTTTGGTATTCGTATTGAGGATGATATTCTGGTGACTGAGGAGGGTCCGGCAGTTTTGACGCGGTCGCCGAAAAGTTTGGTCGATAGTTTTAAATACCATTGTTAGTGTTTTCTTAGCGATGGCTGACAAGGATAACAGCACGACGAAGGACAGTGTTTCGTTTGGATACCAGACTGATGTGTCTGGACTTGAGGAAGAGAACCGTTTCTTGCGTGAGAGTGTTGAGAATCTTGAGCGTGAGCTTGAGAAGTTCAAGCGTACTCCTTTGATTGCGTGTGAAGTGCGTGATTTTGTTGATGGCAAGGCTTTGATTAGGCTACCGAATGGCAATGAGTTTTTGGTTGAAGTTAATGAGGGTTGCGTGAAGCTTGCTGTTGGCGATATGGTCTTGGCAGAGCAGAAGAACCTGACCGTTGTTAAAAAGATGCAACAGGTCAGGAAGTTTGATGCTGATAAGTTTGTGATTATTGAGAAGCCTACGATTTCTTGGAAGCAGGTTGGAGGCTTGCAGGATCAGGAGAGGGAGATTAAGGAGGTTATTGAGCTTCCTTTGCTGAAGCCTGCTTTGTTCAAGAAGGTTGGTATTGAGCCTCCGAAGGGTATTTTGTTTTATGGTCCTCCAGGAACTGGCAAGACTTTGCTGGCTAAGGCTGTTGCGGCTTCCACAAAGAGCACTTTTATCGAAGTTGTTGGAAGTGAGCTTGTGCAGAAGTTTATTGGTGAGGGTGCGAAGTTGGTTAAGGAGATGTTCCAGCTTGCGAGGGAGAAGGCGCCAAGTATTATTTTCATTGATGAGCTTGATGCGATTGCTGCTGTCAGGGTTGATATTGGTACTTCTGGCGAGCGTGAAGTTCAACGTACGTTTATGCAGTTGCTGGCTGAGATTGATGGGTTTGACCCGTTGGATAATGTGAAGATTATCGGCTGCACTAACAGGAAGGATATTCTTGATCCCGCCATTACCAGGCCTGGAAGGCTTGACAGGCTGATTCATGTGCCCCTGCCTAACGAGGAAGCGCGAAGGGAAATTTTCAAGATTCATACGCAGAAAATGACGATTGGCAGGATTAACATGGATAGGATGATTAAGATGCTTGATGGCTTTAGCGGTGCTGAGATTAAGGCTGTTGCTACTGAGGCTGGTTATTTCGCGATTCGTGAGAACAGGACGAAGATCAAGGAGCAGGATTTCATACAGGCTGTGCGGAAAGTCGCTGCTGAAGTTGACATTGAAGGCGAAGATTATCTCAAGATGTTCGGGTAACTTTCGCGTCGATGCAGATTCTGTATCTTCTGACGCCCACTTGTTGTGTTTTGACGACATTCAGTATTTTGCATGATTTCAGTTTTCTTGCTGGTTCTGATAGGTCTTCTTCTGGTGCGAAGTCATAGATGTGGATTATGGTTCCTTTTTTTGCGAATCTTAAGAGTGTTGGAAAGAGTTTGACGCCTTCGTGCGGTATGGCTGAGATTATTCTGTCAAATTTTCCTAGTTTGGCTTTTCTGATGTCGCCTTTGATTAGGGCGACATTTTTGACTTTGTTGAGTTTGATATTTTCCTGCGCATATTTATGCGCAATTGGATTGGCTTCCACGCCTGTTATCTCTTTCGCTTTCGAATATTTTGCCAGGATGAGCGGGTATGGCGCTATGCCTGATCCTGCGACCAGGATTTTTTCTCCTTTTTTGGCTTGTTGCGCAATGCGCAGTCTTTCTGAGCCGAGTCTGGGCGAATAGTAGCATTTCGCCACATTGAGTTTGAGTAAAACTCCGCTTTCCTTGTGTGTCGTCTCAAGGCTTTTTTCTCCTGCGATGATTTTGAGTTCTTGTGTGCGGTATTTTCCTTTATGCTCGCCTATCTCTGCCGCTACTGTTTTCACGTTTTTGAGGAGTTTGAGGATTGCGTTGCCTATGATTTTTTGTTTTTTCCAGAGTTCTGGAGGGATCTCAATGATCGCTATGTCTCCTATGATGTCAAAGCTGGTTTTGAGCGTTTGCATTTCTTTGGCAGAAAGTTTGCCTTTAAGGGCTTCGCGCAGGTTCATCCGAATTCTCCGAGGCCTTTTTGCTGTTTGGCTGGCGCGATGGCGTCGAGGGTTTTGTCTACGCGTTCTGGTGAGAAATCGTGCTGTTCGACGAGCAAATGGTAAACTTTTTTCCTGTCAACAGGCTTCCATGTTAGTTCATAATCATTTGTTACTGGAATTTTTTTGAAGACTTCGAGGACTTCTTTCCAGTCTGCGTCTGGTATTGGCTGGTGTGAGAATAGGGATTCTGCTGTTTTGTGCTCTTTGACGAGCGCGAGTCCTTTTTTTGGTCCTATACCTTTTACTCCTCCTGGCGCGTAGTCTGTGCCGATGAGCATGGCTAGCCAGATTAATTGGTCTTGGTTGAGGCTTAGTGCTTTTAGGTTTTCCTCGAGATCAATGAGTTGTGGTTCGACTGTCGTGTACGCTAGTTTTCCCGGGATTTTTCTTCTTCCTTCGACCGAGAGATTTTGTATTAAGCGTGGTGCTCCATGCAGCAGGCTGTCATAGTCTTGTGAGGCGACTGCCCAGCCGTGTCCTTGTTTTACCATGTAAGCGGCCTGTGCTTCTCCTTCGCTGGGCGCTTGGATGCATGGAATGCCGAGAGCGGTGAGGATTTCTTTTGCTTGTGCTACCATGTCTTTGGTTAATCGGGATGTTCTTGCCGCGTATTTTTGCATTCCGGCAGTATCTTCTATGGCAAGTGCTTCTTCGTACTTTTTTTGTGCTTCTTGTTTTAGCTCGGCTCTTTTTGCCAGTTCTTTGTGTTTGAGTTTTGGCGCTTCTCCGTCAAAGACGAATGCTAGCTTGATGTTTCTTTGCATGAGGTTTGTAACGCGGGAGAATAGGCCTATTAGGTGGCTTGTGACGTGTCCGTGGTGGTCTGTGAACAAACTTCCATCTCTTGCTCTGATGTTGCTTAGGAATTGGTAGAGCATATTGTAGCCGTCTACGATGAGTGTTTTGCCTGAGAGTTTTTCTAGCTCGGTTGGGTGTTTGATGATTATCTCTTTGAAATTGACTCCCATGTTTAGACCTTCTTGACGGTGATGCCTTTGAGCTGGCCGAGAATCGCATGTGCTTGTTTGGTTAGTTCACCGTCTGTCAGCAGGATGACTGGCAATTTTTTGATTTGTCCTTGGACGTATGCCGCGCTGATGTCCGAGTCTGTGATTTTTTTCTTGCTTCGCGCTTTGCAGTAGTATGTGAGCTTTCCTACTGGCGAGGGTACTTCCAGTGTTAAGTCAAAGTCTGTTTTTTTCTTGATTGTTGTTTTATCTAGCAGGGCAATGTTGTTTTGCGTAAAGAATGTGTGGAGTTTGTCCCAGAAGTCTCCGGTTGGTTCTGAGGTTGGTTTTGGTGTTAGTGTTTCTTGAATGGGTTTTTGCTCAAGTCTGGGTTTTTCTTCAATTGGTTTTGGTTCTTGTGCTTTTGGTTTTTCTGGCGGTATTTGTTTTGGTTGCTCGTTAATTTTTTGTTCTGTTTGTTTTATTTCTTGTTTTGGCTCTATTTTTTGTCTTATGCGGTCTTCTGCATCTTTATCTGTAAGTGCGAACCATTTCCAGAATGTTTCTTGTTTGCCTTCATATGTGACAATGAGGGGTTTGGCGAAGTCCTTGACTGTCGAGAGGCTGACTCTGGTGAGCGCGTCTGATTCTGTTTCTCTGATGATTTTTTCTTCCTGTAATCTGATGACTGTTCGCCGGTCTTTTTCATTTAGGCTTTGCAGGTGGTTGAGTAGTTGCTCTTCTTTTCCTGGTATTAGGTATAGTGGGCTTCCTCCTACTTTTAGCGCTGAGGTTTTAAGAAGTCCTTTTGAGCACATTTCTGAGAGCATTGCGCCTGCCATGATGCTGTTCGTGCTTAGTGCTTTGGCGACTGTGCTTGGGAGTAATGGCTGTGCTTGTGCCAGTGAGAGTATTTTGTCCCGGTATTCCATAATGAAAATTGCAGAAGTACGGGTTTATATAGTTTTATGGGCGTAACCATCTAACTTCCCAGTAGCTTACGTCTCCTTCATCGTCAACAACTGCGATTAGCAGTCTCTTTTTTGTGCTGTGGGCTACTCGGTTTTTTGCTGCGAAGTCTTGCCACGTTAGTTTGGCTGATTCTTTTACTGGATAGACTATCCATTTGGCGTGGTCTTGTCCTGGCTTTATGCCGCGTTCATATATGCGGAAGTCTGCTCCGAACTTGAGTGCTGTTTTGATTACGTAGCCTCTGTTTCTGAAATCTTTGAAGACTGGGTAGCGCGTCCAGAAGTCGTGTTCTAAGTGTGCTGCTTTCTCGCTGAGCTTTTCTATGCTTATTTTTTTCTTTCTACCGTCGTAAGCAATGAGTTTTCCTTTTTCTGCCAGGTAGACTGATTCGAGGAATGACAGGCGTACTCTGCCGTCTGATAAGAGGGAGCCGTAGCTGCTTTTTTCGTGCAGTTCTCTGGCTTGCTGGCTGTTTTCCGTCGTGACAACTCCTTTTGAAAGGAGTGCTTTGATTTCGTCCATATCGTATGCTGCAGTATATGTGTTTAAAAACATTTTGAAATGCCACGCATTTCAAAACCCAGTCGAATCGGTTAGATTCGACATGTTTGCCATAGCTTTATAAATGTCGAGGAGGAAATTGAACGTATGCAGATTACTTTTTTGGGAACGTCGTGTATGATGCCGACGAAGGAAAGGAATCCTTCTGCGGTGTTTTTGCAGTTCAAGTCAGATGGAGTCTTGTTTGATTGTGGCGAGGGTACTCAGCGCCAGATGAAGATTGCTGGTATTCCTTTGTCTAAGGTTACGAAGATTTGTGTTTCCCATTGGCATGGTGACCATATCTTGGGTTTGCCTGGCATGTTGTTGACAATTGCGTCGCTGGAGCTTAGCAGGTCTGTTGAGATTTATGGTCCAAGGGGCAGCAAGCGGTCTTTCCAGGCTTTGTTTGGCGGCATTGAGTTCGAGACTAAGTTTAACATTAAGATTACTGAAGTTCACGAGGGCAGGTTTTTTGAGAATGAAGACTTTGCATTAGAAAGTATGCCGATGAAGCATCCTGTGCCTTGCGTGGCATTTTCATTTATTGAAAAGGATAGGAGGAGAATCAAGGTTGACCACGTGAAAAAGCTTGGTATTCCTGAGGGTCCGTTGCTTGGCGAGTTGCAGAGGGGCAAGAGTGTTTCATTTAAAGGTAAGCAGATAACACCGGAAGAAGCAACACATTTGGTGCAGGGTAGGAAGATTGTGTTCATGACGGATACTTTGGTGAATGAGAATTGTTTCAAGATCGCAGCGAATGCGGATATTTTGATTATTGACAGCACGTATTCGAGCAAGTTGAAAGACAAAGCAATCGAGCATGGTCACCTTACTGCATTGGAAGCTGCGCAGATTGCCAGTAAGTCCGGTGTGAAGAAGTTGGTTCTTACTCATTTCAGCGCGCGTTACAAGAATACGTTAGAATTAGAAGAAGACGCCAGGACTGCTTTTGATAATGTTGTCAGCGCGTATGATTTCATGAGGATTACGCCGTAAACCATCTCAAAAGGTAGGGGTTTAGGAAGTTCTGAAACCTGTTGTTTTTCGCTTTTGCAATAGTTCATGAATGTGAGGTAATGCTGCCGCCATAACAATTAAGATTGCTCCAAATACCATCTTAGATGTTAATTGCTCGTTAAAGATGATAATTCCAAAAAGAATACTAAACACGATTTCGAGAAGTCCAATCAAACCACCCAAGCCCGCTTCAATGTATTTCAAACCCTTAATGATTAACCAAAAGCCAAAAATGCTCGAAATAGTATACCCTATTTGGTATAACCATACCACATCTAAGGAAGGCACATGCTGAATTTCACCCAACAGAAAGGAAATCGGCGCATTTGTAATCAAGATAATAAGCCAGCTTAACCAGCTTAAGTAAAGGGGAGAATAAGTTCCTGATAACTTTTTGGAGAAAGAAACCTCGCCTCCGCTGGCAATCCCATTTACTACGGCCATCAATGCCGCGATTAAAGTAAAGATAACTAATGAAAATGAGAACACAGTATACATCCCAAAACCCGCTAATATGAATGAAATAACTTTTATTTTTGTAAGTTTCTCACCTAAAAACAAGATTCCGACAACATACATAGTCAACAACATGCTTACGAAGAAAAGCAATGTCGCGGATCCTATATCCATATGAGTAAAAGCATAATATATTGGCGCTTGTGTTATCGAAGTAAAAAATAAGAACAGTGCAAGCCAGCCCCAATCCTTCCTCGATATTGGAATTATCTGTTTATCCAATAAAAGAATAGGCAACAGGACAATCAAAATTATTAAGGCTCTGCTCCAACCTTGATAGAACGCACCGAAAGTATCCCCGAGTAATTTAGACCACACACCATAACTGCCAAACATTAGGGCAGATATGCCGATCATAACAATTCCTTTTTTGTGGCCCATTATTACGAAAAGCCGTCACTGGCTTAAATATTTAAGCATACAAAAAACGATCAAAAAATCTTCACCTTTTTCTGCGGTTTAGATCAATATTAGTTCAAATTCCTATTTCAATCTTCCAATTCATTGGAATGAATGTTAAGTTGATAAGATGCTGGAAAGAGCTTTTCTTTTTCCAAGCGGACAGTTTTGATTTAATTTCTTTCACTAATGCATCTTCGTTTTTGATTTTGTGCGCGCTCATTTGGATAAAAATCTCTATTGGTGCGATTTTTATTTTGATTTGTGAGTTGTTGGCATATACAAAGACATCTTCGATTTTTGTTGCGGTGGATACTATTTTTTGTACTTCTTTTGACAGCGCAGTGACTTCTTTTCTCTCTACTTTTTCATCATCGTAATCTATGCGAATGACTGGCATGTTCTGTTTACTTCTTTACAGCCAGCTTGATATCTCCTGCTTTGACTGTTTTTCTTCCTGCGTGGAGTGCGAACTTGACTGCGTCTGCTGCGACTGTTTTTGCGTATTCTTCAAGGACTTCTTTTAGTGCTGTTTTTGCCTTGTCTGAAACGCGTTCTGCTCCTGCTTGTTTCATGATTTGCTCCATTGCAGCGAGCGGTATGAGCCTTTTTGAGAGTTGTACCATCTTAAACCACCTCAAAAAGCACAATTCAGGCTTCTTTATTTAAAATTTTCCTTTTCCGGCCTTATTTTTATTATTTCCGACGAACAAGCCCGACTGAAGGGACTTCAGAGCGCTGGGCGAGGAGTGTTTTGATAACCTTTTTATGCTGCGAAAATAATGCGTATGCAATGTCCAGTAAACAAAAGGGGTCGAATGCCGAAAGAGAATTGATTCATCTTTTCTGGTCTACCAAGGAATGGACTGCTTGTCGTGTTGCCGGCAGCGGCAGTATGAAGTACCCCTCTCCTGATATTATTGCGAATAAGGACGGGATGAATCTGGCTATTGAGTGCAAGGCCACTAGCAATAATAATCAGTATTTGGAAAAGAGGGAAGTGGGTGAGTTGGTTGAGTACGCGAAGAAGGCTGGTGCGAGGCCGTTGATAGCTGTGCGTTTCAATAGGATGCCGTGGCTGTTTTTGGATCCGAAAGACTTGAAGGATTCTGGCCAGAACTGGGCGGTTACTCCAAAGCTGGCAGAGCTGAAAGGATTGTCGTTTGATGAGTTAACGAAAACTTGCTGACAAAGTCTGTAAGTTCTCGGAACGTGAGTTCCGAAAGGTTTATAAGAGTGTATTTTCGGATGAGAATTGGATGAAGGCTTCAAGTAAGTTGGTTGAGGAGATTGTTTCTGAGGTGGCTGGTGAGGATGTTCTTCCTCTGGTGAAGGCATTGAGAAACAAGAGTAATGTTTCTGAGTTTAAGCTTGCTGACAGCATTAGAAAGGAGATTAATTTGACTAGAAATATGCTGTACAGATTATACGACAACAACTTGGTTAGCTTCATCAGAAAAAAGGACAAGAAAAAGGGCTGGTACATTTATTATTGGACTTTTAATCAGAAGCGCGTTAAGGATCTTGTTAGTGATATCAAGAAGAGGAAGTTGGAGCGCTTGAGTGAGCGTTTGAATCGTGAGAAGAATACCCAGTTTTATATTTGCTCGAACAAGTGTATGCGTCTTGATTTCGAGCAGAGTCATGATTTTAGTTTCAAGTGCCCTGAGTGCGGCAGTCTTTTGGACTTGGAAGACAACTCAAAATTGGTCAAGGATCTCAGAGCCGAAGTCGAGAGGCTTGAGAAAGAATTTAAGGTTTTGAGTAAAAAGAAGCGGTGAATTCTTCTATTTGTTCTGGTGTGTGTATGCCGTTTTCGCTTACTATTTTTTGTACTGGTACCAGGTCGTGTGTTGCTGGCCTTATTGATGACCATTGCTTGCTGCTTCCGATGCAGACGAGAGGCAGTCCTTTGACTAGTTTTGTTTCTTCTGGTTTGAAGAGCGCTCCGCCATATGTGAACCCATCCGGTTCGGCTAGGATTATGTCTGGTTCTGCTGCTTTTCGGCTGTACAGTGTTGCTTCGTGGGATCCGTAGAGTGTGATGACTTTGCAGTTTTTCTTTTCCGCTATCGGCGGGAGCAGTTTCGCGAGTATTGTTTTTGGGAATAAAACATAAACAACCCCTCCGCGGGGTATGACTTTTTCTAGATAGTAGGAAAGTGCGTATTCTGTGTTTTCTGTGCTTCTGTGTTTTGCTTGAAGAAGTGGTGAAGAAAAAATAGAAGGCATTATCGTCGCTTGGTTGCCTTTTCTATTCGGATTTCCTCCTGGAGGACTTTGTGGACGATTCTGTCTATGTGTTCTTCGATGCGTGCAACTCGTCTTTCCATTAAGACCAATACGCGCATGCAATAGACAATGCCGAATAGGACGCCGACAATGACTGCTAGAACAATTCTGACTAGGACTTCTTCTGCCATACTAATACACCTCTCTTTTCTAAAGGTTATTTATAAGTAAGAAGTATAAAAAGGTTTGGGTGGGCTTACTGTTTTTCCCAGATCATGTTGAACATGTTGTCAAATGATTTGGCGAAGTTGGCCGCGCTTACCCAGACTCCGAAATCGTAGTTTGGATGCGTGTCGACATCGTCAAGCACCATGAACGTTACTTGTTTACCGTCAACCACGCAGAATCGTGCTGGTGGTACGTCGATGTGCTTCATTTGTGCTATTGAAGAAAGTGTTTTTTGCTGGCTTTTCATTGGCGCAAGGATTTTGATGCGAACGCCTTTGTCTTTTGCTCTTTGCAGGGCATTTTTCAGTGATTCGGATTTGCGTGCGAGTCCGTGCTCGGTAGTCATTATGTTGACTGTTTTTTCCGCGCCTTTGATCATTGATGCAATGTGATTGTATAAGTTGCCTCTGCCTCTCACTGCGCCAGTTAAATCAGCTGGCTCGACGAGCTCTATGCCTTGTTTGTGAAGGGTGTTTAACTCTCCGAGAACTTCGCTTTTTCTTAGGCCGTCTATGAGCTCAACTTGTTTGTCTGCGTCATCTTTGACTGATTTTTTGACGCGCTCAAGAACTTCTGCTGGAGGCACCGCGATATACTTTATCGGTTTACCTAGTTTCATGATGACGAAGCCTTTGCGTTCTAAGCTTTCGAGAACGTCGTAGCTTCTGCTTCGTGGTACGTTTGCTATGTCAGAAAGCTCGCCTGCTGTTGCTACTCCTCGTGAAAGTAATGCTGTCCAGAGTTTTGCTTCGTAGCTGTTTAATCCGAAATCTTTGAGTTTGTTTAAAAAATCTTTTTGAACAATCATTGTCATATTCTCCGTGGATAAACGTCTCTAGCTTGTTGTTACTCACACGTAGGGATAACCGATATATAAATGTTTCTCTTTTTTGTTACTGAGGAATAGCAAAAACTCATTTATATAGTGTCACCCCTCGATTTCTCGTGCAAACTCTCGCTCTGTCATGTGTTCTTTCTTTTTCTTTTTCTTTTATCTTCTATATAGAAAATAATAATATAATAATAAGGCAGATCCCCCGTGATATATAATTAATAAAATAAACAATCAAACACACACAACACAACCCACAGTTCCACATGAAATCATGGGGTCAGGCCTCTACAAAACTTTATATACTAATCAGTTTACACTTCTCCACGTGCAAGAAAGCCTCATATTGATGGGGAGTGGAAAATGGCTTTCTTATCATACTTTAAAAAGTTGGTGATTACATGAAAGAAAAGGGGTTGGTTGATTTTTTCGAGAAATACTTAGAGAAAAAGCCGATTTTCAGAAACAAAACCAGTTTGCAATCGAATTATACTCCAGTCCAGATCTTTCATAGGGACGAGCAAATTCATCAATTGGCGAACATTCTTGCCCCGGCACTGCGAAGCGAGAAACCTTCTAATGTTTTTATTTACGGCAAGACCGGAAGCGGTAAAACCCTCACAGTCAAGTACACCACCCAGCAGATGTTGGGTATCGCCCAGCAGAAAAATATTCCTGTGAAAGTGATCTATCTGAACTGCAAGCTCAAAAAACTTGCGGATACCGAATACAGGATAATCGCGCAGTTGCTTCGCGAGTATGGAAAGAACATCCCGCCGACCGGTCTTCCTACTGACGAGGTCTATCATGTTTTCTTCAACACGATTGACAAGGATAAGCACATATTGGTTTTGATTTTGGATGAGATTGATCAGCTGATTGGCAAGGCGGGCAATGAGTTGTTGTACAACCTGACACGCATAAATTCAGAGCTCAAAAACACTCAGATCACGTTGATCGGCATTTCGAACGATTTAGTGTTTACTGACGCTCTGGATCCGAGAGTGAAAAGCTCTTTGAGTGAAGAGGAGCTGATTTTTCCTCCTTATAATGCCGAGCAAATTCAGCAGATTTTGCACCAGCGTGCTCAATTGGCTTTCAACCCGGGCGTTGTTGAAGATGGCGTTTTGGAGAAATGCGCTGCTTTTGCTGCGCGAGAGCATGGCGATGCGCGTCGCGCGTTGGAATTGCTGCGAGTGTCTGGTGAGTTAGCTGAGCGTCAGGATAATGTGAAAGTTTCCATGTCGCATCTTGATCAGGCAGAGGATAAGATTGAGCGCGACCGCATTTTGGACTTGGTCGCTACGCAGCCCACGCAGTTTCAGGTGACTTTGTTCTCTATTTTGGGTGCATGTTCTAGCAAGCAGGGTGTTTTTACTGGTGAGATTTACTCTTTGTATGAGAAATACTGTTCTCAGATTGGTCTTCGTCCTTTGACTCAGCGCCGGGTTAGCGATATTATCGCGGAGCTTGACATGATGGGAATAATTAATGCAAAAGTCATCAGCAAGGGCAGGTATGGGCGTACTCGTGAGATCAGCATGAGCGTGAGTGATGGAATTCTTGAGAAGATTAAGGGAATTTTGAATGAGGAGCTTGGTTTGTCATGGAGCAGCTAGTTAAAAAGCGGGAGATTGTAAGCGCGTTTTTGAAGCATCGCGTGTTGGTGAGTCGTGCTGTTCTTGACAGGCTGAGCCAGCCAAATGTGGTGGAGCAATGGCATGCTGCTTTGTCGAACGGCGCTACGCCGCAGGAACTGCTCAGTTCCCCTCAAGAATCTCCTTCTTCCGTGCGCATCGTGTGGGAGTATGATGATCGTCCTAAAAAGCGTTGTGTGCAGGATTTCGTGGATTATTTCAACGCCAGGTATCGTGCGCTTGAGCGGTTGCTGCATTTTCGCCAGGAATTGCAAAACTTGACATCGATTGGAAGGTTGCGGGGCAAGAGGGATCGTGAGGCAGTATCAATTATTGGTATTGTTGCCGATAAGCGGCGGTCAAAGAATGAGCACATTATTCTGACATTGGAAGACACAACTGGCACAATCCAGGTTCTGATATCTAAGACAAAGCAGGACCTGTATGCCTATGCGCAGGACATAGTGTTTGATGAAGTTATTGGAGTGCATGGTATGCTCGGCGAAGGCATTATGTTTGCGGACGCCGTAGTCGTTCCGGACGTTCCCATTAAAGAGGTGAAAAAGGCGCAGGACGATTCTTATGCGGCAGTTCTGTCTTGCATCCATGTTGGTTCTGCGCGTTTTGAGAGGGAAAAGTTTGAGCTTTTTTTGGATTGGATTAATGGAAACTATGGTTCTCCTGAAGAGCGCGAGGTTTCGAAGAAGTTGAAGTATTTGTTTATTTGCGGGGATCTGGTTGATGGTGTCGGTATTTATCCTCAGCAGGAGAAGGAATTGGCGATTACTGATATTCGTGAGCAGTATGATGAGTGTGCCCGTTTGCTGAGCCGTATCCGCAAGGACGTTAACATTCTTATTGGTCCTGGGAATCATGACGTGGGCAGGATCAGCGAGCCTCAGCCGAAACTTTTGAAGGAGTATGCAAAGCCATTGTGGGACCTGCCTAATGTTACCATGGTGTGCAATCCTTGCATGGTCAACATTCATGCTTCTGCAGACTTTTCTGGCTTTGACGTTTTGATGTATCATGGGTATAGTTTTGATGATTATGGTGAAATCGTGCCAAGCATCAAGAACAGCGGTGCGCACATTTCTGATCGTGCGCCGCTCATCATGCGTTTTTTGATGCAGAGAAGGCATCTTGCTCCGCAGCATACGACTACAATGTATATTCCTGATCCTCGGATGGATCCTTTGGTGATAGAGAAAGTGCCTGATCTGTTTTTTGCCGGGCACATTCACAAGGCAGGCACTTTGAACTATCGCGGTATAACTATGGTGTCTGCCAGTTGTTTCCAGGCAAAGACTGACTTTCAGGAAAAAGTGGGGCATGATCCCGAGCCAGGCGTCGTGCCTGTTGTTAATTTACATAATCGTCAGGTTTCGTTTATGAGGTTTTGAATGGTGAGCGCGTCTGTTGGTATGCAGAATTATTTCGAGCGTTTGAAGGAAGAAGTCGCCAGACTGCACTCTGTGGCTTCTCAAGCGAGAATAAAGGGTTTTGATCCGGAGAAGAGTGTTGAAGTTTCTCTTGCTGAAAATATGGCTCAGCGCGTCGTCGGTTTGATTTCAGTTATTGCTCCGCAGATTGTGAATTCTGGAGTAGTTGAGCGCATTATCGAGCTGGAAAGGCAGTATGGTTCGCTTGATTGGAGAGTTGCGTTGAAAATTGCCGAAGAGGTGGCGTTGGAAAAGTTCTGCAAGTTCGCTAATAAGAAGGAAGCCATGGAAGTCGGCATTCGCACCGGTTTCGCGTACGTGACTGTCGGAGTTGTGAGCTCGCCTTTGGACGGTATTGTGAGTATTGAGGTGAAGAAGCGTGTTGACAATCGCGGTGAATATATTTGTGTGAATTTTGCCGGCCCTATTCGTAATGCAGGTGGAACTGCTGCTGCGGTCAGTGTTATTATTACTGATTACGTGCGTAGATGTCTTGGCTATGATGTTTATGACGCGCAGCCGTATGAGATCAAGCGTGCAGTGACTGAATTGCAGGATTATCATGAGCGCATTACGAATCTTCAGTATGTTCCGAGTGAGTCCGAGACTGAGTTTTTGCTGAAGCATCTGCCTGTTGAGGTTAGCGGTGATCCTAGTGAGAAGATTGAAGTGAGTAATTACAAGGATTTGCCCCGTATTCCTACAAATTTTATCCGGAGCGGTTATTGTCTCGTGCTGTCTTCATGCATTCCGTTGAAGGCTCCGAAGTTGTGGAAGCAGTTGAGTGTGTGGAGCAAGGATTTCGGTCTCGAGACTTGGAATTTCTTGGAAGAATTTTTGCGCATCCAGAAGAAGGCAAAGGCCGGAAAGTCATCGGTGCAGTCTTCGAATCAAAAGATTTCTCCTGATTATACTTACATTTCTGATCTGGTCGCTGGCCGTCCGGTTCTTGGTTACCCATTGCGTCCTGGAGGTTTTCGTTTGAGGTATGGGCGTTCTCGTGCGAGCGGTTTTAGCGCGCAGAGCATACACCCGGCCTCGATGTACATTCTTAATCAATACATAGCCACAGGTACGCAATTGAAGACTGAACGGCCTGGAAAGGCGGCCAGTATGGTGTCTTGCGATACGATAGAAGGTCCTATAGTGAAATTGCAGGACGGTTCTGTCTTGCAGGTTTCTTCATTGGAAGAAGCCAAGCGTGTCCAGCCTTTGATTAAGGAAATCTTGTTTTTGGGTGACGTGCTGGTTGCTTATGGTGACTTTTTCAACCGCGCGCACGTGCTGGTTCCCGCTGGGTATTGTCCTGAGTGGTGGTCTCAGGAGCTTTCCAGAGCAATTAATGGTTCATTTGATTCTGTTGTCTCTGCAGGAATATCAAAGGAGCGCGTGGAAAGCCTTCTTTCAGACTCATTGCGCATTATTCCGACTGCTCAGGAAGCGATTAAGATTGCGCGTGTGACAAATACTCCTTTGCATCCGGCATATTCTGTGTATTGGAGCGTGTTGTCGCTTGATGAGTTCCGTTTGCTGTTGGATTGGTTTGATAGTGCTAAAGTTCACACCAGCGAGCTCGGCGTTCAGAAAATCGTTCTTCCAAAGCATGATGCCAAGCGTTGTCTTGAATTGGCCGGTCTGCCGCACGCGTTTGTGAATAATGAATTCGTGGTTATCGACAGGGAATTTGCTACAATGTTGACTGTTGTTTTCCGGTTGACTGATGAAAAGCCTAGTGGATTGAAGAAGCACATCACTGCCGATAAGTCAGTGCTTGATGCTATTAACCAGTTTTCTCCGGTTGTGATTCGTGATAAGGCCGGCACTTTTATCGGTTCTAGGATGGGCCGTCCTGAAAAGGCCAAACAGCGTGAGCTTATCGGTAGTCCTCATGTTCTTTTTCCGATTGGCGAGGAGGGAGGCAGGTTGCGCAGTTTTCAGAGCGCACTTAAAGAGGGGAAAGTCATCTCTGAGTTTCCATTCTTTTTTTGCCATTCCTGCAATGCTGAAACCATCTTGAGTGTCTGTGAGGTTTGTGGAAAGCAGACGGTTAGGAAGTGGAAGTGCGCGAGGTGCGGCCTGATAGATCTTCCGAAGTGTCAATCGCACGGTGATGCGCAGGGTAGCAGTCAGCGTTCTATTCCGGTTAAGCATTATTTTGATTGTATGTTGAAGCTGATGAGGATTCGTGATTATCCTGAGTTGATTAAGGGTGTGCGCGGTACGACGAATAAGGAGCACATTCCTGAGAATCTGGGAAAGGGTTTGTTGCGGGCGAGGTATGGCGTGCACGTGTATAAAGATGGCACGACGCGGTATGATATGACTCAGCTTCCATTGACTCACTTCAAGCCGTGTGAAGTTGGGACAAGCATAGAGAAATTAAGAGGATTGGGATACACGACAGATATTCATGGCGGTCAGCTGATGGGCGTTGATCAGGTTTTGGAGTTGAAGCCTCAGGATGTCGTGTTGCCGAGTTGTGATGAAAGTCCTGATGATGGCGCTGATAAGGTTTTGATGGATATTGCCCGGTATATTGACGATTTGCTGGTGCACATGTATGGTCTGCCTCCTCTGTACTGCATTACGTCGGCTCAGGACTTGGTTGGCCAGTTGGTTGTTATGCTTGCTCCGCACACGAGCGCTGGAATGGTTGGCAGGATTATTGGTTTTAGCAAGACTCAGGGTTTGTTCGCTCATCCGTTGTTGCATGCTGCTACAAGGCGTGACTGTGATGGTGATGAGGCGTGCGTTATTTTGTTGATGGACGCGTTTTTGAATTTCAGCAAGAAATATTTGCCAGGCAGCAGAGGGTCGACCATGGATACCCCTCTTGTTCTTACAAGTGTTCTTGCGCCTTCAGAAGTTGATGATATGGTGTTTGATGTGGATATTGCGTGGAAGTATCCGTTGGAATTGTATGAAGCCGCGCTGAATTATAAATCGCCTTGGGAAGTGAAGATTCCTCAGATCAAGGCTTGTCTTGGGAAGCCTGAGCAGTATGAGGGGATGGGTTTTACTCATGACACGACTAATCTCAATTCTACTGTCCGTTGCAGCGCATACAAAACCTTGCCTTCCATGGAGGAAAAGTTGAGAGGCCAGATGGACTTGGCTGAGAAGCTGCGGAGTGTCGATACTTCTGATGTTGCCCGTCTTGTTATTGAGAAGCATTTCTTGAAGGACACGAAGGGTAATCTGAGAAAGTTTTCCATGCAGGAATTCCGCTGTGTTAACTGCAATGAAAAGTTCAGGCGTCCTCCTTTGGTCGGCAAGTGCACAAAATGTAACGGCAAGATAATCTTTACCATCAGTGAGGGCTCTGTTTACAAGTACCTGGAGCCGACTACGTCTCTCGCCAAGAAATATAATGTTTCTCCTTATCTTCTGCAGACAATTGAGTTGTTGCGTGTGCGTTGTGAGAGCGTGTTCGGCAAAGATCCTGACAAGCAGGTTGGTCTTGGAGCTTGGTTTGGGTGAATATGCCTTGCATAGGTGTTTTCGCGAAAATAGGAAGAAAAGTTTTCTTTAATCGTGTATCAGCACAGCTTGCGCGTGTGGCACGCCTTTTAATGTCAGCACGTGCTGTTTTTCTATGACGTCTTCCTGCAGTCCTAGCGCGACTGCTTCCTCGCCGACTAGATTGACGCCGTCTGAATTTCGCATTAAATCCCCGATTTCCTGCACATCTCTTTCTTCTCCTTTGTAGAATTCGCCTCTTAAATCGAGTTGTTTTCCGTTTTCTTCAAGCAGTTGCCCGAAAAGTTGTTTGTCGCATACTGCCACTATTGTCCTGTTTTCTTTTTTGTGCACTTTTACCAGCATCATATTTTTGATTTCACCGGGTGTTTGCTTCCGCACGCGCTGCATTTTAGGAAGCTGAATTCTCCTTCCTTTTTGATTTCAGTGTCTGGTTTGCCGCAGTCTGGGCAGAGTACGAATTCGTGCGCGTATTGTTTGACTTTTTCATTGATTCTGCTGGCAGCGAGCTTTGCTCCAAGGACGAGGAGTCCCGATCTGCTTATTTCTCCCGGTGTTGCGAGTTCTTTGAGAACATATTTCAGCAGGTGTTCCTGCGGTCTGCGGAGAACGCTGGCTATTTGTATGAAGTTGGTGATGATTGTTTTATTGCCTTCCAGGTGTCCGCGTGCTTTCGGTATTTCAAATCTTTCTTTTTCGAAGACGCTTTGAGGCAGTCGTTCTCGTGCTCGTTTAAGCAACTGATCGTATTCCATGGACGAGAAAACACCTGAATCCTATATAAATGTTTTCGTAGGCAAAGATATATAAAGGCTTGAGCGGGATTAAGAGAGGAAAAAGATGGTGCTCGAATCATTAATGACTCCTCCGCGCGCTGAAAGCCATCCTGTGGCAGTTTTATTGCTGGGTGCTGCTTACGCCACTCTTGCGATTTTCTTGTCGATGTGGATTTTTGATGAGCAGAGCAGCATGGTGATGGTGTTTCTGTCAGCATTGGCTGCGGTGCCTTTGATGTATCACATGCTTCGGTTTGAGGAGCATAAGGATATGGACGCCCAGGATGGTCAATCCTTGATGCGCCAGCACGCTCCTGCATTGTTATTCTACCTTATGTTGTTCATTGGCATGTCTTTCGCGTTTTCTTTTTGGTATCTCGCCCTGCCTCCTGATGTTTCTTCCAGTTTGTTTCGTGTGCAGACGCAGACGATTTCAAATCTTAATCAGCACGTTACTGGCAAGATTACTCAGACCGCTCTATTGAGCAAGATTTTTCTGAATAACATCAAGGTGATGATTTTTTGCATATTGTTCAGCTTTTTGTATGGTGCTGGCGCGATTTTCATTTTGACTTGGAATGCGAGCGTGATTGGCGCAGCGGTTGGTAATTTTATCCGTACTCATATGGCTAAGTTCGCGGATGCTGTCGGGCTGCAGAAGGTTGGCGCATATTTTTACATTAGTTCGTTGAGTATTCTAAGGTATGCCATTCATGGTGTTCCGGAAATTTTCGCGTACATCATTGCTGGTCTTGCAGGTGGAATTTTGTCTGTTGCGATTGTTCGGCACGATTTTGGAACGGGCAAATTCGAGAAGGTATTGTTGGACGTTTCTGATCTGGTATTGCTGGCAGTTTTGGTGTTGTTTATTGCGGGTATTATTGAAGTGTTTATTACGCCGTCTTTATTCTAATAGTTTGAGTTTGCCTGGTTTTGTTTCAAATATTTCTCCTGTGGACAGGAGGTGGAGTATCATGTCTTCTCCTTTGGCGCCGATGCGTTTGGCTGCTTCGTCATAGTCTGCTCCTTCTCCCGTGTCTAGTGTGCGTATTACTTCCAATGGGTTTGGCGTTTGATTTGGTGTTTGTTGTTTTCTGAGCTGCAGCCATCCGGCGTGTATCGTTTTTACTATTTCGCCTAATATATATGGTTGTCCGTCGTATATGCGCGGTCTGCCGATTACTATTGCAGGAGCCCCGACTTGTGCATCGTGTATGGTTTCAAAGCTTCGGACGAGCATGCTGCCTGTTCCGTCATCGATTACTAATTCGTTTGTTGATACTATGATGCCATAGACGCGTACGCGCTGGAGGGTTCTTCCATCTGGCAGGATTATCGCGCTTGGCGAGTCTTCTTGTTGTGTATAGCGTGCGCTAATTATTTCTTTTATCCATACTGGCACGGCTGTTGGTCTCTGCTCCACCCCGCTCTTTTTCATGAAGGAATGCTATATAATCTTTGTGGGAATGGAATTGATATGTCAGAAATTGCTCTCGACGCAAACTGCGTTGCTTCAGCTCGCTGCAAGGACGAGCAATTTCTGAGCATGCTCAAGAACCACGAGCAATGCAATGGCGCATCTTTATCATTCACGCCACTTGTTTTAGCAAGTGGTTCTTGACATTTTCTACTGGGAAGGTTTAAATACAGACTAGTTCACATTTTATGGAAAAGATGGTGCAGGAAAGTTTAGTTGCATATGTTCGCAGGCTGGTCGAACAGGGTTATGATTCTGGAACTATCAGGACGACTCTGTTGAACGCTGGTTATTCTCAGTATGATGTTGATGCTGCTTTGCGTTCTGCGGGTGCTCCTGCGCGGAAGATTGGCGGCAAGCCGTTGATTATCGCTTTTGTGATTATTTTGTTCGCCAGCGCTGGTGCTTTGCTGTTGTTGAAGCTTTTGCAGGCGCCTCCTATCGAGCTTCAGGTTTCAGTTAATTTGTTTAGCACTGAGCTCGCGCCTGGCCAGGAACTCGTGGTCAATATTGATATTAGGAATCCGAGCGGTAAAAAAGTTGATGGGTTGATTGATTTCGAGGTATCCGGCCCAGGTGGAAGGGTTGCTTCAAAGACTGAGAAATTCAGTGTGGTGACGCAGGCGAGCGTTCCTGCTTCCATTCAGCTGCCTCAGGATGTTTCGCCTAGTGATTATACTGTTTCTGTTAAGGTTTCCTATAAGGGAAAGTCTGAGCAGGCGTCAAGGAGCTTTTCTGTTGTCGAGCAGGTTTCACAGCAGGCCGTTCCTGTTGAAGCGTTGACGAAAGAGGCTGAGGAAGCCGCACGCGAGATTCAGTTGACGTGTCCGGGTGGCTGTGATGATTTGAACTTTTGTACGAATGATGCATGCGTGCAGGGCGAGTGTAAAAATGAGCCGATTACTCCGTGCTGTGGCAATAGTAAGTGCGAGGAGGGCGAGAGTAAATCATCGTGTGTGATTGATTGCAGCGAGCGTCCTGTGGATCCTGATGAGATTGAGACTAAGGCGGCAGAGCTCGCAAAGTCTGATGTTAATGGGGCTATGGCGATGTGTGATTCATTGGTCCAGCGCACGTATATAGATGGTTGTTTGAGTGAGGTCGCAGAGGCGAGTGAGAATAAGGAGCCGTGCGCTCGTGTTGTGAACAGTGATATTCGTGATGGTTGTTTCATCACTTTTGCTTACAAGAATGATTTTTCTGTGTGCAGTGAGATTAGGAATGATTTGATGAAAACTTCATGTGATACTTGGGCGCAGGTTTCTGCTACCGAGCAGCCGGCGCAGTCCTAAATTTTGCTGATGAATCCTCTTCTTGGTTCAAAAATGTCTCCTGCTCGTTTTAGTTTTTGCAATATCTCCTCAACTTCTGCCTCTGTCATATCTTTTTCTTCAGCTGCTTTGATGATGTCTTCTACAGGTATTGTTTTGCCGAGTTTGACTTCAAGTTCTCCGATGAGTTCCTTCATCACGATTATCTTGTTTCTGCTGCTTGCCGGCATGTCTGTTGCTATTCTGTCGACGTCAAAAGTGCCTGTTTTTTCGTCAAAGGCAACCAGTCTTAGGCAATAATCCATTAGTTCAACTGCTTTTCTGGCGTCTTTTTTTGTGACTTTGTCGCTTAATCTTAATCGTGCGCTTGCTTCTGAGAGTCTTACGAGTCCTTCTAGCTGTCTGGCCGAGATTGGGACTGCTTTTAATCCTTCTCCACTGCTGCTGGCCCTCATTTTTAGGTAATAATCTCTGAGTTCTTCTATGGCTGCGTCGGTCAGTTTCGGAAAAATGTTTTGTCGTGAGTAGGCGAGGTATTTTCTGAGTAGTTTTGTCTCGATGTCTGGTTTTTCTACGTTGTTCTTGTGGAGTTCGAGGATGAAGTGCGCCATTTTTTCGTCTTTTATTTGGTCTGGCACGTCTTTGATTGGGAAGATTAAGTCAAACCTATTGATCAGTGTTGGTGCCAAATTAATCTGATTTGCTACGGTATCATAAGGGTCAAATCTTCCGAATTTTGGGTTCGCTGCTGCGAGGACCGTTGTTTCGCAGCGCAATGATGCTTGGATGTTTGCTTTGCTGATCGTGATGGTTTGTTGTTCGAGTGCTTCGTGCATTGCCCAGCCGTCTTCTTTCGTCATTTTGTCTAGTTCGTCTATGCAGCAGAGTCCTCTATTTGCTAACACTAGTGCTCCTGCTTCTAAACTCCAGCCTTGCAGGAATTCGTCTTTGACTACTGCTGCGCTGAGTCCTGCGCCGCTCGCGCCTTTTCCTGTTATGTAACGTGCCTTTGGCGCTACAAATTGCATTCTTTTCAGCATTTGTGATTTTGCCGCGCCTGGGTCTCCTACGAGGAGTATGTGGATGTCTCCTCTTGTGATTACGCCGTCGTCTCGTTTTTTTCTGACTCCTCCTGCGAGTTGTAATGCGAGCGCTTCTTTGATTTTTTCGTGGCCGTAGATGCTGGGAGCCATGCTGCTGACTATTTTTTTCATTAGGTTGGCGTCTTTTGCGAGATCTTTTATTTGTGTTAGCTCTTCTGGTGAGATGTTTATCTCGCTGTAGTCTTCTTCTATTGGTTCGATGTGGTTTGCTTCGATGAATAAGTCGAATTTTGTGCTTTGTCCTCCTGTTCGTAAAAATATTGGGACTTCTTTGACCTGTCCCACCACTTGGACTCGCGCGCCGGGGTTGGTGCGTTTTTCCGTTAGTGGTGAGACGAGGTCGTTTTTGAGCAGTACGTTCATTCTTTTTGGCTGTTCTCCGCCTTCAAGCTGTTCAGGGACTTCTTCTAGAACCATCATTTGGGCGTCGTTCAGTTCTTTGCTTACCATTCTGAATTTGCCTTTTCTTCCGCAGCTGCACCTTGTTGGTTCTTGGAATTTGCTGTCCAATTGCAGTATGTTGAAGACGTTTCCGCAGCTCGGGCATTCGAATTTGGCCGATACTACCTGCGGTCTTACTTCGCTTTTGTTTCTTACGACGCCGTCAAAGACCAGGAATTTGTTGAGGTTTTTGCTTCTGACTTCTCGTATCAGGACTGTTGCGCTTGCCGGCAGTGTTTTGAATCTGAGTATGAATCCTTTTACTTCTTTGCCGAGGTTTAGTTGTTCTACTGCGAGTTCTCCTGCTTTGATGACTTCTTCTGGCTGGTCTAACAGCATGTCTGCTAGTTCCGGGTCGAATAGTGCAAGGTGCGCGAATGAGACTGTCGCGCTTTTTTCGCCTTTTCGTATTCGTTCTAGTAGCTGGTCGTAGTAGTTTTTCTCGAGAAATTCCTGCATTTTCGATATAAGCGTTGCCGCGTCCATTTACCAACCCCCGTCAAGCCGAGAACAGCGTATATTAAAAAGATTTGTGGTGGTAGAGTTATATACCCCACGATTTCCTGTGGAATTTATCGTCGAGAAGGATGAAATAATCCGCTGGTGGATTCATTCGAGTAAACTCGTTTCCGCTATACACGCTCTGGAATGGGGAATGGAATCGTATCGGGTGAATTCGGGCACAGCCAGTAGAGTTTGTTATCATCTAAAAACTTCCTTGAACTGTCCACATTTGTGCCTAACGCGCAGTCTGCGAGCGGGAAAACAACATTCAGATTGTTCAACCACTGATAATGATGTATGAAATGATGATTATCAAGATATTGGAAAACAGGAGATGAGCGCAGCTGTTTCTGAATTTTTCTGTCGATCCAATAAAGCCCCTTTTTGAAAATACCAAAAGAAGCACGAAGGCTTTCCTCCCGCTCCACCATCTCATTTGTCACCTTGTCAAGAGTTTCTTGCGCCGACACTGGTACATTGATTACGCCTTGGGCGCGATTATATTCAGCCTGCTGCTCAAACCGCTCAACAAGAGCAGAATCAAAAGAATAAGTTGCCTGCCTTTTGCCAACGTTCCTGTCAACATGGCTTTCAACAGCACTGCAGATATCATCAAGAAGAGGCTTTGAAAACCGCAGCTGACCATCAGGAGCACTTTGAAGAGAGTTCCCGAGCACTTCATTTATCGTCTTCCTTCTCTTGCCAATGACGTGCATGTAATGATGCGAGATTTCGTAAGCCAAATAATAAACAAATGAGCCGCCAACAACGCCGCCAATAAATGCGCCATCATTCACTGAAAAATCATTTTTCCCGCTTAAATAAGCATAAGCCCTGTCAATTCCAATCCCGACAGCAGCAGAAATGCCGTGAATGAGACCGACGTCCCCCAGGCTAAAATGGATAACGGCATGCTCATTCGTTATATCACGGTAATAGTGAGCGGCACCATTCTTTGTACCATACGCCTTATGATGAATACGAGCATGTCCTCTCTCTGATTTTTCATTCAAAAAATTAGTCTTTTTAGGATGAAGCAGATACCTGTGAACAGCCCATTCAACCGGAGAACTAACAGAAAGACTAAAAGCTACGCCGCCGAAAAATGCACGCACTGCTTCTTCAATCACACCTGTGCATCTTGTGAATATGTTTAAATAGTTTCTGGCAGGCGCGGCTCAAGAAACGGCCGTAACCTTGGCCTTTTTCAGAAGATTTGTATAACTATTTAATCAATGAATCGAATAAATAATAAAAGAATTTATTTCTGCTTTATCTTCTTCAGGTTCTCGATGAGCTTGTCGAGTGCTTTGTTGACTTCTTCTTCTGATTTTGTTCCTGTGCAGACGACTTTTCCGTTTGAGAACAAGAGGAATGTTGCTTTTTGTTCTGGTAATTTGTAGACGAGTCCTGGGAATTGTTCTGGTTCGTATTCTGTGTTTTCCAGCTTCATCGCGAGGATGTTCAGGTTCAAGTCCATTCCTACTGAGCCCGATGCAACTATGTTTTGGATTTTGACTTCTGGGAAGTCCTTGATTTTGACGTTTATTTTTTCAAGTGATTTGATTATTTTTTTGATGCTTTCGTGCACGTTCGCCATCGTGCGCGCGCCAGTGCAGACTATTTTGCCTGAGCTGAAGATAAGTGCTGAAGTTTTCGGTTCTTTTATTCTGATAACAAGTCCTGGGAATTGTTCTGGGTTATACTCTGTGTTTGACAGTGTTGCTGCCATTTTTTCCAGCGGTATGTCATGTCCTAATGATGCGCTGACAACGATGTTAACAACCTTGATTTCGCGTTTACCTGAATTCTTTTCAGCTTTTGCCATTTAAAATCCCCCCGATGTGCGCTTAGGTGTTTAAAAACAGAGTTCATTTAAATACTTTTTGATTTATATAGTAAAGGGGGTTTATCGTCGCTGTCAAATTATTATTTTCTATATGGAAAATTAGTATATTTTCAATGCTTTTCTCAACGCCATGCTGAATACTATTGCAAAGATGATGTATGCCCAGAACCAATTTATTTTCCAGAAGACTTTCAATGTCTTGTTTCCTAGTTGTGCTGTTGTGAACACGTCGCTTTTGTAAGTTTCCAGTACAGTGGCATATTTTCTTTTAGTTGTAATCACTATTTTCTTGTCTACTTCTTGTCCGTTGCTGGCAAGTGTTGCATAGTATTCTCCTTCCGTTCCTTTTAGTTTGAACACAGCCGTTTTATCCTTTATTTCCTGTGTGTGCTCGCCAATAATCTCGAGTCCTTCAGGAACTGTTATACTGGCATTTCCAGAAATTTCTTTTTCAAAGTTCGCAGTCAAAGTAAATTCTTCGCTTGGGAAAAGCGGCTCATAGGCAAAATTCGCGTTCATCCAACCAAAAATCAATATTATAGGAATGAAAGTGATCAGCGTCGGCTTCATGCTTTTGCCCATGTATTGCATGTTGACGCTCATGGCTTCTTTCTGTGCTTTCATTAATTTCTCAGGCTCGCTTTTGAGTTCTTTCATTTTTTTCTGGTGTGTAGAAAGTTCGTCTTTCAGCCTTTTCATCTCAGTCTGGTCTGTGAGCCATTTGTAGGCGAGCACGATAATAAGAGAAATTATGAATGAAAGCACGAGTATTGCCCAGAATGGCGGCCAGTTTAGCATGAATCCGAATGCTGTGTCAAAGGCTGGGTCTAAAAAAGTCATTTATCCTCCCATGAATTTGCGGAGCATGGGGTTCATATCCATCATGTGTTGTCTTGCGATGTCTTCGTATAGTCTGTAAATGATCATGACGCTCAATAGGAGTGATGTTCCGTTTGTTAGTGCTCCGCTGATGTCTGCGATGCCTGAGAGCAAGCCAACAACAATTGCGCCCATGATTGTGAGTGGTGCGATGTACCTTTCCAATAATCTCTCAAGTACGCGTTGATCTTTTCTGAATCCAGGGATTTGTAGTCCTGACGCCATCATTTGTTTTGCTTGGCTTCTCGCATCCATTCCGCTGGTTTGTACCCAGAACCATGAGAAGACAACTGCGCCGATTGTGAGGATTAGTGCGTAGAATATTCCTTGGGCAACTACGCCCATTGTGAGTCCTCCTCGTATTGCGCCTCCGACAAGGTCTGGTGGTGTGACCCATGCTACAAGTCCAGTGGCTGGCGAGTTTCCGGCGAAAGTGCCGAATATTGGGAATCCCCAGTTTTGGAATAATCTTGCCCATAGTTGTATGTTTGCAAGTAATGCGCTCACGAGGATGACTGGAATGTTTGAAGTATAGATGAAGTGTAATGGCCATCTGATGCCGTGTCCTCTGACGCGTCCGAATGATAATGGGATCTCTACTTTCATTGCTTGTGCATAGACTGCTAGGCAAAAGACAACTGCGGTTGATAGTATTCCTGCTATCATCAGCAGTGCTGTTTGCGGGTCTCCAGCAGCTAAGCTCTGGAATAATGCTGGTATTGCTCCTGTTGCAACGCCTGGATTAGTCGGTGATGGCAATGGCGATAATAATCTGATGAAAAGTGATTGTGAGACTCCTGCAACGATAAACAGGCTGATGCCCGACCCAAATCCCCATTTGCTGACGACTTCATCCATAAACATGATGAGGATTCCTCCAAGTATGAGCTGGAATATTAATAGAAGCTCGAGCTGGAAATATAGTCCGCTTCCTGCTAGTGCTTCTGGTGGTGCAAGTCCTCCCATGAATACATAAATTGCAGCTTCAAAAATGACGAAGAATAGTGCCAGTACTTTTTGCACTCCTGTGAATCTTTTTTTGCCTTCGGTGGAAGTTAGGTCAAATTTGACGAGTCCTGAACCATTCAATAATTGCAATACTATGCTTGCTGTAACAATCGGACCAATGCCGAGTGATATGATGCTTCCAAAGCTTGCGCCTAGAATGATGGATAATAATTCAAATCTTTGCAGTGCGTTCTGCCCTAGGCCAAACAGCGGAACCAGTCCTAAAATAAAGAATAAAACGAGTATTATTCCTGTCCATTTGAGTTTTTCCTTGAAAGAAAGTTTTTTTTGGGTTGGATGTGAGACTTCAGGGAGATTGTTTAGGATGTTGTCAAACCAAGTCATTTATTCACCACAAGTTCGCCTCCTGCTGCTTTTACTTTTTCTGTGGCGCTTGCAGTGGCTTTTGCAATTGTTATCTTTATTTTTTTGGTGAGCTTGCCTGTGCTGAGTAGTTTATTATAGCCTAATTCCTCTAAGTTCAGGACAATAATGCCTGCTTCCTGTTTTGCCTGTTTTTCTTCAAGCCATTTTGGCAATTTGTCTTCAACGTCTCGTAAATTAATCGCGCATACGCATTCTTTTGTGTTTTGTGGAACGAATCCGTGTTTTCCGAAGTAGTCATCTTGTGCCCAGTTGCTTGGTTTCTTGCTGTCAGATTTTTTTCCTGATCCAGCGTTGCCGTACCCGCCTCGCATTCCTGAGTTGCGGTGTTTGTTTGCTCCCCAGCCGTGTGTTTTGCATTGGCGTGAGGATTTTTTGCGTCGTTTGACTACCATTTAAATCATCCTCGTGAGTAAATCATTGATCTTTTCTTTTCTGTTTCCATATGCTCCGCCCAGTGAAAATGGCATTTTGACTCCTTTTCTTCCGTATCCTTTCCTCGGTGGGTTGAGAGTGAAGATTTTTCCGCCTTTCTTTTGCAGTGCAGAGAGTGTTTTTTCATCGACTGGTCCCCAGGTTATGCACGGTTCCACTATTTTGAGCATGCCGAGTAAGTGTGGCTTGTCTTCTATGATCGTGCAATGGTTTTTCTTGAGTAGTCCGAGCATTCTGAAAGTGTCGCGTACTTGGTGTGTAATGCGTACATTTCCCCTGACGCGCACTATTGCTATGTTCATGGTTTTCTCCCTTCAATCATGAACACTGCCTTGGTGTGTGCTGGTCTTGGTTTGAATCTGCCAAGTTTGTTGAGCGCGTCTATGCATGCTGTAACGACGTTTGCTTTTGATCTGGTTTGTCCGAACGTTTTGCTGTATACGTTTTCAATGCCGGCTAATTTCAATATCTTTGCGCATTCCTGCTCGATAATCAATCCTTTGCCTTTGGGTGCAGGCATCAGTATCATTCTGACTGATCCGCATTTGCCTTCGACCGTCCATGGGATGCTGTGCGGTTCAGATGTTGCGTCTTCCCAGCTGCCCGCTCCTCGTCTGATTTTGAAAAGGCTGAGTTTGGCATTCCTTATTGCTTTTTCTCTGGCCGGCACGGTGTCTTTGCTTTTGCCGTATCCAACTCCAACATATCCGTCTGAATTGCCCACAACCGCCATGCATGCAAAGCTTGGCTTGTTGCCTTCCGGTGTTTTCTTTTGGGTCTGTTTGAAGATTCTTCTTGAACCTCCTCCGAATTTACCTTTGCTTTGTCCAATCATTAGGAGTTCTGATTGTATGTTTGGCATTAAAACATCAACTATTTGTTCTTCCAGTATTGGAGATCCACTGTCAAGAATCGTGTCGATGTCTGTTATTTCTCCTGATTTGACTTTTTTGCCTATGCTGGTTTTTGGAATCCAGCCTTCCACATTTATGTTGACTTTTGGCTTTGTCTCTGATTCTATTTCAGGCAGTTCTGTAATGACATCTTTCTCAACTTCAAGCTTTTCTTCTTCTTCTGCGGGTTTCTCTTCGTTCATTGTCCACCTAGCGATTTTTTGATTTGGTCAAAGTGAGCCGGGAGTGTTTCCGGGTCGAATCCAGTCTTGAGGTATTGTGCAAACTGTTTTTGGTATTTGTCCTTGTTTGCTTTGAGTTGTTTGGCGTAGCTGGCAACGTGTTCTCCTCTGATGCGTGGCATAGTAGGCACGATTTCTTTTGAAAGTGGAACTTTTAATCCGCCTTCGAGCGCTCCCTGTGCTGCTGCGTAGAGCACGCATCCTTTGACGCTCGTGTATTGGCCGATGTCAAGCACGCACTCAGTTGCTTTCTTTGCTTTTTTCGCCAGCAAATATCCTGTGAGGTATGCAGCGCTCAAATTTCCCGTATTTGCCTTCCATCCGTGTTTGACTAATTCTTTTGAGCTTGACGTAAGGAGTACTTTGTCTCCTTTTGGCTGGAATTCAATGAGCTGTATGGTGATGTGTTTGAGGCTTTTTCTGACTACTAGTCTTGGTTTGCTGCCTAGCAACAGCTTCATTCGTTTTTTGTAGTCTGTTAGGCCGTCTCGTTTTCTTCGGTATTTTACAGTGTATATGCTTGCCATTTTACTTCTTCCTTATCATTTCTTGTTCCTGGATGTAAATTTTGATGTGTTTTGTGCTTCTGAAGAAGCCTCCTTTGACTTTGGTGTAGAGGGTTCTGAAGTCTGTTCTCTCGATAATATTGTTCGCGCGGAGTTTTTTGATGAGTTCTCGCTGTGTTCTTACGCTGTTTATCCAGTGTGTTTTTTTGTTTAATCGTGCGTTTGCTTTTCCTTTGCGCGAGCCGTGTCCTGATCGTCTGCCTTTGCTTTTCTGTTTGGCTCTTTTTTTGGCCCGCGCTCTGCTGACGCCTTTCGCCTGCTCTTTGCGAATTATTCCTTTGTTGATTAATCTTGAGACATCAAACGTAGTGATGGCTTCTTTTATCTCAGAGAGTTTTTCAGGGTCAAAGCGTACGCGTTTTGGCCCGCATCTGAACACTTGTGATGCTAGTCGTTTTTGGAGTTCCATTTTATTCCTTCTTTGTCAATACTTTTTCCATTTCTTTGCGTTCCTGCTCTTTTGTCACAGGTTCTTCCGTTTCCTTCTTTTCTTCTTTCTTCGGAGCCGTTTTTGCTTTTGCTGTTCTGCGCTGTTCCGTTGCCTTTTTTGCTTCTTTTCGTGCAGTCACAGCCGATGCGAGTTTTTGTAATTCTTGATCTACATTTTTGACGTTGAAAATAGCGATGCCTTGTTGCTTGCACGCCTGCAAAATCTGTGTTTTGTTTTTTCCGCCTACGTGCGCAATTATCACTCCTTGTGTTTTCGCATCAAGTTTGGCAACTTGTTCAGCATTCTGCACTAGTATTGGAATCAGCCCGCTTTCGTGCAGGCCTCGCACTTCTGCTGGTCCGCGGTAGCCGACATTGACCGATGCCGGTCTGCCCCATACTCCGTGGCGCATTTTGCTGTGCATGCCTTTTGGCTTTCTCCATCTAATCTGAAGATCAGGTCTCTTGTGCTGGTCCTGCATAACGAATGCCGGCCTTCTTTTGCTTATTTCTTTTCTAAGCGTGAGTAATTTTTTTGTTGTCATGTTTCTCCGATTTTTTCTCCTGCTTTTTCAATCATGTAGATTCCGTCTTGGAAGACGCGCAGGTCTCTGTTTCGTTTTGCTGTTAACAATTCAATGTCGCTTGCTTGCTGTCCTGCCAATTCTCTGTTAGGGCTTTCAACGACTATCTGGTCGCCTTCTATTTTTACAGTGGCGCCTTTTTTGAGTTTGAGTGTGCGCGGGCTTTTTTCTCCTAGGAAGTTTTTCACGATGAACTGGTCGCCGCTGATTGATACGTTCATTGGGAAGTGTCCGCTGCAGATTTTGAGTCGGTATATGAATGGCTCTTGGCTGCCTTTTATCATGTTGTTGAGGTGCGCTGCAAGGCTGTTGATGACCCTTCTCTGCCTTTTGGTGTCTCTTGCCGCTGAAAAAGTTACCGCATTGCCGTCTTGTTTGATGTTGATTAGCGGGTCTTTCATGTTTCTGGTGACGTCTCCTTTAGGTCCTTTGACTATAACCATCCCGTCAGCGACTGTTGCCGTGACTCCACTCGGCAGTTCTGTTTTGATTTCATATTTCGTCATTTTAGTAGCAGTATGAGATTAATCTTCCTCCAATTCCTTTTTCACGCGCTTGTTCGTGCGTCATCAGCCCATGTGGCGTGCTCAAAATCAATATGCCTACTCCGCTTGCCGGCAGGTATCTTTTTTCGAACTTGATGAACTCATGCTTTTGGATTGAGAATCTTGGTTTTATGACTCCGCACTTGTTGACATTTCCCATTAGGTTGAGTTTTGCGAATCCTCCTCTGCCTTCGCTGAGGTCTTCCAAAGCTCCCGTGTACCCGTGTTCTTGCATGATTGACAGTACTCGTCTGATTATTTTGCTGACTGGGTGGACTGTTAGTTCGCGTTTGCCGGTCTTTTCATAGGAGATGATTGCCGACATCACGTTTGCTAATGGATCGTTTAACATTTGTTCCTCCTAGCTGTATTTTTTGAATCCTATTTTTGTGGCTACTTCTCTGAAGCAGCATCTGCACAGGCCGAGTCCGTATTTTGATATGTGCGCTCCAAATCTTCCGCATCTTCCGCAGCGTTTGAGCCCCTGGCCGGTCGCTCTTTGTTTTGGAGCGTTGTGTTTGATGTATTTTTTCAGCTTGATTGGCTTTGCTTTGAGTTGTTTGAATGCTTTTTTCCAGTCTTTTGTTGTCATGCGTGTTCACCAACCTTGACGTTGAATGCTTTTTGCATGAAGGTCATTGCTTCTTCTTTTGTTATAGTGTGGTTTTTTGGGATGGTTTTCTGTTGTATTTTTCGTCTTTTGATTCTAAATCCTGGTTTTTCCAATGTCACGCATACTTGCAATCCGAGGACTCCTATTTTTGGATCATATGTTGCTCCTGGGATGTCTATGTATTCGTGGATTCCGAAGCTGATGTTGCCCGCGTTGTCAAAGTATGTCGGAGCCAGTGTGAAATCTTTTGCCTGCAGGAGTCTTTTGAGGATTTCTACTGCTTTTTGCTTTCTGAGAGTGAGCTTGCAGCCGATTGGTAAACCAGGTCTTAATCCCCATGTTGGAATTCTCTTGCTGGTTATTGTTTTGATTGGATCGATTCCTGTTATCATTTTGAGCACGGCCACTCCTTTTTCTAGCCTTGTTTGGTCTTTTCCTGCTCCTATGTTGAGCGTGAGTTTCTCTATCCGTGGTTGTTGCATTGGATTCATAGTTTCACTGCTGGTTTGTCTTTGCCGATTACGAATGCGAATCGTTTGAGTGTTTCGATCTTCTTTTTGTCAACTGTGCACCAGAGTCTGTCTCCCTGTATGTCTTCGATTGTGCCTGTGAGGCCTGTGTGTTTTCCGCCGGTTAGGAATGCTGTGCATCCATTTGCTAGTGCAAAGTGGCCTGCGATTTTCTGTTCTGGCGTTTCTATTAGCAGGCTGTCTCCAACGTTGTATTCTTTTTTGTCGCTTAGGATATTTCTGCCGTCTGAGAGGGTTAGCTGTGTTTTTCCTCCTGGGACAGTTTGTTTGCCGGTGATTCTGCAGATTTTTTTGCTGAGTTCACCTGCGGTTATTGTTGTGAATTTCAGTCTTCCTTTTTCGTCAAGTGTGCATCTGAGTGTGATGTTTGGCTTTACCTGTATTGTGTCCATGAAGCCTACTCCTTGGTGGATGTCTTTGATTGTTTTGCAGTCAACAAGTACTGCTTTGATGTTGACTATTTTTTTCGCTTCTCTTGTTGTTTGTGCTACTCCGAGCTGTTTGAGGAGTAATCCAATCGGCAATGACCGCACGAGTGGATGCTTTCCTGGCTGAGGTCTGAGTATCCATTTGGTTATTTTTCTCAGGATCGTCCAGCTCTTTGGTGCCGCGTATGCTTTCAGATGTCTGCTCATTTCTGTTCACCTAGTCTTCGCTTGTCACTGTGTAATTCTTGTATCATTAGTTTTGAAGGATGCACTGGATAGAGAGCCTTGCTGCCGTCTTTTTTTGCGAATTCAATTCCAGTGATGAATACTTTCTTGCGCTCTGTATCGACTCTGTCCACTGTGCCTGTTTTGCCTTTGTGCTGCCCTCTCATGACTTTGACTTTGTCTCCTTTTCTGACTCTGAGTGCCCGCATCTTCAGTTTTTGTCTGAGGTCTTTTGACAAGTGGCTTCCCAAAAATGTATTGCGCACGTGTAATGGCGCGTTGCGTACGTATGTGCGCTGTTTGCCTGGCTTCACGCTTGCGCTGAATACTGTGTTCCATTTCATATTATCATGCCTGCGATTTTGGCCACGAGAGGCCATCTGTCAGCTGCTTCTTTTGCTATCGGTCCTTTGATCATGGTTCCTTTTGGGTTGCCCATTTCGTCTTTCAAAACTATTGCCGCGTTGTCCTCAAACCGGATTCTTGTGCCGTCAAGGCGCCTGTATGGCATGCGTTGCCTGACTATGATTGCCGGTACGACTTGTTTTCTCATCTCGGGCTTGCCTTCTACTACTGAGCACATTACGTAATCTCCAATGGTTGCGCTTGGTTTTCTGCCTTTCACGGTCTTTGCATTTTTGACGCTTATGATTCTGAGTATTCTGGCTCCGCTGTTGTCGCATGCTGTGACGTTTGCGGTGTGCGGCAGTCCTCTTGTTAGGCGTGCTTTAACTCCTTTCATTTTTCTTCCTCGGGTTTTTCTTGTTTGACTTTTGATTCTTCCATGAGTTCTTGTTTTGTTTCGAACAATTTTTCGTGTCCGACTTTCTCTATGATTATGAAGTGTTTTGTTTTGCTGATGGGCTTGCATTCCATGATTTTGACGATGTCGCCTTTTTTGGCGTCGATTGTTTTTGGATTGTGCGCTTTGATTCTTGTTCTTGCCGTCATGTATCTTTCATATTTTGTCGCGTATTTTCTTCTAGGCCATTCCACGGTTGCTGTTTCCTGCATTCTGGCCTCTACTACGATTGCGGTAAATGTTCTTCCTCTCGTTCTGATTGTTTCCATTTTAATCCACCTTAATCTTGATTCTTTCTTCTGGGGAGGCGAGAACTTCGTCCCCCGCGACTTCGTGGCCGTCAATCTCAAACACCGTGCCGTGTTTTGGCACGCGTTTCACGCCCTTCTCAGTCTCTATTATTACCGTGTTGTGCGTTTCGTCCACGACTACTCCTTCCAATTCTTCAAGGCTTTTGTTTGTGGACGTTACGATTTTTGCGTGTTTGCCGATCCATTCCGCATGAATAACGTTTGTACTCATGCTACTTGACTATGATTGTTTCTGGAGCGAATCCCGCTTCGATGAGGATTTGCTTGGCTTTCTGTTTGTGTTCGCCTTGGAGTTCAATCCTGTTGTCTTTGATTGTCCCCCCGCATGCCAGTTTCGCTTTCAGCTTTTTGGCGAGTTGGTCGAGATCGATTTCTTTTTTGTCGATCCCTTCGATCACAGTGTACATCTTGTTGAATTTTTTCGCTTCAACGCGCACGATGATTTTTTGGCTTTCTTTGGCTATGCTTTCGCAAACGCATAGTTCTTTTGGTAGGCCACACGTGACACAGACAGTCATGCTTGTTTACTTGCCCCCGTGGTGCCGCCAACGCTGGTTGGCGAAACCTTTTTCTGAGCTAGCAGTGTTTTGATTCGTGCGATTGTTTTCTTGGCAAGTCTGAGCTTGCTTGGATTTTTTGGGATTGTGCCTGTTGCGACTTGTGCGTTGTCTTTTATGAGTTCTTTGTACAGCTCTGTCATCTTTTGTTTGAGATCTGGCTCTCCAAGTGTGCGCAGTTCTTTGATTTTCATTTCTTTTCCTCTATTTTTTCAGCAGGCTTTTTTTCCTCAGTTTTCTTCGCTTCCACAGGGGCTTTTCTTCCGACTTCGATATCGTCAGGTAGCTTGATGTTTGGAGGCATGATTGCGACTTGTACTCCTATTTCTCCTGTTTTCATTATAGATACTGCTTGTGCGCGTTTGACGCCTTCAAGTGCGATGTTTCCGCATTTTTTCAGGTAGCCCTGGTTGAAACGCCATGTCTTGGCTCGCTGGCTTGGGACTTTTCCTGAAATCAAGATCTCTATTCCAAGCGCTCCTGCTCCCATTACGTCCATCATGGTTTTGTGGCCGATTGCTTTGAACTTTTGGATGCCAAATCGTTCAATCGTGCTTGCTATCCTCTCCGCGACTATCTGGGCGTCAAGGTTCGGATTTTCGACTTCTGATATCTCGATTTGCGGGTTTTCAAGGTTGAATTTTTTCTTGAGCGTGTTGGTTAATTTTTTGATGTTTTCTCCTTTTCTGCCGACTACAAGTCCTGGTCTGCTGGCGTAGATGACTACTTTTTCTCCTAACGGTGTTCTCATTAATTTGGTGTGCGAGTGTCCTACGTTCTTGAGTGTTTGTGAGATGAATTCTTGGATTTGGTATTCCTTCAATTTTTCCGCGATGAATTTTCGTTCTATCATTTTTTGGCCTCTTTTGCAACGGTCTTTGCCTCTTTGATTTCTTCAAGCACGAGTTCTATGTGCGTTCTTTTCGCTTTTCTTCTCTGTCTTCCAAAGTGGTATGTGCTTGGCCCTTTTTGCGCGCTGGCGTTTCTGATTACTAAATTTCCAGTGCTGAGTCCTTTGAATTGTGCGTTTGCTTCTGCGCTTTTCAGCAGTCCTAGTATGTTTTGGCATGCTGTTACTGGATAGCTTCCTGGTCCCATTCCTGCTTTGTGTCCTGTGTTCATGTTGTAGACAGTGTACGATATTGCTTTTTTCTTGTCGATGACTTGCTCGAGCAGTTTTTTGGCTTTTTGCACGTTCATTCCCCGCAAGGTGTTGCATATGTTGATGCATTGCTTGCGTGAGATCGGCAAAGCCAATCCAACTGCTTTCGCGCTGTTTTCTGGTAATTTTGTTGAGTAGGCGTATGCCATTTATCTCACCGAGAGTGATGCGCTGCTTCTTGTTGCTCCGATTCCTGGTGCGCTGTGTCTGACTTGTTTTCGTGTTTGGGAAAACTCTCCTAGTCTGTGGGCTAGCATGTCTGCTTCTATCATTACTTGTATCCATTCTTTGCCGTTGTAGACTTTGATTATTTTTCCTATCATTTCTGGCAGTATCATCATGTCTCTTGCGTGTGTTTTGATGTCTTTCGGGTTTGATCTGATGTCTGCGAGCAGTGTTTTCTCTGCTTCTGTGAATCCGCGTTTTATTTTTCGTCTTTCTCGTGCTGGAACTAGTTTTGCGAAGTCTTCAATGCTCATTTTCACGAGCTCGTTGATGTTTTTTCCGCGGTAAAAGTATTCTTTAGCCATTTATTTGCTCCTTCCTGTTCTTCGCGGCCAGAGTTTTCCGACTTTTCTTCCTGGTGGTGCGAAGTGTCCGACTGATTTGTTCTTTGCTTTTCTGCTTGTTCTCTTGTTTCCGTATGGGTGGTCGACTGCGTTTTGTGCTGCCGCGCTTGGGTTTGGCCAGCGCTTGTTGGTCATTCTCTTTCTGAAATGCTTGACGCCTGCTTTGAGCATTGGCTTTTCGAGTCTGCCTGCTCCTGCTACGATGCCGATGCAGGCTCTGCAGCTGAGTGGGAATAGTTTTTCTTTCTTGCTTGGGAGTTCGATGGTCGCATATCGCTCTGTTTTTGCGAGAACGCGTGCTGCCGAGCCACCCGTTCTGCAGTATTTTCCGCCGTCTCCTGGCTGTGCTTCGATGTTGTACACCGGTGTTCCTTCTGGTATTTCTTTGAGCCTCATAGCGTTTCCTGGTGCTATTTCGCTGCCTGGTCCTGTTTGTACTATATCTCCTACTTTGATGAATTCTGGTGCCGGCATGAGTGCCTGCACTCCGTCTTCGTATTTGATCTCTATGAGTGGGGCGGTGTGTCCTGGGCATTTGATGATGTCAGTAACGGTTCCTTTGACCAGTGTTACCGGTTCGCTGCGGAGCTTTGCGTCTCCTGCGTATGCGAAGCTTTTTGCGCGGTATACTGGTCCGCCTTTTCCTCGTGCTTGCTGTATCAGCGATTTTCCCATCTTACATTATCCCCAGACTTGTGGCAATGTCGATTGCCGGTGTTTCTTTTGCGAACGTGATGTATGCTCTTTTTTCTCCTGTTACTGAGTTGAGCGTGTTTACGCTGGTGACTTTTGCCTTGAACATCAGCTCTATTGCTTGTTTGATTTCTGGTTTTGTCGCTCGTTTGTCTACAACAAAGACTAGCTTGTTCTCTGATTCCATCAGTCTGATGCTTTTTTCTGTTGCCAGTGGGTATTTTATTATGTGTTCCATTTTACATGAATAGTTTTTCTTTGTCGAGTTTTTGTATTGCTGATTGTGTGAATAATGTTAGTCTTCCTGCGTGCGTGCCTGGTGCAAGCAGTTCTGCGTTGACCCTGTTTACTTCAACGATGTCTATGCCTGGGACGTTTTGTGCTGCTTTGAACGCGTTGCAGTTTTCTCCAACAACCAATAGCGGTCCTTTTGCTGTTTTGTAGCGTCTTCCTCTCATTTTTCCTTTTCCTGCTCTGACGTGTTTTGCTGCTCCTCTTTCGAGTTCTGCTTCAAGTCCGAGTGCAGTGAGCGCTTTTACTATGTCTTTTGCTTTGCTTATTTTTTCAAAGTCTGAGGAGAGCGCGAATGGGTAATTTGCTGGGACTTTGTGGCCTCGCTGTTCGACGATTTTTCTGTCCAGTGTTGCTGCGAGTGCGCTTCTTATTGCTTTTTTGCGTTCTTTATCATTCATTTTTTGTGCGAATATTCTTTCGCTTGTTGGTGGGAATGCTCTTCGTCCTTTTACTGTTCCTGGTGCGAATGCTCCTACCCAGATCATTTGCATTCCTCGTCTGGTTAATGTCTTGCGGGGCACTCTGCTGAGTCCTTTTCCGTATGCTCCTTTGTAGTCTCGTCTTCGTCTGCTTAGTCTCGCTGCTGCTTTTTTTCCAGCTCTGGGATCTGAGCCGTATTGCTGTCTCTTGTTTCCTTGTATGGCTTCGACTGCGCGTTTGATTAAGTCTGGTCTGACAACTTCTTCAAACTGTGCTGGCATTTTTTGTTTGCCTGCTTCCTTGTTGTCCGCGCTTAGTATTTTTACTTCCATTTTATTGTTTTGATGCTATGCTTGTGTAGACGATTGTTGGCGGTTCTTTCTGGTGTTTTGGCCATGCTCTTCGTGGAACTGTTAGTGTGATGAGTCGTTTTGATGCTCCGCCTATGCTTCCTCTGAGCAGTGCATATTGGTTTTTGACGAGTCCATAGCGTAAAAATCCGCCTTTGGCATTGATTTTTGTTGGGTCGTCTGCGACTTTGAGAAGGTGTTTGTTGTATTCTGTTCTTTGCTGGAAGCCCATTTGACCCGCGTGTGCTGATCTGTATCCTCGGAATCCGTGCCATGGTCCAAGTGAGCCCGGTCCTCTCTTGGTTTTTTCGCTTTTGTGTGATCGTAAGGCAACGCCGAATCGTTTGACTGGTCCTTGGTATCCTTTGCCTTTGGATATGCTTGTTACGTCTAGGAGTTGTCCTTCGTTGAAAACGTCTGTTATCTTGATTTCCTTGCCTAAGATTCCTTGCGCAAACGCGAGTTTGTCTTCTGCTTTCTGTCCGCCAATCCCTAGTTCAAGCAGTTCTGGTTTTTTCTTTCCGATTCCTAAGTTCTTTGGTTGTGTGTGTACGAGTACTCTGACTTCTGATATGTTTTTTGTGTCTGGTTGTTTTGTTTGTTTTTTGGGAAGAATGATAGAACGAGAAACTTCTTTGTCGAATTTGTCAATGGTGATCTGGCCGGAGCAATGCAGGCCATACGCGTCTTGCGTATAAAGCATGATTGCGGCGACCTTCACCGGGGGACATTCGAGGACGGTCACCGGGACCTGAATGTCGTCATTTTTTGTCAAGCTCGTTGGCTTGTTGTCGGTCATAATGATGTGGGTCATGCCGACCTTATAGCCTGGGAAGCCGAGGAGTTTTGCGTCTTTGCTTGCCGGCCAGGTTCTTATTCGTGCAACTATGTCTGCCGCTCTGCTTCGCGGCCAATACTGCATGCTTCCTTGTCGTGGTGTTCTTATTCTTGGCATAGACTCCTCTGTGTAAGTCTTATTCTGTAAAACACGATGCCCTTAACCGTGTCATCCCCAACATAGCCTTTTGCGGAACCCTAGTTAGAAACAGGTAGTGCTTTTGCACTGACTGTACTGGGATTCCTTCTCAGGCTCGTCAGATTCCTTGACGACAAGAGGGGTGGTTTATAAAGGTTTGGGTTAAAGGATGCAGCGCCCAATTTAAAGTAATCACTTTATAGTAGCTATTAACGGAAAAGCTTAAATAGGGTCTGCTTCAGATAATATACTATGAAAAACATTGAAATGCCGTATCGAAGAACATTTCTGACTGGCGCTTTGGTTGCGCTCACCGCATGCGGTTCCAATTCAGACAATCCTAAAAAGAGCTTCAAGGAGCTTGCTGCCAGAGGCTTGCCAAAGGAATTTTCTGATTTAGGCTTTCGAATTGGTGAATATAAGAACAAGAACACAGAAAGAGAAGTGCTAGTTATTGGAGAACATCATAATGAAAGTTCGTTGGACAAAGAGCGCGTGTTTATTGATTTTTTGGTGAAGGAATTTGGAGTCCAGTGTATGTTATTTGAAGGAAGTTATGGGCAAAATTCACGTTCAAATGATTACTCACATGCCATTAATGAGTATGTTGGAGATAAACTCTCCAAAAAATACGAATTTACAGATTTTAAATTTTATTTTGCAGGTATAGAAGACCATTTTCTCCAAAAGGGAATTCCTTGTTTTGGGCTTGAGGATAAAATTCTTCGCATCAGAGTAGATATGCTCAAGATTATATGGGGAAGTTTGGCGAACGTAGCCATTGCAAGACTTCAAAACACACCATATGATAAAATTCAGGGTTATGATCGAATTGAAAAGTTCATAAACGATCTTGCCGAAGGATTGCCAAATGAAAAATTGTTACCACGAGGAAATATTCGGACTGCGCTTGATGACGGTTTTGTAACAACAACTAGGGATAGGGCTGTTCCTACACATGAAGGCGCTTTGGCGGCTAATGGACAGCCGGTAACTTTCGCCAATCCTAAGTTGCGTCAATTGATAGAGGAATATAATGATCTGGTATGTGATGAGCGAACCGAGGCGTTTGCAAAAAACATTCAATCAGCAATGGACAAAACAGGCGCAAACAAGGCAGTTGCCTTGATGGGGGCGGGGCATGCTGGATATTTTAAAGACAGGAAAAATGTTCAGGATATTCTTAATATTTCTTCTTTAGCTGTTTATATTGAAAAATGATTATTTTTCTTCAGGTGGAATCTATTCTGTCGTCTTATTCTTTTTAGTGCCCTTTTCCGCCATTCTTGCTATCATTCTTTGTTTTGCTATTGCGTAATTGGCTGGATTCTTGATTTTGGGGCAGAATCCGTCTGGTTTGCATACTCCCAAATCGACCATGTATGCTTTATTGTCGCAGTTTGGCGGTAATACTCGTTTTTTCATCA
>CAZCCU010000005.1:0-54947 GCA_964497645.1 uncultured Methanosarcinales archaeon
AAGGCAGTTGATGCGCGTTTGGTTTTAGACTAATGGTATCATAGTTGCCATTCTTTTCTGTTCTTCTGGCATGTCATAGCATTGCGGGTAGAAGTAGTCTTCCATTTCTGAGACGAATAAGTAAAGCGTGTCGAAGTCTTGTGGTCTTGGCTTTTCTACTGTTGGGTCTTTTGGCACCCACATTACGTAAGGCATTACGCTGACCGTGACTGACTTTGTTTCTCCGATTCCGATGTCGAGTATTTCTCCTGGAGGTATTTCGAGCTCGCGGTATGGCACTGTTGCTGGATAATCGTATCGTGCTCCTACGTCAATGCCTTCTCCTGTTTGGCTGTTATACAGGCAGGCGTGTGCTTGGCCGAGCGGCATTCTGCGCGGTATGACTGAGTTTGTGGCCATTATTGTTTGCACCCTGATTCCTTTTTCTGTTGGCGGATAGGGCTGGCCTTCTTTTTGTATTGTGATCATTTGGCCTTTTGGCAGCGACGTGGCTGTTTCTCTTGTCATTTTGAAGCCTATGTTGCTTGCGCTGACTAAAGTTATAACAACTATTATTGCTACAAAGAACAATGCGATGTACAGGTTACGGTTTGATTTTTGTTTTTTCATGCGAAGTGTTTTTTCCTCATCCAGACGCCCAATCCTATCATTAATAATGATGAGAACGCGAGGAGCAATATTACCGAGTTGCGCCTTAAGTCATACGCGTCTATCAGATACATTATCCACATGGCATACGTGAACACGCTGCTGATGTAGCAGAGTCGGTAAAGCTTTTTGCCTTTGAAATAAACAATAAAGAGCACTATCAGTAATGGAACGAGCAAAACTAAAAACACCGGCCACACCCAAGTCATTATAGGTCACGCTCCTTTAGGTGGTTGCCCATGAACCAGAAGAATAGGACAAGGGAAGCGATTGTTATTACTTTCATTCCTCGCGACAGGTTGAACAGGTATTCCCATGTGAAGTAGAGTATTGTTGCGATCAAGAATAAAACGCCAACCGTGAAAAATATGGTCTCTGTCTTCATTGCTCTTTATGTCTGCCGTACTCTTTTTAAATCTTTTCTATGTACTGTAATACAGAAAACTATAAGTACTATTGTTTCAAGCCTTCTGCTATTGAAAGGAGGATGATATTATGGCTGATGTAGATGCATACGATATTGCTCTTAATGCTTTGAAAAATGTGCGGGACTCTGTTTCCACTTCAGCAAGGGCGTGGGGATTGTCGCCTAAAGTGAATTTGAAAATGGCAACAGTATCTATTCAGACAGAAATTAACAACTCTGTCGCACAGCTTCGTGGCTTGAAGAATCTTGATTTAACCACGCGCAATATCCTGAATGATCTTGCAGCTCGTCTTGAAGTGTTCAAGAGCAACTTGCTGTATGGCCGTCAGACTCAGCCTATTGTGAACGCTGCCGAGCTTCTCAGCGCATGGGACACTACATTACAGAATTTGTTGAGTGAAATCGCTAAGCAGGCGCCCCAGGTCAGAAGGCTCCCTCTATATGTTGAGCTCGCCGCATAAACGAGTTGTGCCGAAACCTTTATAAACAGTAGTCACCTCTGAGTGATAACCATGAACGTTTTAGATTTGTACTTGGGCGTGCTGGGTATCAAGCGTGAGAATGAGCTTGAAATGCAGGAAATCCAGAGATATGCGCGCGTGAGTCTTATTCTCGATGCGCATCAACAGGGTTCTTCTGATATTCTTTCATTGCGGCGTGCTCCAGAGTTCTGCAGAAACAAGGAACGATTTCCAATTTATCTTCTTGGTGCTATGAAAAGCGAAGGAACTTCTGAATCTCGATTAAGAATTGTTGGTGCGTCTCTCTGCTGTGTTTTGGCCGGACTTGAAACTCCTCCATCAATAGGACGTGAGCAATGGGAAAGCGAGTCTTTTAATGGAGAAGGAAAACCATTGGTGCCTGTTGCCATACATGGAACTGATTATTTCAAGCGGCACGGATTGCTTTTTGCCCCTGAGAATTATAGAACAAATGATGCACTTTCTAAGGAATTGCTGAGAAGATTAACACCTCAAGTGCAATAACTTGCCGGCACTGTCCGGTTTCCGCACACGCATTGTGTTTCTCCGCACGCGCACAACTCATTCTCTACATAGCATGCGTGTGGCACTGCTCCTGTCATTGTGAACTGTGCAGGTCCAAAAAATGTGACTCCGACTAAAATTCCCAGGCATAATGCAAAAATCAGTATCCAGTATTTCATGATGCCATTCCTCTTAGCTGTTCTTCATTTTGCATTCCGTAAACGAGTTTGTCGCCAATCATGAAGGATGGCACGCCTCTTACGTAATGCGGCGCTGCCGCTTCCCTGCAGAAGTCTGCGTTGTATTCTTCAAATGATATTTTTCCCTCTGCCGCCACTTTCTCGATTATTGGTTTCTGCACCCAGCATGCCAGGCATAATGGTGACGAGAAATATCTGATGTGCTTTTCAGCCGTGCCGTAGGTTTTTGCCGGACAGCCTGGCGAGAATAGTCTTCCCATGTTGTTGAATGCGAGTATTACAAGAATCAGTAGTCCGACTGCAATCCACACCCTCATATTATGCTGTGAAATGGATGATTTCATAAATGTTGTGAATCTTTTCAATAAAGTTTAAATACTCAAACTATTGAATTGTCTTTATCAAAAATGGTGATGGGATGAAAGCTAAGTACCGATGTGGTGGGTGCAACTGGAAGTTCACACGGAATTATCAGCCGAGTTTATGCCCGTATTGCGGAAAGGCTTCTGTGTCTATGGATTCTACCCAAGCTGCAGATGAGCTGTTAAGGGAAATCGAATAAATTCTGTAATTTTGCATTTTAAGATTAGATTTAGCTTTCTTCGTGTTTGCGCGACATCGTGAGATGTTTGAGAAACTAAAATCCCATGCTCGCGAAGCGAGGCATTTATGATTTCTTTCTCAAACTCGAACGAGGAGCGCATTTGATCAAACTTTCTGAAAGTTTGGGGAAGTCGAATAAGAATTTCTTAAAAATTGAATAAAAAAAGAATTAAGGCTCTGTTTCGGTTTCTGGAGCAGTTATTTCTGGCTCTTCGGCTGTCTGTTCTGTGCCGTTGAGCACTTCGCCGGTGATTAGGTCTTTGTAGGCGAATGCTTCTCCCTGTTGTTCAAAGTAGGATTTTAGCAGTTCAACTTTTCTGAACGTGAAGCTGCCGTCTTTCTCTGCAGTGCCTACCTGTTCCCAGGCTTGCGCGAGACTTGGGTACATGCCTGCATCTTTTGAAAGGACTACTGTTGGCACAGTGGTTATGTTGTATTTCTTGACTAGGAACCTGCCTTTCGTGCTGGCAACGTCAAGAACGTCTTCTTTCACTACGTGCATGCTGAAGCTTTGGGTAAAGAGTTCTTTGTAAACACTGGTGTCAAAGCATTCCGTGCAGGTTGTGTCGGTGATTAGCGTCATCGTCACGAGTCCTTCTGTTTTGCCCGTGCTGGTGTTGATGTACGGCGGGTTGACAAATCTCAGGACGAGTTTTCCGTCGCTTTCCTCAGTTCCTACTTGGCTCCAGACTTGCGCGACTACGGTGTATTCCATTGCTTCCTTATTGAAGATGAGCGTTGGAATTTTTTCTATGTTATATTGCTCTATGAGTTCTTCTCCATCCGAGCTTGCCGCGTCTATTGTTTTTTGGCTCGCTATTTGGATTCCTGCGCCTTTAAGCTGGTCGATTATTTGGCTGATGTTGAAGCATTCTGTGCAGGACTCGTCTTCTAGGATGAGGACTGTTACTTTTCCTTTGACGCGTTTTTCTGCAACGTCATAGTATGGTGCTGGCGCTTGGTCGAATACTAGTGCGTCTTCGTTCTTGTTGAAGTTTGGTATTGTTAGATTGGTTATGTTTCCTGTGAGGAGAAGCGCTGGGAGTTTTGTTATGTTATACTTGCTGGCGAGTTCTTCAGCTTCTTCGATTGTCTTTTCGGTTGTGCTGGTCACATTGATGTTTGCCTGTTGTTTGAGGAAATCTATTGCTGTTGTTATGTTGAAGCAGTCTTCGCAGTCAGCGCCTAGAATGGTGAGTTGTACTTCAAGTGGAGGGGCTGCTGGTTTTGCTGGCTCTTTTTTGGCCACGGGTACAGAGATTGTGAAATATAGGCCTATTGCCACAACGATGACGAGTGCTACAATGAGATAAGTGTTGATATTGTTGAGTTTCTGTTTTTTCATGTAATCTCCCCCTTGTATATTCGTTCGGAGAATAACTGGTATTTATGCTTTTGCCCCTCTTATTAGCTCATATTTATCCCATGCCGGTGTCGAAAATCGCATGGCGATTTTTGAGCACCCCGAAAAGCTTTGCTTTTCGATGTGTCGAAAAAGGTTAAAAAGAAAGAAAAAAATATCTTAACAACCGCCTACTTGTGATGGCAGGTTTTGCAGGTTGCTTGGCAATTGCGGTGCGCTTGCAGATCCGCCTGATTGTGTTGGCGTTCCTGTGTTGATTTCTCCGCTCGCCAGCTTTGTTTTCAGTGTAAACAGCTGGAATGCTTGGACGCCTGCTATTAAGACTAGTGCGCCGAGCACGATTGCGATTACAACGTTTTTGTTCATTTTATATCACCCTCCGAATTAGTTTAACATCCGCCGACTTGGCTTGGAACGTCTGCGAGTACGCTGGTGTCTCCGCCTGCTAATGATACTCCTATTTGTACCATGTCTCGTGGGAACCAGAGTGCTTTCCAGTACATGACTTCTCTCAGGATTTCTGCATCGGTCATGTCTGTGTTTGCCATGAGTTGCAGTACGATTGCGTGTATTCCTGGGTTGTGCGCGCATCCGCAAGTCTGCTTGCCTTCTGCCGTGATGCTTACTGGGCCGACTCCGCAGCAGTGCTCGCAGCTTACTCCTATTGGCTTTGTTGCAAAATCAATATATCTCTTCCAGACTTCTGGTTTGTTTGCTTGTACGTCTTGCTTTAACGCTGGATACAATTTCTTTGCCAGGAAGTTTAGTGCTGTTACCGGGTCATCATAGCTGATGCCTAGTTCTTTGCCGTATTCCGGCTGTCCTTTTGGAATCATTGTGTTTATTACGCCTTGTGCGTCCTTACCTTCAAGATCGTAGACTGCTGCGACTGATTGTGCAGTGCTTTTGAGGCTATTGACGTCCACATCTTTGAGGTCTCCTGAAGAGAAGGTTTTGACTGATGTGAATGTGGTGCCGAACACCGGTGTGCCGAGCATGTTGCTTAGCTGGAATAATTGTATTTGGTTGAACAAAATAAGTACTGCGGCTATGGCTATAATCCATACTGTTGAACTGCTTACTTCATCATCTTTTTCGTGTTTTGTCATGGTGCACCCCTAGCTTTACACTGTTTGAAAAGCTTTTAGTATAAAAACTTTACGAACTGTTAGTCGTGTTAATGCCTTCTTCTGGTTCAAATACCAGTTTTATGACTTGTTTTCTGGCATCCTCGACAGCTGAAGGTATGTAGTCTCTGAAATCTGTTCTTGGCTGCTCGTTGACGTACATTTTCAATACTCCGGGCTTGTCTCCGCATAAATCTCCGTTTTTCTTGTCAAATAGTTTGTCTTTGTCGAAAGGCACTTCTATTACGTCAAAGAATCTTCCGAGTGCTATATCTTCTTTTTTCTCAATCAACCCTTCTATGTGTATGACGTTGTCGTCGTGCGTGTGGAGCATGTGGATTCCTTTGAACGCTTTGCCGTGCACTATTTCATCGCCTTCTGCTCTCGGCAGGTCCTTGTGCTCTCCGCAGAGTGTGATGTCTACTGCTGCGTGCCAGTGGATTTCTCTGTCAGTGTACATTTCTTTTTTATTCGTGAAGAGCCAGCCGACTACGCCTGCGAATGCGATTATGCCTATGATAGTGATTACGATCCAGAAATAGTTTTTATTTCGTTCTTTGAGTTCTTTCTCTGCCTCTTTTTTTTCGTGTGCCTCTTCGCGCGCTTTTTTCTGATGTTCTCTTTTTCCGTGCGCGCTTAAGGCATCGATGACTTCTTTTTCTCCTTCCATGTTGTTTGGCTTTCCTGTCCTATTTATATTATTTATGGTGCCGTATGGCTTTCCACATTATGAATAAGATTATCAGGACAATGCCGATTCCAATTATGTTGCCTGCTGTTGACGTGAAGAATGCTGACTGCACGAGTCTTTCGTTCATGTCTGTGAAGAATGTCATGCTCCACGGCAGGTAGTTCGGTATTTCTTTCATGAAGATTCTTGTGCCTTTGTCCCAGAGCATTATGAGTCCTAGTATGATTAGCATAATTCCTCCGATTATTCCGTACAGGTGCGTGTAGATTTTCTTTCCGAAAAGCTTGAACTCGATATGCCTGCTGGTGAACCATTTGGCGACATCGTATTTGTCTGAGAAATATGATACTACAAGTAATGGCAGAGCCACGCCGAGCGAGTAGACTGCGAAGAAGAGTACTGATTTTGCCACGCTTCCTGCTGTTGATGAGAGGACGATGATTCCTGCCAGTATTGGTCCTACGCATGGGCTCCAGCCGACGGCGAAAAAGAATCCGAGGAAAAATATTCCCCACCCATTATTTGGTTTGTGCTTGACTTTGAAGTCGATAAACGAAAATCCTTTGTTTAGTATGAGCATTATTCCGAATATTACAAGCAATGCTCCCGATATCATTGAGAAGAATTCTTTGTATTGGTTGAAGAAATTTCCAACCAGTCCTGCGATAATTCCGAAGATGATGAACGCAACAGTCATGCCGAGTGAGAATGTCGCTGTCATGAACATCGCTCTTTTTCTTTCTTTGAACAGGTATGCGAAGAATGTTGGTATGACTGCAAACCCGCAGGGTGAAGTAAAAGTCAGTATTCCGCCGATGAACGCTATGAGGAAAGTTACTGCCAGCCCTACTTGTTTTTCATATTCGAGGACTTTTTGCGCTCCAGGCGGGAATTGTAGTTCTGCAGCCACAATGCCTACCAGTCCTAATGCAATTATAATCCAAAGTATTTTTCTCATTTCACAAATTCCTCGTATTCTTGTTGTGTGCAGATGTGGTTTTTCTCGTCCGGCATGCATCCGTAGCATGTTTTTCCTGTTGGCTGTCCTTCCTTTAGCTCTGACATTTTCATCCATGCTCCATTATGCGCCGAGCAATAGTCTTTGTATGCTTGCTCTTCTGTAGTAAGCTGTTCTGTCGCACAGGCGGCAAGCACCAGCAATAGTAGCGCGTACGTTTTCATTTTAAATTTTATGAATGGTTAATCCAAACTTTGCAGTGCGTGATTTCTTTTCATGCATGAACTCTACCCAGGAAGTGTAGTCGCCTGAATACTCTGGCGTGTAGCCGAATGCTAAGAGGTTGTCATTGTCTCCGGCAGCATCATGCAGGTGTGCGAACTCGTCCAGAGTGTTGCTGATGATGATAAGGTGCGCGTCTGCACCAAGCCATTTTTCAGTGATTGAGACAGGCGCGTCATCCTTGGTGACGATGAAATTGATTTTCGCTGGTTTGTCTTGTTGCAATTCATTTGTTTGCATTTTTACGTTCAAACCGTTTAGCGTGTCTGGCTCCGGTGATTCTGATGTGCCTTCAACTGTCAGCGGATAGTCTATTATATGCTCAAGGGTGCCGTCAGTGAATTCCACCCATAAACGGTATTCTCCAGGCGCCAGGAAGGAGTACGGGATTGAAAACACGCCATTTTCCCTTTTTTCTGGATGAAGATGATCAAAATAGTTCAAATCTTTTCTGACGAGTATTAAATGCATGAGTCTTTCGTGGAGCAGCACGAGCTCCATTGGTTTACCATTTTGCAGAATCGTGAATTTCAGTTCTGTTTCTTTGCCGACCTCTGCTGTTGGCCGTGCAAATGTTATTTTGAAATCGTGCAGGTTAAGCTCGTCTTTGTCAGCGTGCACTTTCATGATTTTTGCAGTGGTGTGCTGTACGCCGTGTTCTGCTGCTGGTGCTGCACATGCCGCGAGAATCAGCAGAATAAACAACATGGCTTTTTCCATCAAAGCGTTACAAGATGCGTAAAGTATTTAAAGTTGATGGATTTGACATCCACCATGAAAGAGAATGTTGCTGATTTTGATTCGCTGATGAGCCCGTTGGAGAGCGATGTGTTGCGTGTCTTGTGGCCTGACAAGAAAATGCGCGTCAGGGAGATTCATGAGAAATTGAGAAAGGCAGTCGCGCTTAGTTCTGTTGCGGTTATTTGCGACAGGTTGCACGATAAGGGCATTGTCGCGCGGAAAATTGAGACCGCAAGAGGCGGTGTTCGTTATGTTTATTATCCGACGCAGGACAAGAATGCTTTTGAGAAGTCTGTTATTGACAAGACGGTGAATAAGCTGATTGATGCATTTGGTCATACTGCTGTTTCATATTTTAATGAGCGTTTTAGAAAGAGGTAAACATGAGTATTATTGAGAGTACAGTCGCTTTTGCAACCGATCCGACAAAAATGCTTATCGTAGTTGTCTCGCTGCTTTTCGGCGTTGCCTCTATTTTATTGTGGAAGAAGTATGCCAAGCCTTGGATGCTGTACGCGCATTTGTTGTTTGTCTTGTCTCCTTTGTTTTATTTTGCATTGTCGATTAATTGCAGTTTGAGCCTTGTGCAAGGATTGCTGTCGTGGTGCACGGCATTGTTCGCCAAGTTTACCCTGTATATTCTTCCGCCTTTGATGGCCGCTTCATTTATCGGCGGTGTTATAGTGTTGCCTCGTCTTTATCATAGGATGTCAAGGCCTTTGTCATTAAGATTATTTAGTGAATTATGCAGGCTGACCGGGATTAAAGCTGGATTATTTTTGATCGACAAGGCGCGCCCGATGGCGTTTACAACCGGTAAAAGGATTTTCATTTCTGTTGGCATGTTTGACTTGCTCTCTAGGAAAGAGTTGGAGGCAGTTCTCCTGCATGAGCTACATCACGTGAAAGCCCGCTCTTCATGGGGTAAGTTCAGCGCCCGTTTTGTGCGCGCGTTTTCTCCGATTGCCTGGTTTTCAGCGTCTTCTGTTGAGAAGGAAGAATGCGCTGCCGATGCGTTTGCAGCTAGAACTCAGAAAACAGGCAAGTATTTGAAATCCGCTAAGCAAAAAGTTGTGTGGTGACCATGAATTCTTATGTTATAATGTTCATTTTGCTTTTTGCCGTGCTGGTGGCTGCGACATCGTACGTGTGGAAGCGTAGAAAGTTTATTGATGAAATGCATGGAATGATGGTTGGGATGACTTTTGGCATGATGGCTGGCTTGATGACTGCCACCCTGTACTTGATTCCTACTGGAAATTTCTTGGTGGGCGTGATTATTGGAAGCATTGTCGGATTGGCATTTGGCATGCCTCTTGGCCGTCTGGGTGGGCATCTGGGAGTTATGGAAGGCGTCATGGCTGGTCCTATGGGCGGCATGATGGGCGCTATGCTTGGCCAGATGATGCGTCCGTTTAATATCGAAATTTTTATTCCGTTTTTCACGTTTATTTTCCTGTTGACCATGCTTGGCTTTTCGTATGCAGTGCATTGTGGCGTTAGCTGTTGCAGTGGCGCGAAAGCAAAAGAAGCTGCCAAGCTGTCAAATGGATTTATCACGTGGTGGACGCTGGCGTGCATTGTTTTGCTTGGCGCGAGCGTTTTGTTGCCGTTTAGCATTGCTGATGTTTCTGCTGCTCCTGCTCAAGCAAATGCGCCCAATTCTGGTGATATCAAGCTCCCTGCCTACCTTCAGCAGGCGACGCAGGAAGTGCGTGAGGAGGCAGTGCAGAAGGATGGCTATCAGGAAATCGCGCTGACAATTGCGAATTCTGCGTATTCTCCGAACGTTATCGTTGCTAAGAAGGGCGTTCCTTTGAAGATTAATGTGAAGGCAGAGGAGTCTGCCGGTTGTGCGAGTGAGATTGTTATTCCTGATTTCAGGATTAAGAAGATTATTGGTCCTGGCACTTCTGCAGTGATTGAATTGTCTCCAAACCAGGAAGGTACTTTCAAGTTCCACTGCTCAATGGACATGGCTCGTGGCAAGATTATAGTCCAGTAATTTTAAATACTGACTCTCTACTCTTTTTCATTATGGATGATTTTGAAAAGCTGGTGAGAAAGCACGCGTTGGACAATGCGAGAAAGTACAACGGCGTGCCGAATATGGGCTCTGTGATAGGCAAAGTTCTCGGCGAGCGTCCTGAGCTTAAGGCTGAGTTGAAGAAGCTGACTCCGCAGATTAAGAAGATTTGTGATGCTGTGCGCTTGATGTCTGTTGATGAGCAGACTGCTGAGTTGCAGAAGCTTGCTCCTGAATTATTGGCAGATAAGCGTGGTCCTGAGGAGAAAAAATTGAAGCCTTTGCCTGAAATGGAGAAGGGAAAGCTTGTCATGCGTCTTGCTCCAAGCCCGAGCGGTGTTCAGCATATCGGTCATGCTGTTGTGTTCTCGTTGAGCCATTTGTATTGTAAGGAGTTTGATGGAAAATTAATCCTGCGTTTTGAGGATACGAAGGCAGAGGATATTTACACTCCTGCTTACAAGATGACCGAGGATGTTTTGAATTGGCTGTGCGAAAACCGCATTAATCAGGTTGCAATCCAGAGTGATCGTTTGGAGACTTATTATGATTATGCTGAGCAGATAATTAGCAAGGGAAAGGCGTACGTGTGTACTTGTGATCAGGAGACTTTCAGGACTCTTTCATTGAAGAATAAGGAGTGTCCTTGCCGGGTTTTGCCTGTTAAGGAGAATTTGTTAAGGTGGGATAAGATGTTTGTTGAGTACGAGCCCGGCCAGGCTGTTGTCAGGGTTAAGACAGACATTAATGATCCTAATCCTGCCATGCGTGACTGGCCTGCGTTAAGGATTAATCATAGTGCTCATCCGAGAACGGGCACTAAGTACAAGGTTTGGCCTTTGATGAATTTTGCTGTTTGTGTTGATGATCATGAGATGGGTGTTACCCATACTATTCGTGGCAAGGATCATTTTGATAATGCGAAGAGGCAGCAGCACATTTATGATTTCTTTGGCTGGAAGGCCCCGAATCACTCGTATATCGGCAAGATTAAGTTTGAAGGCATTGAGGTTAGCAAGCGGAAATTAAAAGATGCTATTGAGCGCGGTCATTATGATGATTGGGATGATATCCGTCTTCCTACTGTTGCTGCTTTGAGAAGGCGTGGTTTTCAGCCTGGCTCTTTCCATAAGTTCGCGCAGGACATGGGTGTTGGCTTGAACGACAAGCTTGTTCCTGCTGAGGATTTTTTTAAGAGTTTGGAAGCGCATAACCGGGATATTATTGACCCGATAGCCAACAGGCACTTTTTCGTCTGGGATCCTGTGAAGATTACTGTAAAGAACGCTCCTGAGCAGGATGTTCAGATTCCTTTGCATCCTGATTTTGCTGACCGAGGTAAGCGCTCGTTTAAAACAAAGTCTGACTTTTTTGTTTCTAAGAACGATCTTTCTTCTGTCAAAATTAAGAAGCTGTATCGTTTGAAGGATTGTTTGAACTTTTCGAAAGAAGGGAAGGAATATTTGTTTGACAGCTCTGAGTATGAGAAGTTCAGGGAAAAAGGTGAGTCTACTATGCACTGGCTTCCTGCAGATGCCGAAACTGTTGAAGTTGAGGTTTTGATGCCTGATAAGAAGTTGGCCAAGGGCATTGGTGAGAAAGCATTGGCTGACCTTGAAGTTGGTACGCTTGTGCAGCTTGAGCGTTTTGGTTTCTGCCGTTTGGACAGCAAGGGTAAGAATAAGGTAAGTTTCTGGTTTGCGCACAGATGACTGCAATAAAGGTTTTGGAAAGAGAAATTAATTCTATTAAGGAAAGAAACAGGCGTGTTGAGGCTGATAAGGCGTGGGAAACAAGCGGAGCGAGAAAAGTTCTGATTGCTATCCTGACGTATTTTGTCGTGGTTGTATTCTTTTATTTCGCAGGTCTTCCAAAGCCGTTTATTAATTCCATTGTGCCTGCACTGGCTTTTCTTATTTCTACGCTTACTATTCCGTTTGTTAAGAAGATCTGGCTAAAGTATAGGTGAATTACTTCAGCAAGGAAATCTTATTCTTGACCTGTTCCATTCGTTTCGCTATTCTAAGTAAATGTGTTTTTGGCGCTTTTGCTCTTTTTGTTTCGTTGTAGAGTTTTAGCAGTTTTTTCAGGTCTTCTTTCAAAACAGTTATTTTTTCTCGTTTTGTCTCGAATTTGCTTCTGATTTTGTCTTCCAATTCTTGTATTCTGCCTTTTCGCGCTTCTTGTGTTTGTAAGTATCGTGAAAGTTTGTTCTCTAGTCTGCCAATCTTGTGTTTCAGCTCTTCGTGGACTGATTCTTCTCCTTGCTGGTGGCCTTGTATTTGTTTTTCTCTGTGTATTGCTTCTACAATGTGGCCTTGGAGTTCTTCTATGTGGCCGTGGAGTTCTTTGGTGCTCAATTTCTTTAATTGTTTGATTGAAAGTTCGACTTTTCTTCGCGAGATTTCTCTCTGCATTACTCTGTGCATTGAGCGCGCGAGATAGTACAAATAGAGTGTGCTTTTGCTTCTGTCTACTAATTGGTCTCCGAGATCTAGTGGCAGGCTCATATGCCGAATGTTCTCTTTCTAGGAAGCGGTGGCAGCGGCATTCCTGGTGGTATTCCTGGCGGCATCATTCCTACTGGTGGTGCTCGTGGTGGTGCCATCATTCCTGCTGGTCTTGGAGCCATCATTGGCATTGGCGCTTCTTCTTCACGTGGCATCGGCCTTGGTATTTCTTCTGGTTTTTCTTTTATTTCTTTGACCATGTCTGCCAGTGCCAGGATGCCTGACGCGATTTCAGAGTTTTGTTCTAGAATTTTGTTCATTTTCTCAAGCAACGGCTTCATCTTCTCAGTGAAGCTTAGCCCGCCTTCTTCTATGCGCAGTTCGTGCGTTGCGTCTTCGAATATCATCATGAGCCTGTCCAGCTTCGTATTGAGTTCTAGAAGTGATACTTGCAGTCTTTTGCTGGGAGCTATTTCGAATTCTTTGAGTTTTGACAGCTCTTCTTTCAGGTCTTCTATTTCCTTGTGCGGGAGAAGTTCGTATTCTTCCTCTTCGCCTGGAGCTGCCTGAGGATTTTCATCGTCTGCCATGTAATCACCCTTTTTGATTTATATACTGAAAAATAGTCTGGTTGGTATATAAATATTTCTACCCTTTATATTCGCGTCTGAGAATGCCGTACTGTACCAAATCCCAGTATTTTCCTTTGGCGAATGAGTGTTCGCGCAAGAGTCCTTCGTATTTCATGCCTGTTTTTTGCATGACTTTGCCGCTTGCCGGATTTTTTGGGTGGTGTGTTGCGTAGATTTTGTGTAATTTCAGTCTTTTGAACGCTTCGCGTAGCATTAGCTTGGACGCTTCTGTCATGATTCCTTTTCCCCAGTATTCTCTGCTTAGAGAGTAGCCCATTTCTGCGATTTTTCCTGGCTTTATTGCTAATCCTACGTTGCCGATAATCTTCCCATTGTATTCTATTCCGTACGTGTAGCCTGTCTTTTGTTTCCAGTTCTTTTCGCAGATTTTTATGAATTCCGCGGCATACTTGCGCTTGTATGGGTATGGCATGTTCTGTGTGTATCGTGAGACTTCTCGGTCTTTGCAGTATTCGTAGATGTCTTCCGCGTCGCTCATTCTGAGCGTTCTTAGGATGATTCTGCCTCCTGTGATTTTTTCTAGCATGATCTTAAAATGCGTTGTCGACTATAAAAAGGCTGTGAATCAAAACACTTTTAAAGGGATTGTTGGTTTCGTCTGCGCAAGTGAGGACAAAAATGAGGTTGAGCATAGAAACAACACTGTTTAGGCCTGAGCAGGCTGATCCTTTTTTTGACAATTTGCAGTCATATCGTGATGAGCGTTTGTGGCTGGCTTTAGGTGATTCTTGGCTTGAGCTGCAGAAGACTCGCATTGATAAGACTGCTGAGAACATTCCTTATAATGTTGTTGGGGCCAGTGTTCCGGGCGAGGGTAGCTTGCCTGAAAGAGTGCTTAGGTTGTTTGACCGCAGGCATTTGCCTGTTGAGATTGGGACTGCTTCTGAGAGAAAGCTTCCTGATACTTATCCTATTGGAACTAAGGCGCTTTCTTTTGAAATGTCGCACGGGTATGAAAAAAAGAAAGGTTCTTCTCGTGAAACGCCTGGTGTGCTTATTCAGAATTTGCCTTTGTGGCGTCCTGAGCAGTTGCATACTTTCTCTTTTTGGATGAATAGTTATTATGACAGGACTGTCGAGGTTTGTTTGTCTGCTGGAACAAAGAAGGCTTATTTGATGCTGCGCAAGTTTGGACATTCAAGTGAGGATCCGCCTTATGTTGTTGCTGGTTGCACTTCTGAGGAGATGGATATTTTCAAGTATTTGTCCGGAATGTTTCCGCGTGATTCACAGCAGTCTCCTGTTAAAGTATTCGCTTCTAAATCAGAGCTTAACGATATCTGGAATTTTTTCAAGGACCCTTTGTCGCTTGAGCGGTTCGCGTCTGTTATTTCTTGGGAGTACGACGAGCGCAGGAAGCCTTAGAATTCCATTCCGTGCCCGCCCATTCCGGGTGGCATTTGTGGCATTGGCGCTTTTCCGCCTGCTATGACATCATCAATTCGTAATATCATCTGGGCTACTTCTGATGCTGAGCTGATGGCTTGTGTCTTTATCTTTAAGGGTTCTATAACGCCTGCGTTCCATGCGTTGACGACTTTTCCTTTAAACACGTCTATGCCTGCCCAGGTTTGCTTCTTGTCGTGGGCTGCTTTAAGCTCAACAAGGATGTTGATAGGGTCTATTCCTGCGTTTTCTGCGAGTGTTCGCGGGATGATTTCAAGCGCTTGTGCAAATGCCATGACTGCGAGTTGTTCTCTGCCTTCAAGGCCGTCTGCGTATTTGCGCAGTTCTTTTGCCACTTCTATTTCTGGCGCTCCTGCTCCTGCTACGACTTTGCCGTTTTTGAGTGCTGCCGCGACGTCTCCTATTGCATCTGTCATTGCTCTTTTTGCTTCGTCTACGACGTGTTCTGTTCCGCCTCGAACGAGTATCGTGACTGCTTTTGGATTCTTGCAGCCAGTCACAAAAGTCATTTCATCGCTTCCAATTTTTTTCTCTTCTATCATTCCTGCTGTTCCGAGGTCTTTTGAGCTTAAGTCGCGAAGTGATGTTACTATTCGTGCTCCTGTTGCGCGTGCCATGGCTTCCATGTCTGATTTTTTTACTCTGCGTGCAGCGTAAATGTTCTTTTTTGCCAGGAAGTGTTGTGCCATGTCGTCTATGCCTTTTTGGCAGAATACTGCGTTTGCTCCTGACGCGAATATCTTGTCTACCATGTCTGATAGCATTTTTTCTTCTTGCTGTAGGAATTCCTGCATTTGCAATGGGTTTGTTATCTCTATTTTGGCGTCGATTTCTGTGTCTTTTATCTCTAGCGCTGAATCTAGTAATGCTATCTTTGGATTTTTTAGCATTTTTGGCATTCCCGGGTGCACTGCTTCTTTTTCTAGAACTATGCCTTGAATTAGCTCAGTATCTTCAACCGAGCTGCCGGTTCGTTTTTCAAGCTTGATGTTTTCTTTGTCGAAGTGGTTGTGTCCGTCGTGATAGTCCATTACCATTCTGACGGCTGAAACGGCGATTGCTGATAGTTTGTCTTTTGCGCTTTCTGCTCCTTTGCCTGTTAGTGCTGTTTGCGCGATTTTTTGAAGAATGTCGACATTTTCAGGCTTGACGTTTTCAGCGATTTTATTCAATATTTCCTGCGCTTTTTCTTCTGCCATGCGGTAGCCGCGTACAATAACTGTTGGATGGACGTTCTGGTCTAGAAGTTCTTCTGCTCTTCGTAACAATTCGCCGGCTATGATGACTGCTGTTGTTGTTCCGTCTCCGACCTCAGCTTCCTGCGTTTTTGCCACTTCCACTATCATTTTGGCTGCCGGGTGTTCTATCTGCATTTCTTCCAGAATCGTGACGCCGTCATTGGTGATTGTAATGTTTCCCATGCCGTCTACTATCATCTTGTCCATGCCTTTTGGACCGAGAGTTGTTCTGACCGTTTCAGCTACCAGTTTTGCCGCCATTATGTTGTTTCTTTGCGCAGTCTTGCCTGTAGTTCGCTGTGTTCCTTCTGGTAAGATAAAGATTGGTTGTATTTCTCGATTTGCCATTAATATGCCCCCTAGATAGTGTTTTTAGACGATAATTTAAAAAAGTTGCGTTTATTTTAGTAAAAGACACAAATTTTAGGACAATATACTGTGTCTTTTACTAATTAGAAAACGACAACTACTGTCCATTGATTTTTGTCGTTTTCTATTTTTCCAAGAATCGTATCGTTGCGGTCAGGTCAAAGAGTGGCGTGTTGCTCGCGTCTATTCCTCTGATGTATACTGGATAGTTTCCTAGTTTTAGCTCGCCTTTCTTTGCATGGATTATAACTCCGTTTCTGTCAAGCGCTTCATCTATGCCTTCGTATGTTGTTAGGTCGTGTCTGACGAAATACGGGTATCTTATTTTGTTGCCTTGTGTTTCGCTGATCAATATTTCTTTGCTTCCAGGGTCTTTCTGCAGTGCGTGTGATATTTTGCTTACTGCTCCTGCTATTCTGTCCTGATGGTCAATTTTTAGCGCTTTTGCTACTCCATCGTGATATGCTTCGTTTAATGAGAATGCGTGTCCGATTGTTCTGTACGGTAAAAGTCTTTTGTCAAGTTCTGCATTTTTAGGATTTTCCAATTTGGATGCATATCTTATGATGCCTCCTGCTATTGGCATTCCGTCTCTTACTGCTAATATTTTATATGTTAAAGAGCCTGTTTGATCTTCGATTATGACATATTCTATCTTGAATTTTTGGTCTTTGTAGAGTACGTCTCTGAATTTTATGTCTAATCCTGCAAAGTGCAATAGCGGGCTTTTTTGCTGTGCCAGCTTGTCAAAGTGGCTTTTTGCTATGAAGTCTAGCCAGAATCCTGGAACTATTTGATTTGGTCCTTGCTCGTGTACTTTGTTGTCATCACCGGTAACTTTGCAGAATAGACTTATGTCATCTTCTTCAGCTATATATGTGTCTGGTGAATCAACCGTTGCTTCTAACATTCCTCACTCCTCACATATAATTTCTGGCGCCTCTTTATAAAAGTTTCTCATTAGCAATGCTTAAAAACAAGTGATAATTTGATAGAAGTATGATTATTACAATTGCCGGCAAACCTGGTTCTGGCAAAACAACGGTTGCCAAAGAGGTTGCAAAAAAGCTTGGTTACAAGCACATTTCTACTGGTGATTTGCGCGGTAAATTGGCTATGGAGCGCGGTTTGACGATCGATGATTTGAACAAGATCGGTATGACTGAGGATTGGACTGACAAGGAAGTTGACAAGATGGTTGAGAACCTTGGAAGGTCAGAAGATAAAATAGTTCTAGACAGCTGGATGGCGTGGCATTTCATTCCGAAAGCTGTTAAGATTTTTCTTGACATCACCTGGCTGGAAGCTGCCAAGCGTATTTTCGCTAACCAGCGTCCCGATGAGCAGCATAAAAACTCTGCTGATGAAGTATTAGCGATGATTAAGGCGCGATGGCAGAACTCTCTGGCGCGCTACAAAAAGTGGTACGGAGTGGATTTAGAGAACATGAAGAACTATGACTGTGTAATCGACACGACTAATTTGACTCAAGAGCAGTCTGTTCAGAAAGTGTTGGAGTTTGTGAAGAAAGGTTTGAAAGAGAAATGATTGGGCTAACTATTGACAGGTTATTTTAATAAAGCATGTACGTGCTCTTGGGACATAAGCCCTCAGTTGTGCCGTGCAAGCAGTGCCACATTTCGTTTTGAGCGCAGATTTGAATTCAATCATCCAATCTGATCTGGCGGCGCAGAACGGTCCGGCTTTTGCTTGTATGGTAATGCTCTTGCATTCGCTTGGTACATATGTTGCCGGGGCTGCTCCTGGGAACACTGTCATTCCCACTCTTTTCTGCGAGAATATCAAGAATGCTGCAACAACTGCAACAAGAATCACTATAAGCATGACTGCTGCCAGCTGACCTCTTTTCATGCAGTTCTGTAAATAGTGCTTGTTTAAAAACCTTTTGCGGAGTAAGTTTTTTATACCTTATATCTGCCCTTCGGTGAATGCCTATCAAAAAGCACGATTTTGTGGAAGTTGAATACACTGGCCGTTTTAAGGATACTAAAGATGTCTTTGACACGACTGATGTGAAAATAGCTAAGGAAGCGCAGATTTTCTCGGAAAAAGGAGAATACGCTCCAGTCATTATTTGCATTGGCGAACATCATATTTTGAGGGGCATTGATGAGTTCTTGGAGGGGAAGGAGTTGGGCAGTTACACTCTTGAGCTTCCTCCTGAGAAGGCTTTTGGTAAGAAGAAGATGGAGCTTGTCAAGATGATTCCTATGAATAAGTTCACAGAGCAGGGCATAAAGCCCATGCCGAATCTAAGATTGAATATTGACGGTTATGTTGGTCTTGTAAAGTCAGTCAGCGGTGGCAGGACTGTTGTTGATTTTAATCATCCTTTGGCCGGCAGGGATGTTGTTTATGAGCTGAAGGCCAATAAGATTGTGACTGATAAGAAAGTTCAGGTTGAGTCTTTGCTGAAAGTTTTGTTTGGCACGATGATTCCGGTTGATGTTAAAGAAAAGAAGGCAGCCGTGGAGTTTCCATCTGAATTGCCTGAGCAGATTAAGGCGGAATTGGCTAAGAAAGTTTCTGAGCTGACTGGTCTTGAATTGTCTGTAGAAGCATCGAAATCCAGCAAATAAAGATTATGAATTCTGCTGGATTTCGAATGTGCTCGGAAACTTGAGGTTTCAGAATATGACTTTTAGCAAGTTTCCGACATCCCAAAGAAGTAATTATATTCTCCTGCGTCATAATGCTTAAATAGTTCTTCAATCTTCAAAATTTTACCACAAAGGGGGAAATTATGGACTTCATCAGACCGCCAACACAGCCAGTTTCTAATGATCCGAAGTTGACTCAAAAGCGTAGTTCTACCCATCCTTTGGATACTGAGCTTGAAGAGTTATTGGCAAAGCAGCGCGCGAGCATTAAGGTGGTTGGTTGTGGCGGTGGTGGTAACAATACCATCAACCGCATCACTGAGGTTGGCGTTCATGGCGCTGAAACAATTGCTATTAACACTGACGCGCAGGATTTGTTGTACACTACTGCTGATAAGAAGATTTTGATTGGCAGGGAAGTTACTAAAGGTCTTGGTGCTGGTTCTGATCCGAGAGTTGGCGAAGAGGCTGCTAGGGAGAACGAGCATGATTTGAAGAATGCTTTCCAGGATGCTGACATGGTGTTTATCACTTGCGGTCTTGGTGGCGGTACTGGTACGGGTAGTGCGCCTATTGTTGCTGAGATTGCTAAGAAGATGGGCGCTTTGACTGTTGGCATTGTCACAATGCCTTTCACGATGGAAGGCAATAGGAGATATGAGAATGCCGTTATGGGTCTTGAGAAACTTCAGCAGTTTGTTGACACTCTTATCGTGATTCCTAATGATAAGTTGTTGGAGCTTGCTCCTGATTTACCTTTGCATACTGCGTTCAAGGTTGCTGATGAGATTTTGACTAATGCGGTCAAAGGAATTGCTGAATTGGTGACAAAAGCGGGTCTTGTCAACTTGGACTTTGCTGACATCAGGGCAGTTATGAGCAATGGTGGCGTTGCTTTGATTGGTGTTGGCGAAAGTGATTCTGAAAATAGGGCTACTGAGGCTGTTGAAAAGGCGATTAACAACCCATTATTGGATGTTGATATTACTGGCGCGACTGGCGCTTTGATTAATGTTGCTGGAAGCAAGGACTTGACTTTGAATGAGGCTAGAAGAGTTGTCGAAACAATCAGTGAGCGCCTCTCAGAAGACGCGAAAATCATTTGGGGCGCGCAGATTTACGAGGATCTTGGAAGCGTTTTGAGGGTTATGCTTATCGTTACTGGCGTCAAGTCTCCGCAGATTTTTGGCAAGACGAAGAAATTGTCTGATGCTACAAGAGAGGAGATGCAGGCAGAGCTCGGTATTGAATTTGTAGATTGATTCTTATGCTTGTTGGAAGTGATAAAGAACTAGACAAACTGGTGCGGAAGGAGATTAAGAAAGTTCTATTGCCAAAGGGTTGGAAAGCTGGTTTTTCGCCGTCTAAGACTCCTGGCCGCGGCGATTTTTGTGTTTCTGGCGTCTGGAATGGCGCCAAGTTCAAGTATGAGCGGGAGTTTGAGGATAAGACTTATATCTCATTGCGGAAGGAAGGCAATGAAATATTCATCAATATTGACAATGGAGGAATTTATACTATTGAAGTCAATGATCTTAGCTATACGAATCCCGAAAATTCAGGTTGCGATGTAGATAAAGAGTCTTGGGAGGAAAAGACTCCTAAGGAAATAGAGCGTGATGAAGCTTTGGAATTTGGCATTAACGCTGCAAGAAAAATTGAGCAGTATCTCAGAAGAACTGCCAAGCCTTTGATTTATCTTATTGATAGATACTACTCGGGCCATTTAAAGCATCCGGAATCTCGTGATACGCCCCGCTCAAACAAGGAAATATTCGATAAATTTGACTTTTCTGTTGATAAACCTTAATTAGTAAAAGACACAAATTTTTGGACGATACATAATGTCTTTTACTAATCAGAAAACGACAACTACTGTCCATGGATTTTTGTCGTTTTCTAAATCCTAGAAAGCTTAATAAATCACACATAGAAACTCCTTATTATGGATGAGCAGAAGAAAGATGAGGAGCTTCAGGAAGATATTCAGGAGATAGAGGAAGCTGCTGAAGCGCCTGCAGAACAACCGTTGCATGATGTTCAGGAATCTGTTGAGGAAGCGGTCAAGACTGAGCCTGAGCAGGAACTGCCCAAAAAGCTTGTTGAAGAGACAAAAAGGATCGGCGCTCCTATTCCCGGAAAGTTCGACCGTTTGAAAACATTCATCACTGAGTGCAAGCGCGTTCTCAGGGTTACGAAGAAGCCTGACAAGCAGGAGTTTACCACTATTGTCAAGATTTCAAGCATCGGAATGGCAGTTATTGGCGTTGTTGGATTTCTCGTGCATTTCATCAGGGAAATATTGTTCTGAGTAGAAGGATTATTTAATCTAAACTGCAGGAGTTTCCTGCGGCGGCTTAAGGTATGCTTCCCAGTCTTTTCTCATTTGTTCATACCAGTTTCTTCCGATTTCTGCGCTGATGGGAAAATTTAGGTGTGAGAATTTGTCTTGTTTTCTTTTTATTGCGCCGTTCAGATCGTTTTTGGATGCCCATTCGATGAACAGCATGTACAATCTTTTGTCAGCGTACATGGCCAGTGCGTCTGCATCATGGATTATTTTTAGCTCAACAGACTCTCCTTTGTGTGAAACAATGTCTTCCAGCCTTGCAAATCTATCTGCAGGAAGTTTTAAACCTGTTAAGAATTCTCTTGATACTTCAAGATTGAACTTTTCGTGGTCTTTGTGAAGAACTTCAGGGTCTGCTTTGTATGTTTTTCCGATGTCGTGCAGTAGGGCGCCGATGCAGAGAAGCAGAGTGTCGCATTTTACGTGTGCGGCGATGTCCAAAGCGATATTGTATACTCTGACGCTGTGATCATACATTACTGTCCAATCATTGAAGCTGTAGTGCGGGTTAGCAAGAAATGCTGATTTTACATGTTCTCTCGTGTCGCCCACCCAATCCCGCATTACGCGCGGAACATCGACGTGGTTTATAATATTAACGTGAGAAATGTCGTCGAGACCGCTGGTTTTCGTAAAGTAACAGAAACCTTTTTAAATACTTCATTACTCTCAACGTATATTATTCTCGGAGATTTGAAAAATGGAAGAAGACGAGCAGGGGGCAGAGCGAGTAGCGCCTAGTGGCATTCCGACTATGGCAGGCGCTGTGCAGCCGGAAGTCGGGGAAGTCAAGGCTGTTGAAGAAAAGCCTGTTGAAGCTCCAGCGAAGAAAAAGGAAGAGCTTGGCACGCACATTTTTGCGTTGAGAACTACTGCTAATCGTGAAGACCAAGTCATGGATTTTCTTGTTTCTAACATTAAGAAGAAAAAATTGCCTGTTTATTCTGTTATCAGGCCGCATGGCATGCGAGGCTATATTTTCGTTGAAGCTGCCGACAAGCAGTCTGCCGAGCAGGCAGCGTTTAATGTTCCTTACGCTAGAGGCATTTTGTCGAAGGAAATTCAATATTCAGAGATAGAGCACATGCTTGAGCAGGTGAAGAGAGAAGTTGATATCAGGAAGAGCGATATTGTTGAGATTATTTCCGGGCCGTTCAAGCGTGAGCAGGCAAAGGTCACAAGGATTGACAAGACCAAGGAAGAGGTCGTTGTTGAGCTTTTGGGCGCTGCTGTTCCGATTCCGATTACTGTTAAGATGGACGCCGTAAAGGTCATTAGACGTGAGACCGAGGCTGCTCCTGAAGTAAGAGAAGAAGACGAATTATAGACAAAATCGTCGAAAGCTCAAAAATCGTAGATTTTTGATGCACTCGAAATCCGTCGAGGATTTCGAAAGCTTTTTAAATATCATATAGGGGGTCAATAGATATGCCTAATCAGACTGTAAATGCAATGATTGAAGGTGGTAAAGCCACAGCAGCTCCTCCGTTAGGTCCAGCTCTGGGTCCTTTGGGCGTGAACATTGGCCAGGTTATTTCTGAGATTAACAAGAAGACCGCTGATTTCAAGGGCATTCAGGTTCCTGTGAAGATTATTGTTGACGAGCAGAAGAATATCACGATTACTGTTGGCACTCCTCCAGTTAGCGCTTTAATCAAACAAGAGGCGCATATTGAGAAAGGCAGTGGTTCTCCGCTGGCTGACTTGGTTGCTGATTTGAAGATTGAGCAGGTCATCAAGATTTCTAAGATGAAGGGCGATGGCTTGTCTGGCAAGGACACTCTTGCAAGAGTCAAGGAAGTTGCCGGCACGTGCAACAGCATGGGCGTAATGATTGAAGGAAAAAGGGCTGTTGAGACTATCGTTGACCTTAACAAGGGCATGTTTACTGAGGAAATAAAATTAGAAAAGACTGAGTTGTCTGATGAAGAGCTTAAAGAGCTTGATCAGAAGCGTCAGAGATTATTGGCTGATATTGAGAAGCGTAAGGCTGAGTTCATGGCGACTGCAAAGCAGATCATTGAGAGCCTGGCCGGCCAGCCGAGAGGAGCTATCAAGGCAAAGCTTGTCGAGGCGAAGATTCCTACTGTTATTATTGAAGAATTGCTGCCGGTGGAAGGCGCTGCTGCGCCGGGTGCTGCTGGTGCCAAGCCTGGTGCTCCTGCTGCTGCCGCTCCGGCTGCGAAGAAGTAATAGTTAGCTTTTTATATACTGAAATTGTTGATTTCTGCATGGCTGTGCAAAGAGGTTTTAGCAGTATCATTTTCGCCATTCTTGGCATTGTTATCGTCGTGGTGGCAGTGGCTGTTATTTCTAGCGTTTTGACGGCTGAGCCTCCTGTTAAAGGTATTATTTACAAGAGTATTGAGTTGAGAAAGGCCGTGGAGCCTGTTGAACGAGCAAACCTGATTTCTGCATTGGACGACTTGGTTACAGAGGCTGATAATCAGGAAGTGAAGGATCAGTGGGATCGTATGATGCAGTGCTTGTCAACATCATGTCCTGATGAGGCTTATTTGGATATGGCTTTGGTTACCGTGGCTGCTTTTGAAGAAGGCATTCCTAATAGTGCTTTGTTGATCAATGTTATCGCGACTGCCAAGTATTGGGGCAATGCTGAGCACTTGTTGGAGTTTTCCAAGGCGATGAGCATTGCTAATGAGCAGGTTGAGCTTTTGAATGATCGAAAGTCTGAGAAGGCTTGGCAGCAGATTGTTGAATGCAATAACGCTTGTCCTGAGAAGAATGATTTGTATTTTGAGCTGATCGGTACGATTGTACAATGATGTGGAAAAAAGCAGTGCTGGTGCTGACAGTCGTCATAGCGGTTATTCTTGGAGTCATGACGGTTAATCCTTCAAGTGTTAACGTTTCTGCGTTCCGTGAGAAGGCTCATGTTCGTTTGTCTGGCTCTGATCAGATTCCGTTTTATCATTCTTTTTTGATTAAGAGTTTGTCGTTGTCGGGCTCGTGGGAGGGTCCTGGGTTCGCGCAGGTCTGGTTGCTTGCCGAGAATGATCAGAAGTTTCTGGTGATGGATACTAGAACTCTTCCTGAAATGTTGGAGCTCTCCGCGTTCGGAACTCAGTTTGAGAGCGAGTGTTTGCAGACGTGCAGTCTTGTGACGCCTGTTTTGCCTGAGAGGCTGATAGTCCTGATCTCAGGCCCTGGCTTTTTTTCTATTGATGAGTATAATTTTGCTGTTCAATTGGGTCCTAGCGGTTTGGCTGAGTGTCCGAACTGTATGAAGATTGCTCCGCTGAATACTCCGCATCATGCGACTTTGCTGATGATTTTACTGCTTGTGATTTCAGTTATCGGAGCGCACGCATTGGGTCATATGACTCAGAATCTCAGGATGAAACGGGTGCTTATCGTCATTTTTATTGGATCGTTTATCGCGTTGAGCAGCGTGTTTGGAGTTTCTGTTGCCGCGCCGACTGGTTCTGTTGCTGTTGCGACAAAGCATGCAGCCAGTGTTTTGGCAGCGATCGGTGTTATTGTTTTGTTCGCCATCTTGGGCATTGAGATGTGTGCGCCTAAGAAGCCGGATTCGCCAAAGCCTAGTGTGTGGAAGGAATTGGAAGAGGCTGAAGAGAAATGGGAAAAGAAATAAATCATAAGCATCACAAAGCCGCGCATAAGCCAGTGCATCATAATAAGCAGGAGTCTAAGTTTTCTTTGTTCAAGCATAAGATCGCTAATATGTTCAGGAATATTGTTGAAGCCCCTCCTGAGCCGGTTGTTGAGGAGAAAGAAGTGGCTGAAGCAGTCAGAGGCGAAGATGATATCCGCATTGTTCAATTTGATGAAAAATCTGCTGTGAAGACTGAAATCGCAAAGAAGGTTGAAGAGCCTGAGGAGATTGACGAGGATGATTTGCGGGAGCAGGAGCGCGAGGATACGCGCAAGTTGATTCATGATCATATTACTGGTAAATTGAGCGAAGCGGTTTCGAAGTGGAAAGAGACTGGTGACGTTGGCGTGCACCTGGAGCCTCCTGTTCCTTTGAGGGAAAAGGTGAAAAGCTTGTTGTCCAGGATGAAAACTAAGAGTGCGCCGTTGTCTGCAATGCTGAAGAATAAGGCAGAAGAAGTTATGGAAAAGGTTGCTGCGCGGATGAAGAAGGCAGAGCACTCGGGTGAAAAAGTGAATAGTGATGATGTCGTGAAAGAGGAATGGACCAAGGTGCTTGCAAAAGCTGAATCAGTCAGCGGTCAGCCTGAGCGTGAGGAAATCGAAAAGATTTATAAACAGCTTTCAGAAGAACATTAAACATGGAATCTCAGCGTTTGGTGTTGAGCGTGGTCGTGTTTACTATTATCATCGTCACTCTTTTCCTTGGCAAACCATCCATTACAGGCTATGTTTCGACAGAGACTTTTACCCAACCTCTTGATATCGACGTGTCTGAGAGCCAGCGCTTTGCTTTATCAGCAGAATCTGGCGAGTTTTTGAGATTGTCCTCTTTTTCCATGGCTGGCAGTGTTGTTGGCAATGGTTTGGTGAACGTTTACTTGACTGATGGAACCAGGAAGTGGTTGGCGTTTTCCAACAGGCGCAAAGAGGGTTCTTCTATGGACCAGATTACCGGGATGGCTGTCTCTGAACTGAATATTGAGCCTGGTGATAAGCTGAATAGGATTGAAACGCTTCCTGATGGGTATCAGACTCGTTCTGGCGCGTTCCAGAATGAATGTTTGGAAACTTGCGTTCTGGATGAAGAACTGTTTAACAAGTCTCAGTTATACTTGGATATCATAATCGAGCCTGGTACTTCTTTGCATGTTTCTGAGATTCGTTATTCGACAACGAGTGAAAATTGATCTGCTATATCCGAAGCATTATTATTCCAGCCACTGATAAAAGCATTAACGCGAATTGGAATGGATTTAGTTCTTCTTTGTGAATGAGTCTTGCCAGAATGACTGCAATGACTACGTGCAATGACTGGATTGGTGAAACGATGGATAGCGGGCCTGTCTTCAGGGCCGAAAGTAAGAGAAAGTAGCCGAAAAAGTTCACGATGCCGATTAACACGCCGATAGCGAGCGTCGTGAGGAATGGGGCCTTTTGCTTGTGTTTTTTCTTTGTTATTTGATGTGTGAGAAGCGATACTCCTGCTAAAAATAAGTACGCCACTGGAATGAAGAACGTTAAATTTGTATAAAGCGAGGCGTATTTGTTTGTGATTTCAACGCCTGCCGAGAATATAAGGGCGAGAAAAGCAAAGGCGAATCCGATTTTTCTTGTCTTATAATCGGCGTGTTTTTTCGATTGTCTGTGGATAAGTATTATTGCCGCAAGAATTATGGCTATGCCAATGATTTGGGTTATTCTCAAAGATTCGCCGAATATGAAAAGGCCATACAGCACATTAATAACGATTGCGCTTGAGGTTATCGGGAAAAGTTGATGCGTATGCAGATAATCCAGTGCTTTTAATTGCCCGATCGTTTTCAGGAAGAAAAATAATCCGAACAACAGGCCTAACGAGAGCGTGACTAAGACGCTTGTAAACTCTAATCCTGCGAAAAGAAAGGCTCCGATTGCCAATATCTCGACAGTTAAGATAAAGATAAGTGTGACTAAAAATTTATTGCACCCTTTTTCACTGATGCTTTTGTAAAGAAAGCTCTGAACTCCAAATAGTGTTGCTGCGATAAGCGCGGCTATAAACCAATTCATTGATGTCTCAATAGGCAAGCGGTTTAAATTAATATCTGTCGGCTGCTTAAATAACATTTATAAATCTCATTCGTCGATTTTTCTTTATGGAGGGTTTTTTCGCCGAGGTTGAGGGTGCTGTAAGGCAGGGCATTTCTAAGGAGGCTTTGTCTAAGTTAAAAGTAAAACTTTCTCGGAAGTATGGTTTGCAGAAGATTCCTTCGGACGTTGAAGTCTTTCTGCGCACTGGTGTTAAGATTACTACAAAGCCAATGCGCACCATGTCTGGCGTGTCTCCGTTGGCTTTGATGACTGCTCCTTTTGCGTGCCCGCATGGCAAGTGTGTTTATTGTCCTGGAGGCCCTGGCAGTCCTTTTGGTGATGTTCCTCAGAGCTACACTGGAAGAGAGCCTAGCACTATGCGCGGGATTAGGAATATGTATGACCCGTATCTTATTGTCTTTAACAGGCTTGAGCAGTTCATCGCTACTGGTCATTATCCTGAAAAAACTGAAGTCATCGTGCAGGGAGGCACTTTTCCTGCGTTGCCGTGGAAGTATCAGGAAGACTTTATCACTTTCGCGCTGAAAGCGATGAATGATTTTGGTGAACGATTCTATGATGAAGGCGTCAAGCTTGATGAGTTTTTGTCTTTTTTTGAATTGCCCGGCGATATTGGAGATAAGCAGCGCATTGGAAGCATTCATGCGAAAGAATTGCAGTTGAAAGGCATGAGTTCATTGGAAATAGAACAGCAGCGCAACGAGAAAGCCAGAATTCGGTGCGTTGCGTTGTGCATTGAGACTAAGCCGGACTGGTGTTTTGAAGAGCATATTGACGGTATGCTGAAACTTGGCACTACAAGGGTTGAGATGGGCGTGCAGTGTTTGCGTGAGGCTGTGATGAAAGCAACTCATCGTGGCCATACTTTGCAGGACGCGGTGAAAGCCACAAGATTGATGCGCAATAGTTTGTTGAAAGTTGGCTATCATATGATGCCGGGATTACCAGGCATGACCAAGCAGATGGACTTGGAAGACTACAAAGAATTATTCACGAATCATGATTATATGCCTGACGCGATTAAAATTTACCCGACAACTGTTCTGAAAGGCACTGGCCTCTTTGGCATGTGGAAAGCTGGCAAATACCATCCAATTTCTTCAGAGGACGCTGCTGACATTATCGTTGAGGCGAAAAGGCATGTTCCGAAGTGGTGCAGGATTATGCGTGTGCAAAGAGACATTCCTAGCACGGTTATTGATGCTGGTCCTAATTTGACGAACATGCGCCAGTTGGTGGAACAAAAACTGAAGGAAAAAGGCTTGAAATGCCGCTGTATTCGCTGTAGAGAGCCTAGAGATCATCAAATTGACTGGTCTGCAGTCAAGTTGTTGCGCGAAGACTATGAAGCGAATGGCGGAAAGGAAATCTTCCTCTCTTTCGAAGACACGAAAAATGACTTGTTGCTAGGTTTTTGCAGATTGCGAATTGTTCCTGAATCTCATCGTGATGAAATTCCAAAGAACAGTGCAGGAATCAGGGAACTGCACGTTTATGGCCAGGCAGTGCCTTTAGGCGAGTCTGGTGATATTCAGCACAGAGGGCTCGGTAAGAAATTGATGGCAGAAGCTGAGAGGATTGCGAGGGAAGAATTTGGTTGTAAGAAGCTGCTCGTCATTTCTGGTGTCGGCGCGAGAGAATACTATTATAAATTGGGATTCAAAAAGGATGGTCCATACGTGAGCAAATGGTGTTGAAACCTTTTTTTGACGCGGACAAGTATGTTTTCAAGGATAAGTTTATTGAAAGATATAGCAAGCTGACCGACTGGGACGTTTTCAAGAAGTACACCCTGTCATTCCTGCGGAAATCTATTCGTGTCAACACTTTGAAGATTGGTGTTGAGGAATGCGCAAGGCGTTTGTCAAAGGACTGGAATCTTGAGCCTATTTTGTGGTGCAAAGAAGGCTTCTTTATTGAGCACAAAGGAGGCCGGTTGGATGTTGGCAATACTCTTGAGCACGCGTTGGGCTATTATTATGTTCAGGAAGCCGCGAGCATGATTCCTCCTGTTGTTTTGAACCCTGAGCCTGGCGATGTTGTTCTTGACATGGCTGCTTCTCCTGGGAGCAAGTCTTCTCAGATAGTGCAGTACATGAAGAACAGTGGTGTTTTGATAGCGAATGATGTTAAGGGTGATCGTCTTGCCGCGTTGGGCATTAATTTGCAGAGGATTGGCAGTTATAACACGATTATTACTTTGATGCAGGGTGAGAATTACGCGAAAACAGGGATCCAGTTTGATAAAGTGTTGCTCGACGCTCCTTGCAGTGGAACTGGAACTATCAGAAAGTCTCCTAAGACTATTTTGATGTGGAATCCTGATATGGTGAAGCGTCTTTCAAGAGTGCAGAAGAAACTTATCATGACCGCGTGGCAGGTATTGAAGCCTGGCGGAACTTTGGTCTACAGCACCTGCTCTTCTGAGCCTGAGGAGAATGAGGGAGTAGTAAGCTTTTTATTGGAGAACGTTAAGGATGCAAGAATGATTGAGATCGATCTGCCGTTAAAGAGAACTGATGCTGTTTTGGAGTTTGACGGCCAGTCTTACCACACAGAAGTTCATAATTGTTTGCGATTGTGGCCTCAGGATAATGATACTGAAGGCTTTTTCGTTGCTGGAATAAAGAAGGAGGAACAGAAATGAAACAGATTATTGCAGTGGTGTTATTGATTGTACTAATCGCGTGTGCGCAGCCGGCTGTTAAGAAAGAGTCTACTGGGGAAGCTGAAAAAATTGCTTCAGAAACTCAGGAGATTGAGAAGGAAGTTGAACAGGTTTCTGCTGAAGTTGAAAAGTCAGAGGAACAGATTGCTGAAGTTGAAAAGTTAGCTGATGTGGAGGTTAGCATGAACACGATTGTTGAATTGGAAACGACCATGGGAAATATGAAGATTAAATTGTATGATGACAAGGCGCCTAAGACTGCGAAAAATTTCAGGGATCTTGTGGAAAAAGGATTTTATGACGGCACGATTTTCCATCGTGTTATCAAAAACTTTATGATTCAAGGCGGAGATCCTACCGGAACTGGCACTGGTGGTCCGGGGTATAAGATTCCTGATGAGTTTGGTGCTGGCTTGAAGCATAGCAAAAAGGGCATTCTGAGCATGGCGAACGCTGGTCCGAATTCTGGAGGCAGTCAGTTCTTCATTATTTTAGCGCCGACTTCTTGGCTTGATGGAAAGCATGCAATCTTTGGCGAGCTGATAGAAGGCATTGACGTGCTGGACAAGATTGGAACAACTCCAACTGGTCAGGGCGACAGGCCTAAGACTGAAGTGAAGATTGTTAAGGCAAAAATAGTATCATGATGAGTATGCCAGGCTGAGATCTGCTATTTCGCGGGCTTCGCGGAGAAGATTGGGTCGTATAGGCATGTCATTTATCACTCGTGTTAGATACGTGCATATTTTGTCGCGTGCTCTGTCAAACTGATTAATGTGATGCGGGTCTAGGCGGTTTATATCGCAATAGAGTGTTCTCCATCTCTCAAAAGTTCTGTTGCTTAGGCAGTATTTGTCGAGATCTCCTTCTTTAGCGCTGATCGCCATACCAGATAGTATGCCATGAAGAATTTCTGCTAACGGACAGGTTTCTGTACGTAGTATTCGCGCCACCACCATAGGCGAATTATATGCTTTAGAATATAAAAACTTTTTGCTCAAAGCAGTTTTAAAACATCAACCATTCTGCATGAATAGCCCCATTCGTTGTCGTACCATCCGCAGATGGAAACAAAATTTCCGTCAATTACAGCCGTGCTTGGAGCGTCAAATATGCAGCTGTGCGGGTTGTGGATTATGTCTCTGCTTACAAGAGGTTCTTCTGAGTATTCAAGTATTCCTTTGAGGTGAAATTGGCTTACCTGTTTGAACAGCCAGTTTAACTTCTCCACATCTGTTGGTTTTTCGAGTTCTGCGGTTAGTTCTACTATGCTTCCGTCTGGGACTGGCACTCTCCATGCAAAGCCATCTAATTTTCCTTTAAGGGAAGGTATGACTTCTGCCACTGCTTTTGCCGCTCCTGTTGTTGTTGGAACAATTGATACTGCTGCGCTTCTTGCTCTTCTGAGATCTTTGTGCGGTGCATCAACCAGTCTTTGGTCTGCGGTGTAAGCGTGTGCTGTCACCATGAATCCTCTTTTGACTCCGAAGTTGTCGTGCAGTACTTTGACCATTGGTGCGAGGCAGTTTGTTGTGCAGCTCGCGTTTGATATGATGTGGTGTTTGTCTTTGTTGTATTCCTTTTCATTTACGCCTTTCACTATTGTTATGTCCGGGTTTTTTGCCGGTGCTGAAATCAATACTTTTCTTGCTCCTGCTTTGATGTGCAGCATTGCTCCTTCTTTGTCTGTGAAGAATCCTGTGCTTTCCACGACCACATCGATTTTCAAATCTTTCCAAGGCAGTTTTGTTGGGTCTTTTTCTGCGAAGACTTTGATGGTTTTGCCATTGACAATCAGGTTTTTCTCGTCGGATTCTACCGGATAGGGTGATTTGCCGTGGACAGAGTCGTATTTGAGCAGGTGAGCGAGTGTTTTGGTGTCTGTCAGGTCATTGACCGCCACCCATTGTATGTCTGGGTCGTTTATTCCTGCTTGGAGAATTTGTCTGCCGATGCGTCCAAATCCATTAATGGCTACTCTTACCATAATTCACCTCTTTACGGATCAGTTGTCTTATCTTATTTAAAAGATTAACTTTGTGTGAGAGCTATAATGCGTTCATGTGCTTTGACTATGTCTTTTTGTGAAACGTAGATTAGAAACTCTGGCGGGCAGACGAATAGTTCGTGGATGTTTATGTTGGCCAGTGCCAGTTCTGCTGCTATTCGTGCCATGACTCCTTTTGTTTTGACTGCTTTCTCTGCGACTACGACGTTTATCTCGCTCAGTCCTCTTTCTACTTCTGCTTTTTTGAAGAGTTTTGCGATTTCGTCTGCATGCCCGTTCTCAACGATTATCTTGACTTCTTCTGTGCCTGTGACCATTCTCATGATTGGAAGTGATATCATGCAGAGTTTGGTGAATGCCTGGTTTGGAGCCATGTTGATCGTGATGCACGCCATGTTGTTTTTTGTGTTGATGACAGAGTTGTTGAAGATGTGCTGGAGTAACTTGTCTTCTTCTTGGAATTGTTCAAGCGGGAAGCGCCTTATGCTTGATATCACGGCATCTAGTGAAACTTTCAGGTCATATTTGTTGATGAGGTATTTGGCGAGCGCTCTGGTGTTGATTAATTTTCTTTCCAGGTCCATCATTACTGCTGGATCTGTCTGCAGCGCTTTCCACACCTGCTGATTTATGCTTTCCATCCCAAATGTCGTAAGCATTTATCCTATAAAAATGTACCTGATTTGACACATTTACGTCAATTAATCATCAAAATGACAAATTTAGTCATAAAACATATAAATGAAACTAGTATACACTTTAGGATACTACAAAATGATAGAGCTCAAAGATGCCGACATTGGAAACCTTCTGGAAATTATCGACAGGAAGTTTCGCGATTTTGGTATTGCGCGCGACTCATTAGATTTGAATTTGGCTCTTAAACAGGTGGGTTCTGAGAGGCACACGGCATATTTTCAGCTTATTGGCCGCTCAGCCTACGGCGTGGTTGCTGATGCTCAGAATTTAGGCTCAGATTCTGACAGCGGTCCTGTTAAATTTGAAATTCGTTATCATGAAAAGCATCCCATCGGAAAATCATCCGCTCTAAATATTGCTGACTCTCAAAATCTCGGAGTATTGCTTTCGACTGCAAATGCAAGCAAGCTTGACTTTGATTTCATGGCTGGCGCTCTTGATAAAGCTGGTTTGCAATGGACTGATGGCCTTGATCGCAATCGAACTTATACTTGCGAAGCGGTCATTTCTGGTGTTAAATCATACGTGCGTGTTGATTTGCACGAAATTCCGGATAATCCGAGATTTCCAAGGTTGTATAGCTTGGAAACCCATGTCAGGGTTTTCCCGCAATTTAATTACGCTCCTGCTCCGCTTCCAAAACCAGAACGGAAGGTTTCTGCTGGTCAGCCTTACTCGCCATTCAGATTTGCGATGGCCAAGCCGGCCAGAACATAGTGTTTAAATACTTCTTTAGTCGATTTTATAAAAAAAAAGAGGTTGTATGGCAAGGCGACATTTGCATCTTACTTCAGCTGTTCTTCTAATCGGTGTCCTTTTTTCTTTTTTGTTTCCTTCTGTTGGTGCCTGGCTGAACAGTTATGCTGTTTGGCTTCTGATGGCGATAATGGTTGTTAGCCTTCTCGGCGTGAAGCTTTCCCATTTGCTGCACGTTCCCAGGAGAGAGTTGTTGTTTGCTTTTGTCGCGCACTACGCGTTCATTCCTCTTCTTACCTGGTTGTTGCTTTTGCTCTTTGTGCGTTCTCCTGATTTCGCGCTCGGCATCTTGCTTGCCGTTGTTATGCCTATTGGGGTGACTGCTCCTGCTTTGGTGAAGCTGATGCGCGGGAATTTTGAGGACACTCTCGCATTGACTGTCATTTTTTTCCTTTCTTCAATTGTCATCTCTCCGTTGCTTCTCTGGCTGCTGGCAGGTGTCTATGTTCCTATCAAGCCGATTATTTTGCTTAAGCCGATGGCCTTGTTCATTCTCATTCCTCTTGTGCTTGCTGTCGTGCTTGATTTTGTTTTGGAGCGTTTTGCCAGGAACGTTTATGGCAGGCTTCATCAGGCGTCCGGGAAGATTTCGCTGGCTTTGTTGTTCCTGATCATTTGGGGAGTTTCGGGCCAGGGTTTAGCCATTCAGGAAATGGCGAGTGTGTTTGGCTTGTTCATTTTTGTCTTTGTTCTTTTCCTCGTCGTATTTATTTCAATCATGTTTTTTTCGCATTGGACAACAAAGACTTGTCCGGATGAGATTGCTTTGACTATGCTGATGTACAAAAGTTATGTTCTTGCGTTAGTGATCGCATTGCAGGTTTTCAGCAGGGACGTCGCGTTTGCGATAGTGATTTTTGCTGTTGGGCAGAACGTTGCGACTGCAGTCTGGATGAAGATTGTCGAGAAAACAGGCTGTTCTTTATTCGCACCAAAGCATTTAAAAACAAAACATTTCTTCAGCAAGTTATGTCATCGTGAGTGATGAAAGAGGAAAATGGCAAAAATTGCGTTTTTTGAGCTGGATCAGTTCGGGCTTGGTGATAAGAAAGATTACATTAAGCAATTCATTAAAGGGCACGAAATCATCTTTATCAACGAGCCATTAACTGAGAAGAATGCGGACAAGGCTGCTGATTGTGATGTTGTTGCTTTTTTTATCTATTCCAGGCTTAAAGATGATATTCTGAAGAAACTGTCGAAGGCAAGGCTTATTACGACTATGTCTACTGGTTTTGATCATATTGATCTTGATGCGTGCAGGAAGAAGAGCATTGTTGCGTGCAATGTTCCTGCTTATGGGGATAATACTGTTGCTGAGCACGCTATGGCTTTGTTGTTGGCAATTTCTCGAAAGCTCGTTCCATCTATTGAGCGTACTCGAAAGGGTGATTTTAGTCTTGGGGGATTGCGTGGGTTTGATTTGAAGGGCAAGACGATTGGTATTTTGGGTACTGGCAGGATTGGCAGGAACGTGGCTCATTTTGCAGAAGCTTTTGCCATGCGCGTGATTGCTTTTGACAAGTTTCCGAATGAAGGAATGGCTAAAGAGTGCGGATTCACGTACGTTTCTTTTGACCAACTGCTTGCAGAGTCTGATGTCATAAGCATGCATTTGCCTGAAACGCCTGAGACTCACCACACCATTAACATGTCTAATGTGAGAAAGATCAAGAAAGGATGCGTTTTGATCAATACTGCGCGTGGCGGTTTGATTGAGACTGAGGCGTTGTTGGTCGGGCTGAAGGAAGGCATTCTCTCAGCGTGCGGTTTGGATGTTCTTGAAGAGGAGTGTGCCATTAAGGAAGAGGCTGAGTTGTTGCACGAGACTTTCCAGAAGACTTGTGATTTGAAGACTTTGCTTGAGGAACACATGCTTTTGCAGCATCCTAATGTCATCGTTACTCCTCATAATGCGTTTAACAGCACTGAAGCACTGATTCGCATTCTTGATACGACTATTGACAACATTAACGCGTTCTTTTCTGGCGTGCCGAAGAATAAAATCACGTAGCTGCTATTGCTAGAACTACAAATAATGCGGTCCAGACGATATTTTCAATGAATTTTTTCCAGCTTATCGGGATTTTTATGTTTACGCCGTAGCACCCGCAGTTTTCAATTTTCTTTTTCTTGATTAGCGCTGTTAATACGAAAAAATCAGCCACTATCATCAATAACAGTCCTGCGATTGCTGCGTAAAATAAGTTTTTCCCTGACAATATCCACAGTCCAACGATAAATTCTATTACTGGCTGTGCGTACGCTGCTGGTTTGACGAGCTTCCGTGGAATGATTCCATATGTTGCTACAATTATCGAGAATCCTCTTAGGTTTGGGAATTTAATCGCGCTTGTTATAACGTATAGCAGTCCAAGTATTATTCGCAGTGCTGGTATGAAGTATTCTATGGCCATTTCGTAGTATTTAGCATAAAAATATTTAAAGGTATTGCTGAATGATGAGTTATATGCGTTCAATAAAAGAGGCTGATGTCGCGGGAAAGAGTGTTTTGGTGCGTGTTGATTTCAACGTGCCGCTGAAAAATGGGAAAATCTCTGATGATAAGCGCATTCGTGCCGCTTTGCCGACGATTGAATTCTTGAGGAAAAAGAAGGCTAAAGTGGTTTTAATGTCTCATCTTGGCAGGCCTGATGGAAAGGTTGCAGAGGATTTGCGGCTCGGTCCGGTAGCCTTGCATTTGTCCAAGCTTCTTAAGCACCCTGTGCATTATGTTTTTGACTGTATTGGTGCAGAGGTTGAGGATACTGTTCGAGGGCTTCATGAAGGGGATGTGTTGCTGCTAGAGAATCTGAGATTTTATGCCGAAGAGGAGGCGAATGACGTTGGTTTTGCGCAGAAGTTGTCTGCGCTGGCTGACGTTTACGTGAATGATGCTTTTGGCGTTTCTCATCGTGCTCACGCGAGCGTTCACGCAGTCACGAAGTACCTGCCTTCTTATGCTGGCTTTTTGTTGCAGAAGGAAGTCGCAGTCTTGTCCAGCATGTTGAAAATGCCGAAGAGGCCTTTTATTGCGATTATGGGCGGTGCGAAAGTTAGTGATAAGATCGGGGTGATTGAGAATCTTTTGAAGAAAGTGGATACCATCATAATCGGTGGCGCTATGATGTTCACTTTCTATAAAGCATTGGGCTATGAGGTTGGCAGGAGCAAATTCGAGCCTGATAAGATTGCGCTGGCTAAATCATTGTTGAAAAAAGGTAGGAAAAAGATCGTCCTGCCGGTTGATGTGGTTATATCTGCGTCTCCTGACAAAAAAGGCAAAACATGCAAAGCTAAGGCGATTCCTAAGAATATGATGGGTTTGGACATTGGTCCTGAAACACAGGCGATTTATTCAGAAATGATTCGTGAAGCGAAAACAATTTTTTGGAACGGCCCTATGGGCTTGTTTGAAAAGAAGCCGTTTGCAAAAGGCACTTTTGCTGTTGCTAAGGCCATGGCAAAGGCGAAAGCTGTCACAGTAGTCGGTGGCGGTGATTCTGTTGCCGCTGTTGAACAATTGAAGTTGAAGTTCACTCACGTTAGCACTGGCGGAGGCGCGTCGCTGGAATTGTTGGAAGGCAAAAAATTGCCCGGCGTCGCTGTGCTTGATGAGAATATTTTAGATTAATACTATTCTGTGCTTTTCTAATTCTTGTTTTAGCGTTTCTTTGAGCTCTTCATCTGTCGGTATTTTGAGTTTGGAGATTGTCGCTTCGAGCTGTTGTATTTCCTGGCTTGTTTTTTTGATTTCTTCTGCATATTGCTCGTATTCTTTCATTATTGGCCTTTGTGCTATGTCATGGTGTATGTCTGTTTCTCTTTTTTTTGCGTTTGCGTATCTATGTATCATTCCGCTCAGATTTTCTTTTGTCAGTTGGTTGATTGAAGCTAGCGCTTTTTGGACTCGTTCTGGTTTTAGTTCTAATTCTCCATTTTCAATCGCTTTTTTGATGTCTGGAAGATGTTTAAGAATGCCCAGCGTGTAGTCGTGAATGAGCGCGTCCAGCGGTTTGTCTGCGTATTTTGCTATTTTTTCGTTTTTTATCTTGTGGGCGTATTTTTTTATTGCGTCGGATAATGGCAGGAAGATGCTGGTTATTGCCTGCTCTGATTCTTGGCGTTCTCTGGCTGTCGTTACAACGTCTTCTTTGATGTTGACATAGTCTGGTTTGCTCGTGACTGTTTCTTTTTCTTTTTTAAGGCTTTCATGTTTGTTCTTGAGCTGCTGTAATTGCGCTTCAAATTCTTTTTTTTGTTTTTCAATTGAATTGCGTTCTTCTTTGACCGTGTCCATCTGTTTTAGAATATCTGCGATGGCTGTGAATTGTTCTTTTTTCAGCTCGTGCTTTTTTAATTCCTGAAGTCGTGCTTCTGCTTCTGAGAGCTGCTTGCGTATTTCTTTTACTTCTTCTCCGAAGAACTCTGACAGTATTGCGCCTGGTCTCGCCGTGTTTTGTGCGTATTGCTGGAAGAATAGGTCGTTCTGGCTGAAGTCTGGCGCTTCTTTTGGAACCATTATATTGTCAGCGAATTTTCGCGTGAGCTTGATGAATTGCTCTCTGTTGCCCTGCATGAAGTGCTTTGCGCGTTCCGGCACGTCGGGATTTCGAAGTTCTGCGTTTTCTAGGCCAACAATTGCTTTGCGCACATTATTGAGAAGTTCTGGAAACTCGTGTGCAAGAGTGTCTGTTGCTTGTTTTTGCTCTTGTTGCTGTTTTTCCTGTTCTTGCTGCAGCCACTGTTTGACTTCGTCCGTGGTTTTTTTCTGGCGGAACAGATTCTTTAGCCAGTTCATAGGGTTGTGGCACAGCCAAATGTTTATATAGTTTTATTCTCTGGAGTATCGATGTGAAAAAGGAGACTTCTCGTCAGAGATTGGCCGTGCGCAGAATCAATGAGCTATTCATCCAGGCTGGCTTAAGACCGGCTTTTGCGAAGAGATATGTCGCTTTGGCTCGCAGGATGTCTTCGCGCCATAAAGCGCCCATTCCTGCTTTGTGGAAGAGGCGTTTTTGCAAGGCGTGCAGTGCTTTTTTGGTGCCTGGAAGAAACTGTTCGGTAAGAACTCGCATGAAGAGGCTGGTTATTAGCTGTCTCGAGTGCGGTGCGGTCAGGCGTTTTCCGCTGCAGTAACATTTTTAAACATCTGACGTGTTTCAATGCGCATGAAAGAGCTGTGGTATTTTGTTTCGGTTATGCTGATGCTTGCTATTTTGGCGAGTTTGGCGAACATGTCTTCTCCGACAAGCGCGTTTGCCACTAATTTGCCTCCGCAGTGGGATTTTCCTACTTCTGAATTTACGGCCGATGGCCAGTTAAGTGTTGATCTTGATGATGCTTTTTTTGACCCTGACGGCGACATGTTGTCTTTCAGTGTTTCTCCAGGCGCTGGCGTGAGTGCTGGTCTGCAGGGTGATACTTTGGTTGTTATGGCTGAACGGCGGGGAGAGGTTACTATTACTGCCAGCGATGGCCAGAATTTGGTTTCCCAGAAGATTGTTGTTATTCCCAGATGAAGTTCTCTGATGTTGAGCAGGTGCTTGGCGTTGCGCGTTCTGATAAGCAGAAGATTGCTCTTTTGGAAAGGGCCTTGCCTAAACTGAGAGGTTCAGAGCTTCGTTCTGCGTTAATCGTTCTTGCTAATCTGTACGTCTTGCAGAGGAAGTTTTCTAGAGCTGCCCAGTTTTTTGAACTGGTCGGCATGCATGAGGATGCTGTAAAGGCGCGTTCAAGAATTTAGCAATTTCATGCTTTTATTTTCTACGACGCCGCGCCTGAGCTAAAGCACAGGTTAGTTTTTCTCCCCGCGCAAGCTAAGGGGAGAAAAACTAAGTCGCAGACCGCGGCGTCTTATAAGAACTAAAAGAATTTAATGCCCTGCTTTGGCGTGCTCTTTTTGCAGAAGCAGGGTGTAGATGAACACGCAGATTATTACGAATTCGAAGAGTCCGTTGATATGGACCGGTATGTTGATGATGTCCATTTGTCTTAGCACTGTCAGTACTTCTTCTATGACGAATACTATTACGGCGAAGAACAGCAGTTTCCATGGCATGAGGTGCACTCTTCTGTCTCGTACTGGTGTTCTGAAGAGTTTGATGAAGAGGAAAAATACTATGATCACTAGGCCGAGGTTGTATAATGGCGCTGTTTGTGCGAGGCTTAGTGCTAGGCTCATTCTTCACACCCTCTGACAATGTTTATTTGTTTGAGTAGTGACGCGATCAGGAATACAAGGATGAAGCTTGGAACGACATGGGTTATCCATGGATTGCTCCAGATGCCGAATGTTCGCAGGATTCCGAGGAGTTCCTCAACGACAAATAGGACTAGGGCGATAATCAATGGCCTCCATGCAGCAAGGTATTTTTTCTGTGCCGCCTGCTGGAACATCGTGATTGCTATGAAACCGGCCACTATAGAAAGCACTACTGTAGCAAGCTGTGTGATGCCGTATATCCAGTCATACGGAGTTAATGCCATTATTCACCTCTCTTTGCTGTTTTTGTTGGTCAGTCTTATTTAAAAAGGTTTCTATGTCCAAAGTTTTTTATATGGTGTGGTGAATTGCAGAAACAATGAAGATTCCTAACATTTTGACCAGTGCGCGTATTGTCATAGCTCCTTTTGCTTATTATGCGGGCTTTGCGCGTGAGAAAGAGCTGTTTGTCATCTTGTTCGCTTTGGGTGGCTTGACTGATGTTCTTGATGGTTTTTTTGCGCGTTATCTTGAACTGAAGTCTGATTGGGGCAGCATGTATGACGCTTTTGCTGATTTATTATTTTTCCCTGCAGGTCTTCTCTTATACTTTTTCGCTCCCGAGGTTGTTGTGAATAATTGGAAGATTCTAGTTACTTTTATCAGCGTTTTTGCTGCCGCAATTCTTATCGGCTGGCTGCGCGGCAAGCTGGTGATTCCGCATCTGCTTTCTGCGAAGATTTTCGCTGTTTTTATGTACGCATTTGTTTTGTACACGCTCATGGTTGAGTATTATCCGCCTTTCTTTTCCGTTGTTGCTGTTATCGGCGCGTGGGCTGCTTTAGAGCAGTTTATCGTATTGTGCTTCAAGAGCCCATCCTCTCGCAGGTGGAGTTGGGAATGAACGTTTTGCAGATTTTCTATCTGATGATTCCTGCTTATTTTGCTAACATGGCTCCGCCTGTGCTGGCCAAGTATAGTCCTTGGAATGCGCCTATGGATTTCGGATTTTCTTTTGGCAAGATCAGGATTTTTGGCGATCATAAGACGTGGGCGGGCTTTATCGTCGGAATTGTCGTTGCCGTGCTTGCCGGCGTTATTTTATCTAACGTGTATTGGCCGTTTGAGTTTTCTGCGATTGTTTGGTCTGTTTTGGCTGGCGCCGGCGCTTTGTTGGGCGATGCTGTTAAGAGTTTTTTCAAGCGCCGTGTTGGAATTAAGTCTGGCAAGCCTTGGATTCCTTTTGACCAGATAGACTATACTGTCGGCGCGTTGGTTCTTGGGAGTTTTGTCTTTTTTCCGGGCTGGCTTAACGCATTTTTGGTTGTTTTCATCAGCGCTTTTGGCCATATCGCGACAAATCATATCGGCTACTGGATTGGCGTGCGTGATGTGAAATGGTGAGCTGGGCTAATCTTGTGACGATTGGCAGGATTTTGGCTATTCCGCTCTTTATCATGATTCTTCATTTGCCGATTAAGTACAAAGGCTGGATTGCTGCTTTGGTTTTCTGCGCTATTGCTTCTACTGATGCTGTTGACGGCTGGCTTGCTAGAAGGTATAAGGCTGTGACAAAGGCTGGCGCTGTGCTCGACCCGTTGGCTGATAAGCTGCTGGTTGCTGCTGCTTTGATTTTTTTGATTGGCCAGGGCGTTGATGCCTGGATTGCCTATGTTATCATAGCACGGGAATTTTTAATAACTGGCTTGCGTATTTTGACTAAGAGGAAAGAGGTGGTGCACGCAAGCATGTGGGGTAAGCTGAAGACTTTGTCCCAAATTGTTGGTGTTGTGGCCGTGCTTGTCGGTTTTGCGTATGCATCGCACTTGATGTTTATTGCCGCTGTGCTTACTGTGTGGAGTGGTTTTGATTATTTCTGGAAAGTTAGAAGATCATTAAAGATATGATGATATAAACTGCCGCAATTCCTGCAAGTAATGAATGTTTTTTGTGATATCGTGTTCCTACTGGGATGAAGAAGAGGAAGATTGGAACGTCTAAGTTTATTGTCTGTTCGTTGATGTGCTGCCATACTACTGTGCCAATAACAGCTATGCCGAGCGCGTACTGAAGTATTTTGAAATATTTTTCGCCTTGTTTGAGCTCGCTTTTTGCGAGCCTTGCTGTGATGATTCCTGCAAGAAGTCCAAGCACTGGTGCGATGTGCGCTAGTGTCCCCATTCAGAGTGCCCCCATTGGACAAGTAAATCAACGCCTAATCTGTTTACTTCAAGGGGAACGTCGCATGCTCCCCAGCAGCTGCCCAGCCATGTGATGACTTTGGCGTTTGTTCTTTTTTGCAGTTCTGTAACTATTTCTTTAGCGTACGGCTTCAATCCATCCGGTAGTTGGATGCAGACTATTTTTGCTTTTTCTGCCTTAATCTTGGCTTCCACCGCTTCTAATTCCAAATCGTAGTTTTCGAGCACGACTTTGCTTTCTTCGTCGGTGTTTATAAAGATTGCTAGGCAGAAAGTTTTAAAAGGTCTCACTAGTCCCTTTAAGAACATGCCCCCGTAGCTCAGCCGGTAGAGTAACTGACTGTTAATCAGTGGGTCGTGAGTTCGAGTCTCACCGGGGGCGTATGCTTTTTGAGATAATTGTTCTCACGCTGGTTTTTGAAATCATTACATGCATAGGCCGCTTCGTCTTCAAGCTTCGCGCGCGTGATTGGAAAATGCCAGTGCGTATTCATCATGGCTATGCCGGAATTGTGTTTTTGTTTGCTTATTTTTTCGTTCAAAATGACTGGCTGGCAATAATAGGTGCATCTTTGGTCATTTCTGATGCATTGCACCATTTCATTGTTCTTCCGCTTGCGGTGGGTTCTACAGAATTTCCTTGAGCGTAACCTTTATATAAGCCTAAACTGTTTATTGTTGTGAAAAGAGATGATGAGAAAACTTGGTCTTGTTTTGTTGGGTTTTGTAGCGATTGTTGCTATTGGCGGTTTGACTGTTCAATTGCGTGATTCTCTTACCGGCCAGTATTATGCTAGTGGCGGTGGCAGATGGTATTATGGTCCTCAACGGATTCAATTGGCGCCTGATGAAGCGTGTATTTATGCTGGTCTTGAGCCTGTTGACCCCGTGCATGTTTACTCGAATGAGTATGGCACGCAGTTGAGTTTGTGCAAGCAGGGCAATGGGTTTGTTGGAGTTCCTTTGGTTCAGACTGCCGTGGTTAGTTAAAGAATTATTTTCTCTTTTTTGCTTTCATTGCTTTTGCGAGTTTCTTTCTGACTTCTGCTTCGTATTTGTTCAGTGGAACTTCTTTTACTGGTTTTGGTGTTACTGGCGTGTATATTGTTTTTGGCGCTTCTGGCTTTTTAACAACAATCTCTGGCACGTCAGGTTTCAGGTCTTCTGGAAGCTCTTCTAGAGTGATTTCTGGCGTTTCTATTGGACGCGCTGGCTCTTCTGGCCTGCGTCTTATCGTGATTACTGCCGCGAATATTCCGAGCAGGATTATTACAAGCCCTCCTATTATCCATGGCAGTATGCCTTCGGTTTGGAGTCCTGTGGCTTGCGAGATGGCTTTGCCTGCCAGGTGTTGTTTTGGCGGAGGTACTTTTCTTTCTGATTCAGCTTGTGGTTGTTCAATTTCTGGTTCTTCGATTCCTGCGATTGGGACTGGTCGTGTAAATATTGGGGACTCTATTACTGTTTGTCCGAACAGTACGCAGAATTGTTTGTACGCGAGTGGATTCTTGCAGAACTTTTTGGCGTTTCCTTCGTTTATTCCGCAGCACTTTTCGTAATCTGGATAGACTGTGTTGTTGCAGTCTGAGCATATGTATGCTGTTTGTTGTCCTGAGCCTCCGCCTTGTCCTCCGCCTCCTGGTCCTCCGCCGCCTTCGCAGTTTGGTATTGGAGTGTGCTGGCAGCCCGAGGTTGGACTGCAAGTGTCTGTTGTGCATTGATTGCTGTCATCGCAGCTGATTGGTGTGTTCTGGCAGTTTCCGTTTGGTTCTTGGCACGCGTCTGTTGTGCATTGATTGCTGTCATTGCAGTTGATCGAAGTTCCTGGCACGCAGCCTCCTTGGGAGCAGGTTTCTTGTCCGTTGCATGCTAGTCCGTCGTTGCAGCCTAATGGTGTTCCTGGCACGCAATCTCCATTTACGCAGGCTTCTTCTCCGTTGCATTCATTGTCGTCATCACATTGTCCGTTGGTTGTGCATTCTTCGATGACTTCGACTTGGCAGCTGACTTTGCTTGCTGTCATGTCATTGCTGAACTCGTCGCTTACTTCTAGTGCTGGGGGCGGTGGCGGGTTGAAGTCAAAGATGTACGTGCCCACTGGAATGCCTGCTATCGAGTCGTATATTATTGAGTAAATGTTAAACGTGCCTGCTCCTGACAGGAATGGGAGCGGGCTTTCTGTTTGTACGACTTCTATTTTTCCAGTACCGCCCGTATAACCGTGCGTTAGATTGCTTCCTGCCTGCAGGTTTGTTGGAGGTACTGTTGGTTCGAAATTTGTATCATCAAATATGTCTTCGTTGTATACTCCTCCTATGTTGTTTGATATTGTTGCTGGCTTTCCCGGGTTTGATATTTTGTATGTGATAGTGACTGCCTGATTTTGGGTTATGATGCCGAGGTTTGGCTCGCAGTGCTTGGTTACTTGCGGCGTGCCTACTGTTATTTGTCCGTCTTCGTTTTCGAGCGCTTGTATGCTGAATGGTTGTGCTGTTTGGTCTTGTGCGCTTGCGCTTTGGATGTGCAGCGGGCTGACGCCGAGTGCTTGGAGCCCGTAGTGCAGGTATGCCACGTACGCGCCGCTTCCTGCTTCGCAGTCTGCGTTTTGGATGTTGAGCCCGTTGATTGTTATGTGCGCGCTGCCTGGTTGTATGTCAGAATTTCCTGTTCCTTGCGCGATTTCTGCTTCTGTTGGTTTTACAACGTTTTCATTGTTTGTGATTGTGATGTCTAAGCTCGTGAGTATTCTGCCTGGTTCTGTGTTGCTTACGCAGATTGGTATGTCGATGGTTTGTCCGACGTTTCCGTAGACGCTTGGCAGGTAGAATCCTGTTTCGGCGTATGGTTGTTGTGGTGCGTTTTGTACTGTTATCGTTGCTGGTCCTGAAATGCTTGCTTGTGCCGGGTTTCCGTTTTGGTCGCTCGCGGTTGGTTGTGTTAGGGTGAGCTGGTATGGTCCTGGTGCTGTTTGTGCTGGTATTGTGAATTTCAGGTCAAACAGTTTGTTATTTCCTGCCGGTATTCCTGGCGTATTTCCTGCGAAGACCGCGTATGGCGTGATGCGTGTCGGATTGTTTTGCGTGACTCCATTGAAGCTTCCTGCGATTATCGCGCCTGGCGTGTTTGAACTGTACGCTATTGGGCTGGCGAAGTCTACTTTGACTGCTGCTCCCCAGATTGCTTGGTCGTTGTTTGCTCTTAGCTCAATTGTTACAGTGTCTCCTGGGTTTGCGTTTTGCGCGCTTGGTGTTAGCGAGAATGTCACCGCGGCGCTTACGCTAGGCAAAATCAGGGCCAGCATTATCAGTAATTTTATGGCTTTCATGGGTTGAAGCAGATCGGGCTTGCTCCAGGCACTGTTCTGCTGTCAGTGTCTGCCAGTTGTGTTGTTTCTAGGAATGTAATGTCTGCTAATGATAGCGCCACGTCGTTGCTTGGGTCAACGTCTCCTACGCAGTTTGCTGTTCCTGCTTGGTTCGAGCATGTTGGGTTTATGCAGTGCACGAGCACGCTGAAGTCTCCGTTGAAGTATTGTATCCAGTTGACCGTGTCGTATACGTCTATTTGGTTGTCAACGACTGGTGGCTGGTCGTATTCCAGCATGTTTTGTTCAAAGTCGTCTGTTGGGTCGCAGCTTGAGGAGTTGCTCGTGTTTCCGTCTGTGTGGCATCCTGGGTCTTCGCAGTCTACGAGCGAGTCTTCGAAGTCTGCGTTGTCTATTTCGTCTGAGCACTCCGTACTTTCGTCTGGGACGTCTGGGAAGAACGTTACTGGTCCTCCATGCGTCCAAGTGAGCGTGAAAGCGCTGAGTACGTGGAGTGATGCTGGTTCTATTGTTTCTGGTTCTATGTTTGCCTGGGGGTATTCCTGCACTATGAGCGCTGTTGGAGTGTTTGTGAGTTTTACGCTCATGAATGTTGCCATGGTGAGTATTATTACTGCAAGGATTATTTTTGTTTGGGCTCCTTGTATTCGTATCACAAAGAATATTGCTATTATTGTCAGCAGGAGTATGATTGCTACTGTCGGCCCTGTTTCTGGTGCTTCGTCAACTGTGTAAGTTATTGCTCCTGTTGGTTCTGAAGCTTCTGTTGCTTTTTCGCTGGATTGTATTAGCTCGTTTAACGGTCCTGTTATCGGGAAGAAAAAGAATTGTGAGATTGGTGGCGCTTTGTTTTTCGTGTCTGTTACTCTTTTGAAGTCTATGCTTCCTCTTGATTTGGCTTTTACTTCTGGGTCGATTGGCAGTGTGAATCCTTGTGCTTTTCCTTGGTAGAAGATTTGGGTTTGGTCTGCTTCTGTTATGTCTACATTTGTTGGAGAGCTGGGTACTGATTTTCCGTTTATTGTTATCGGGAATGTGGCGCTTGCGCTAGTTATGATTACCAGAAAGATAAGAAAAAAAAGAAAGGGCTTCATTTACTCCCTCCTATGTTGTTTTTGGTACGAATATCGATACCCTTCCCATTGCTGTTAACGGGGTGCTTTCAACCTCTAGGAAGGCATCGATGCTTAGCGGGTCAATCGGGCAGCTTACTTTGATGCCGAAGGCTTCTCCTGCTACCAAGTTATGGTTTACTTTTTCATCGCAGATCAACGGTCCTCTCACTAGTTTGGCTGGGTCTGCGCCATCCGGGACTGCCGCAAACCATCTTACTGTGACGTTAACATTGATTTGTGTTACTGATGGTGTTACTCCTACTTCTACTATGAACGTTCCTCCTGGTCCTGGAACTGTTCCCGGCATTATTTTGACGTCTGCGAAGATTTCTCCGTCGTGGTGGTTGTTTGTGAAGGCGAGGTTTCTTGCGTCGTCAAGGTCTTCTGTTGCTAGCAATCCGTTTTTGTTGTAGAAGAGGAATGCTGCGAGTCCTCTGTTTGGCTGGTCAAACTTGCCCGTGTAGCTTACCACGCTTGGACTCGTTCCGAACGCGCTTCCGTCTGATAGGCTTGGGAAGCTTTGTTTGTCCAGCAAAGTTATGCATTCTGTTGTTGGGATTTTTATTGATTTCGTGTTTTCTTCCATATCCATTACTTGGAAGGCAAGCACTTGGTCTAGCGCGGTTGGGTCATCTAATCCGTCCCAGTTCACGTATACTAGGTTGAAATCGTCTGAGTCGGTTACTGCCATTGTTGGAACGAGGGTGGTTGCGTGTTCTGCTGCTTCAAAGCTTGCAATGCCGTTTTCAACTGTCGAGTCTAGAGTTAGCATTACTTCCTGGTCCAGCACCGAGTCTATCACGTCTTCTCTGTCTGTGAAGTTTCCGACGCCGTCGCTTTCGCTGTCGTCAAACTCGTCAACGCAGTCAAGATCTCCTCCGTCTGTTGTTCCGTCGTTATCATTATCCACTCCGTCGTTGCATTCCGGTTGTGTTTCCATGATTACGTCCCATCTGTAGCCTGCGAGTGTTTCACCGTTTTCTGGGTCCCATACTGTGAGCACTCCGATTATTGGTGAATCTCCTGGAAGGAGGTGGCCTCCTGTTAACTGGCTGACTCGTACGTATTCAACGTCGTTTGGTGTTAGGGTCATGTTGAAGTCTTTGTGGTTGCACTCGTTGAAAGAGCTTGGATCAAGACTTATGAAATCAAATCTTGCTTTCAGTTTTCTGACTTCTGCTGGCTCGTCTTCGTTATTGTAGATTGCGAATACCGTGTCAATGTTGAAGTTGCTTGGAGGCAATGATTCGTTGTTGTTGTTTAAGCCATCAGGCTCGATCGGCTTCTGTATTCCAATGCTTGCCAACGCGCCAGTGAGTCTTGGGTTTTGGTAGTTTTCGTTTTTGCCTGTGAAAATTCCTTGTGGCGCTGATAGTGGTGGCAGTGGTGGCAAGTCCTCGTATTCCAATGTGAATGGTTCGCCATCATCAAAGTAGAATACGTTGGATATGGCGTCCACGTCAAGAGTTTCATCTCCGAATACAGATTCTACCAGCAGTCTTCCTTCTTCTTCTGATGATTTTATGACTCCTACTCCTGCGTTTGTTATTGGAATTCCTGGCGGGATTCCTTGTCCTATGCCTTCGCCTATATCTGAGTATTGGAAACCTGCAATTGCTATGTCTGTTAGTCCTGCGCAAGTAATTTCATCAAGATTGCTTGATGCTGAGTCTTCAATGTCATTGAATGTATCCTGTTCTACGAATTGTGGTGTTGCATTGAATATGTTTATTGCGAGGCTGTTGCTGACTGTTGGAGAGCCTGTCTCGTCTACCAGGAATGGCAGGTGTATGTAGTTCATTGGCAACAGGCTATAGTTTGCCGCGCCATTTGATGCGAAAATTCCTGCATCTCCTATTACTGCACCCGTTATGTTGGTTACTGCAGTGAGTCCTGGTATGTTTTTGACTGCTGTTCTGTCATTAAAATAAATTGTGCCTATGAGTGGCTGGTTTAACAGTCTGTCTCCGGCTAAGTCTTCCACAACGACCACGAGTTTTCTGTCTGGATCGCCTTCTGGTCCTAGAATTTGTACGATTTGTAGTGGGGTGACTCTTTCGATTCCGTTTGTGATTTCATTGCAGTTTTCATTATAAAACGACCAGTGCAGGCGCGCGGTTTCGTTTCCTAGGTATTGCACGTATATTTCTTCGCTAACACCTGAGAATACGTCTCCTATGAGTGCTGCTGTTTTGTCTCCTTGGTCTAGAATTATGCCGTGTGGCACAACTGCTGGTAGTGTGCTTACGAGTAATAATGCTGTTGTTAGTATAGCAGAAAGTTGTTTTGAATTCATAGTTCCACCTCATGTAAAGCCTGATTTGTATTTAGCAAGCCCCTTTTTTCAGCTTTCAAGTTAAAGTACGTTATTGGAATGCCTATATATAAACGTTTTCATAGCAGTGTTTAGGATTCTAAGTTCTTACCCATATATGGATTCCTCCATTGCCTCCTTCTTGTCCATATGCTGCTATTATATCGTTCTTGCCGTCATTATTGACATCAGCTATGTGTAGGCCTTGTGGGCGTTTTTCTGATAGTGGTATGTTGTTGTTTGTTTCTTCAAAGTTTGGCCCTTTGAACGTTCTGATGCCAGTAGTGCAGGATGCGGTGAGGTCTGTTTTGCCGTCATTGTTCATGTCTTCAAGGTCTACTCCTCCGCCTTTTTCACAAGACATAGTCAGATTTCTGTAGAGTTGCCAGTCGTTTTCTTGTTTGTAGACAAGCAGTTGGCGCGCTCCGCTTATGACAAGGAAGTTGTCTTTGTATGCTATGTAAGAAGCGGTGAATGCGAAATTTTGTTCAAATGTTAAATTGCCCTTGTTGACGTAAACTCCAGCTCCTGCTATTATGTCTTGTTTTCCGTCTGTGTTGATGTCATCAATTATTATTTGGTATGTGGATGCTTCCATTTTGTCCGGAAGATTTGTGTTAGTTATATTCCATCCATCTCCAGTGTTTTTGTAAATTGTGAATCCTTCAAGCACTGCTCCTAATGTTATAATGTCAGCCAGTCCGTCGTTGTCAAAGTCTGCGAGCGCTATTGGGTTGACGTTTTCTGCCAGCAATCCTGTTGAGTAGTTCGTCCATTTTCCTGTTCCGTCTCCTAAGTATACTATAGGTCCTCCACAGTGTCTGCCGTATGCGATGTCCAGATTGCCGTCGTTGTTTACGTCTCCGAAGTCTGCTCCGACTCCGCACTCCATTTCTTGAAGTATGCCGTCCACTGAAGGCTTCCAGCTTCCGTTGCCTTGGTTCAGCCAGACTGACGCGTAGGCTGTTCCTTTTCTGCCTATTCCAGCAATGTCCAGAAGCCCATCATTGTTCACGTCTCCGACTGCCAGGTTTGTTCTCCACTCTCCTGTTTTAGGCAGCCCTTCATCCCATTGTGTGAACTGCAGTGTTTGCGCGCATCCAGCGAGCAAAATTAGCAACAGTACGTATTTCATGATATTGCAATCGCGTTTTATTATATTATACTTCTCGAAAAGCATTTAAGCAGCGCTTGTTTTGATGTAAGAAAAGAGTGATCTTATGAAACGTGTTCGTATTGTGCTGGCTTTCGGGATGTTGATTCTGTTCTCTTTCCTTATTTGGGGAAAGCCGAACGTCACGGGCAAGGCAACTGGCGAGCTTTCTGAGACTGTGGTTGTTATTTTGAAAGCTCAGTCGAGCAGTGCGATTACGGGCGCGGTGGCGTTTGATGAGAAAACGCCTTCTTTGGATGAGTTGAAAGTTTCTACTGCTATTGCTCAGCAGGAAGTTTTGGATGACGTTAATAGTCCTTCTTTTTTTGAGCGTTTGTTCGGGATTGTGCCTTCTCCTGATGTCGAGGCTGAAAGAAAGCTGGATATTGTTCCGGCAATGGTTGTTGAGGCAACGCAGGATGGTATTGCTGAATTGGAGGATCATCCTTTGGTTGAGGCTGTTTATCCTGACATTCAGTTTGAGCTGGCATTGGCAAACACTGTTCCTTTGATTAATGCTGATGATGTCTGGCGGATGGAGTTGGGTGGCCAGAATATTGATGGGAGGGGCAGAAGTGTTTGCGTGATTGATACGGGAATTTCTCCTCATGTTGATTTTCAGGACCGCATTGTCAACCAGCAGTGTTTTTGTTCGCCGAATTGCTGTCCGAATGGTCAGGGATCTGACGCTTTAGCTACTGATACTCATTCGATCAGCCATGGAACTCATGTCTCTGGTATTATTGGCGCGAATGGTCCGGTGTACAAGGGTGTTGCTCCTGGCGTGAACATTGTTGCTGTGAAAGTGTGTAATCTTGGCTGCGGTTTGTCTGATATTTTTGCTGGTATTGATTATTGTTTGCGGGTGAAGGACCAGTTTAATGTTGTCGCGATCAGCGGCAGTATTGGTGATGGCGGTAATTATCAGGTTCAGGGGCAGTGTCCGACGTATTTTGATGCTGCGATTGATGCCGCGTATAATGCTGGAATAGTGTCCGTGTTCGCGTCTGGAAATAATGGTTATCCGAATGGTGTTAGTTATCCTGGTTGTAATGTGAATTCCATTGGGGTTGGCGCGACTGACAGGAATGATTTTATTACGGGATTTACAAATAGAGGGCAATTGCTTGATGTTCTCGCGCCTGGCTTGTCTGTCATCAGCACAAAAGCGAATAATCAGTATGGTCCATTGTCCGGCACTTCTCAGGCCACTCCTCACGTGTCTGGTTTGGTTGCTTTGTTGAGCCAGTATGCAGAGCTTCGGGGTTTGCGGTTGGCTCCTGATCAGATGAGGCAGATTTTGCAGGATACCGGCAGGCCTGTTGGCGCGTTTAAGCGCGTTGATTCTTTGGCTGCTGTTCAGTCTTTGTCGCCTCCAAACACTCCTCCTGTCGCTTCAATAATTTCTCCTGTTGAAGGCGCAACAGTTAATTCTCCTGTTTCCTTGGAAGGTTCTGGCAGTGATGCTGAAGATGGATTGCTTGCTTCTGAAAAATTGTCTTGGAGTTCTGAGCTTGGACCGATTGGCATCGGCGCTTCTGTGCGGGCGGATTTGCCTGTTGGAACTCACACGATTGCTTTAACCGCGACTGATGGTGCTTTGGCGACCGGCCAGGCTGTTGTGCGTTTTACTGTTGAGCCCGCGCCGTCTCCTTCGCCGATTCCAACTCCGCCTCCGGTAAACAGCCCTCCTGATGTAAGGATTACGACTCCTGCCAACTCTGTTCTTTCTTCTCCTGTCACTCTTGATGCTGCTGCTAATGATCCTGAAGATGGTGTTCTTGTTGGCTCGTGGTATGAAGGGGAAACGCGATTGGGTTCAGGCAATCAAATTACCGTGCCACTTCCTCCTGGCGCGCATACAATAACTTTCTCTGCCCAGGATTCCCAGAGCACTTCAGTTGAAGACTCTGTTTCTTTTACTTCTCAGACTTGCAGGCTTAATATTGATCAGAACAACAATAATCAGTTTGACATTGGCGATCTGGTCGTGTTGATATCTGGCTTTTTCAGCGAGAATTTGCGGTGCAATGTAGAAGCTGTGAATTCATTCTGTATTACAGAACTGGATATGAATTCTAACGGCGCTTTGGAAATTGGCGACTTGGTCCTGCTGCTCAGGTCGTATTCTGAAGAGAGCCTTTCATGTTAAAGATAGTGTGCAATGCAGTTGTTATAATAATTGACAACATCTTTCCGATTTATTTCGTACAATGTTCTGTTTTTGATGAATCTTCTGAATGGCGCGTTTAGGAACATTGATGCTCGTTCGATTATTTCTTCTGATGTTCTTACTTGAGGTACGGCGCCGCATTCATGCAGCTGTGCCTGTATTTTTTTTATTGTCAGCGGCAGTGTTGTTGGATTTTGGTCTTGTTTGAGCGCTGCGGCCATAATGTTTGTTGGGAATGCCGTGACTAACGACTTGCATTCTTTTTCCATTTTTAATGCAAATTCTTCCTTGCTCAGTTGCTCGTCGCCTTCCAGGCTGGTGACCGGTGTGCCGAAGCGAATGACAATTTGCCCGATTGGCTTATTCCAGATTCCGATGTACTGCTGTGCCATGATGAGCGGCCAGTCAAGAGCGTCATAAAGAAGTTTTTTAATGCCTGATTGTGATGATTTGTAATTTGCGAATGCGGTAAACCATCTGTCTTCTGGCACGCGTTCGTATCCTATAGTAGTTGGCACATACGCTGCTTTTCTTCCAGCTCTTCTTTCTGCTCTTTGGAACATTCCGAGTGCTGCGGGCTCGAATGGAAGCACTTTTCCAGTGTACGATCTTCCTCGCTTGTCATCTGCGTCTTTCTCGGGGAAGACGAGGAACCAATCTCGTGCTTCCATGCGTTCTGAAGTGTACTTTAGCTGCTCTCCGGTTGTTGCTATGCGCGTGCCTGGCTCAGGCTTCCTGATTATTTTGTACGCACCGCACGCTCTTAATAGTCTGTCAAAATTCCATTTTGCAATGCGCTTGAAGAGGTTGTCTCCTGCAGCGATTGCTAATGGCCGGCCTCTTGACATAATATGATGATGCTGGAGAACCCATGGAACGACTACGTAGTCAAGATGGCTTTTGTGGGTTGAGACCAGTACAGCGGAAGTGTCTTGCGGAATGGAAAGCAGATTCTCAAGTCCCAGCACCGTGGGTTCGCCTGAGTCCAGTGTGCTGCGGAAATAGCGCAAGAACTTTGCATGCATTCCATCGATGACGCTTTGGTCGTAATTATGCTCTATGCCTGTCTCTGCCATTCCACCACCTATCGACGATAGAAAGTCACGATTTAAAAGTGTTGTGACAAAAAAATAGAATGGGCCCGCCGTGAGTTGAACACGGGACCGCTCGATTATCAGTCGAGTGCTCCACCAGGCTAAGCTACGGGCCCATTGTATTTGTGGGGACGAGAATGCTTTTTAAAGGTTATGGTAAAAGTTAATAAGGCGAAAGCTGATGAAAATTCTCATGAAAATTGCCGAGAAAACATCTGATTCAGTCATCAATCTCGCATTAGATACTATTGGAATCAAGAAGCAGGCGTTGGTATTCGTCAATGCGAAGCGTTCTGCTGAGAAGGTTGCTGAGGACATCAGCAAAAAAGCTGAGTTGAAGAGTGCTGAGCTTGACAAGTTGTCTGAGAGCATCAAAAATGTTCTTTCTAAGCCTACAAAGCAGTGCGAGCGTTTGGCGTTGTGTGCAAAGCACGGCATTGCTTTTCACCACGCAGGTTTGGCTTCTAAGCAGAAAGAGTTGGTTGAGGACGCTTTTCGTGCCGGCGTTATCAAGATAATTTGTTGCACGCCAACTTTGGCAGCGGGTGTTGATCTTCCAGCTTTCCGCGCAATCATTAGGGATGTTAAGCGGTTTGGAGTGCATGGCATGGCGCATATTCCAGTTCTTGAATTTTTACAAATGGCCGGCAGGGCTGGTCGCCCCAAGTATGATACGTTTGGCGAAGCTATTGTTCTTGCACAAACAGAAACAGATAAAGAATACATCACTGAACATTATTTGAAAGGTATTCCTGAGGATATTTACAGCAAGCTCGCTGTCGAGCCTGTTTTGAGAACTTATTTGCTGTCTTTGATTTCTTCGCGGGTCATTTCTTCGAAAGAATCCATTCTTGATTTTTTCAGCCGGACTTTCTGGGCTTACCAATACAAGGATTTGCAGAAGATGTCTCGTATCATTGACAAAATGCTGAACTTATTGGTCGAGTGGGGTTTCTTGCAGGAAGTGCAGGAGGGTTATCGTGCTACTTTGATTGGCAAGCGTGTTGCTGAACTTTATCTTGACCCGTTGACGGCTTTTAATTTGATGAATCGTTTGGAGCGCGCAACTCATACAAAGCTGAAATCGATTTCGTTCCTGCATGCCGTGTCTAACACTTTGGAGATGCGCCCGTTGTTACGCGTTAAGCAGAAAGAATATGACGAAATCCAGCAGAAGTATGCGCTTCTGGAGTCTTACTTGTTGGAGCATGAGCCTAGCATGTTTGAGCCTGAGTATGAGGATTGGCTTGACAGTTTGAAGACTGCTTTGATGTTGGAAGATTGGATTGACGAGAAGGACGAGGAATGGCTGTTGGAGCGTTATGACTGCAGGCCTGGTGAATCAAGGGCGAAGATCGATAATGCTGATTGGCTGTTGTATGGCTGTCACGAGCTTGCTCGTTTGTTGCAGTATCAGGATTTGTTGAAAGAGATTATGAAAGTCCGTCTTAGATTAAAATATGGCGTCAAAGAAGAACTGCTGCCGTTGATCAGGCTGGAAGGCATTGGTCGTGTTCGTGCGAGAAAAATGCATCGTGCGGGAATTAAGGATTTGGGTGATATTAGAAATTCTCCGCTTCAGAAATTGGCTGATCTCTTGGGCGTTGCTGTTGCGAAGTCTGTTAAGGAGCAGGTCGGGGCGTGAGCATGTCGCTATAGGCATTTTGTACTATTCTTTCAAAGACTTCTGTCGTCTGGTCGGGCGCGAGTATCTCGTGTGTGATTCCTAGTTTTAACGTGGAATGTTTTGCCAGAGTTTCTCTCAGTCTTTCTGCGTAGAGGGCAAGCATTCCTGGAAGCACGAAAACTCCTGCAAATATGCTGTCTTGTTCTGCTTTTGATTGTCCTCCGTAGTTTGCGTTTGTTTCCATCCATCCGGCTATGTCTCTCATTTGTTCAGGAGTGGGATTTCCTGCGTATGCTATCATGATTCCGTAATTTCGACAAGTTGGCCGCTTTAGCTCAGCTAGTGTTTCTTCTAAGCTTTTTAGAAATTCTTCTTTAGACCTGAGTCCGGAATATACTGGCACAGAACTTGTATCTGTCTTCACATCTTCACCAGCACTATGTATGTAGTAGGGGTATATAATAATTTCCGGTGGGAGCATCCTCCCAGACCGGCAGTTTTTAGTCACCTCCTCTGAACTTTTTTCGTGTGTTTCTCATGAAAATCTCTAAGAAATCGTTTTTAATATGGATTGTGAAGGAGAAATCTGGACTTGAAGTCTATAAACGCCCGAGCTGGGATTCCCTGAGCGTCGGAAATCACAGATTTCCGATCGTGCTCAAGAACCAATGGTTCTTGACATTTGCGCAGCAAACGAAGGGGCTGGCAGATGAAGTCTTCCAGATGTTCAAATCCCCAA